>JAGBZX010000036.1 GCA_017628025.1 Kiritimatiellia bacterium | reverse complement strand
TTAGTCTCCTCCTCGCCGAAATCTGAAGTAAAAAGCTCATAAAGCCCAAAATACTTTAAAGCATCCGAAACGTACGAACGCTCAATAGTGGACTTCTTAGCCCTCCAATAAGGAGAATGAGTATACTTCTTTCTTGCCATCTCAAGACGTATTATATCATAAAATGAGAATTATGTGCGAAAAAATCTTATGTGTATTTTTTAGACACTTCAGGGGGAAATAATCCAGGCATACTTTGTATTTGAGCATCTACCTTCACCTTCTCCCTTCACCTTCTATCTTCTACCTTCACCTTCTTCTTTCTTACCTTACATCCAATTTACTTCCATTCTTACACTTTACTTCCATTCTTGACTTCCTTTCTTGCTTTCTTGCACTTGATGATAAATACTTAATTTTGTTATACTATAAACATACAATTTGACTATATCTAAAACAAAAATGGAGAGTGGGATATGCAACAGAATGGATGGATAGACTTACAAGTAAATGGTCGTTTTGGCATAGCCTTTGACTCGCCTTCTTTAACTGTAAATGATGTTATATCTTTAACAAGACGAATTGTCGAACAAGGTACCATCGGTTATCTTCCTACCATAATAACCGCAGCCTTCCCCGACGTTGCAATGAGAAATGCAAAAATCATTTCTGAAGCGCGAAAAATCGACTCTATCTGCCACGAAGCTATTCTCGGCATCCACTGCGAAGGCCCATTCATTTCCCCAGAGCCTGGCTATGTTGGCGCCCATAAAGCAGACAAAACTCTCCCCTGCGATATTGCCCTTATTGATGAACTTCAAAACCAATGTGGAAACCTAGTAAAACTTATTACCATTGCCGCGGAAGCTTCTGGAGCCGAAAAATTCACTGAACAGGCATCTTCAAAAGGCATAACTGTCTCTATAGGCCATAGCAAGGAATGGCACCCAAAAATCCTCGACAATCTCGCCAATAAAGGAGCAAAAGCCCTTACACATGTTGGTAATGGCATCCCATCGCTTCTGCCGCGTCACGATAACATCATGTGGTCTGCGCTTTCGCAAGATCGCCTATCCGTGATGTTTATCCCCGATGGTTTTCATCTTCCAGAACATGTACTAAAGGTTTTCTTAGCAGCAGTCCCCGTAGAAAAACTTATTGCCGTTTCAGATTGCGCCTTCCCCGGAGGGCTGCCACCTGGTCAATACGAAATGAATGGCGTAAAATCCTTCTTAGAAGAAGATGGTTTTCTACGCTCATCTGTAGGCACTCTTAACGGCTCTTCTTGCTGTTTAGCACAAGCCGTTGATGTCCTAAAGCGCATCGGCGCTTCTGATGCCGTATGCAAAGCCATCGCATACGAAAACCCACTAAAACTAATAGGTCTTAAGCCTTAATTTGGAAACGCAGCCGATTTAACCTCAGCTACATAATCTGAAAAAGCTTGGCGAACAGTCCTACCTATTTCAGCATAACGCTTTGCAAAAGATGGCGAGCGTTCATTTAACCCCAAAAGGTCATGCATAACAAGCCATTGCGCGTCACACTGAACACCTGCGCCAATGCCAACTGTTGGAACTTTTAACACAGAAGTAATTTGCGCTGCCAGTTCTTCAGGCACACACTCTAGCGTCACTGCAAATGCCCCTACAGCCTCAACTGCCTTAGCATCTTCTAAAATCGTTTTAGCAGCCTCTGGAGTTTTGCCCTGCTTTTTAAAGCCACCATACTCGTTTACGCTTTGTGGTGTCATACCAACATGAGCCATAACAGGAATACCAGCCTCAGTCATGCGCTTTATAAGCCCAACTACGCGAACACCGCCTTCAAGTTTGATAGCATCAGCGCCAGCCTTAATAAGCTTAACAGCATTTATCATTGCTAAATCGTCTCCGCACTGATAAGAGCCAAATGGCATATCCCCAATCACTAGCGCCTCTTTAACACCGCGAGCGACTGCAGAAACAGCAGATATTGAATCTTCTATATTTACTGGCAGCGTGGTTTCAAAACCTAAAACATTATTACCAATCGAATCTCCAACTAATATCATCGGCACGCCAGCCTCATCAGCAAGGCGAGCAAAACACGCATCATACGCTGTACAGCAACCAAGCCTCTCGACTCCTTTTGCTGCCTTAATAGCCGCTACATTCCATTTTTTCATTTACTTAAAATCTCCTCTTTAACTGCCTTTGGCGCAATTTCAAATACATCCGTCTCCATTGAATACGAAGCACGCCCCTTCGTTAGAGAACGAATGGCAGTTGAATAACCAAAAAGTTTTGAAAGCGGCACCCTAGCATGAACTATCTGCATATCTCCCTTTTGAGACATATCTAGAACTGTTCCGCGACGAGAATTCAAATCGCCTAACACTTCTCCGACTGACTCTGGAGGAACGGTAATTTCAAGCTTCATAATTGGCTCTAGAAATTCTGGCGCGCATGTTTCAGCAACTTCTCTAAAGCCCATCATCGCGGCACTTCTAAATGCCACTTCATCCGACATTTCTGGATCCAACTGCGATGCAGAAACACACTCAACAGCGATATCTGTCATTTGAAAACGCGCCAACACTCCCGTTGAAACAGCATCTGCAAGACCTTGCTCTACACATTGTTGAAGATTGCGTTCCTGGACTTGATTTGAGAACTGACGCGAAAGAGAAATCTGAACACCCTTTCCTCGCTCAAGCGGAGAAACTTTAAGTTTGAGTTCGACAAGGTGGCGTTTGCCGCATAATTCACGATCAAAAACAAAACTCTTCTCTGATGCTTGAGTAACCGTTTCAAGATAACTTACCATAGGCTTGCCAACATTGGCAGCACACTTAAACTCTCGTTTAAGGCGATCAATAAGAATCTCTAGATGCAACTCGCCCATACCCGAAAGTATCGTTTGACCAGTCTCTTCGTCTTCTTTAAACTGGCAAGTGGGATCTTCTGCCGCTAGTGTCTTCATTGACTCTACGAGCTTGTCTTTATCAGCACTTGACTTTGGCTCAATAGCCATAAACATCACTGGCTGCGGAGCCGTTATGCGCTCTAAATAGCAAGCCTTTGCTTCAGCAGCAAGAGTATCGCCTGTTGTGACCTCCTTAAGGTTGAGTATTGCACCAATTTCTCCAGCTTCAAGTTGATCAACTTCAATCCTAGTATCAGCGAAAAGTCGCACCATCTTCATTACGCGCTCACGCTTTAATGTCCTAGGATTAAAGACATTCGCGCCTTTTTTGAGAGTACCAGAATAAATACGCACAAAATAAAGTTTACCATATGGGTCGCTTGTAATTTTAAAAACAAGCGCCGTCAAAAGCGGGTCATCTGTTGAACGCGTAACAGCCTCGCCGCTCTTTAAATCAGTAGCTTCAACTGGTGGGCGATCAAGAGGCGATGGAAGATATGCGCATACTGCATCAAGCAATTGCTGAACACCCTTGTTCTTAAATGAGCTGCCACACAAAACTGGTATAAAACGACCTGCAATAGTCTGGCGACGGATAGCTGGTATTAATTCTTCGGCTGTTAAGTCGCCATTTTCAAGAAATGACTCCATAACTTCTTCATCAAGGTCAGCAACCTTTTCCACTAATTCAGCTCGTGCAAGAAGCGCGTCATCCATCATCTCAGATGGAATATCTGACACAGTAAATTTCTTGCCATCCGAGGCGTCATCGTAAACGATCGATTTAAGATTTACTAAATCAATAACACCAGCAAAAGACTCCTGCGCACCAATAGGCAACTCGATAGGACAAGCTGGCGCCTTAAGATTGGTTCGCATTTCTTCAACTACGCGCTGAAAATCTGCACCCATGCGATCCATTTTATTAACGAACGCTAAGCGCGGCACATTGTAACGATCAGCCTGACGCCATACCGTTTCAGATTGAGGCTGCACACCACCAACTGCACAAAAGACACAAACTGCACCATCAAGAACTCGAAGCGAACGCTCGACCTCCATCGTAAAGTCTACATGACCTGGAGTGTCAATAATATTAATTTCATGACCAGCCCATTCGCAAGAAATAGCAGCAGATTGAATAGTTATGCCGCGCTCACGCTCCTGAACCATAAAGTCAGTTGTTGTGTTGCCGTCATGAACATCACCATGCGCATGAATTTTACCAGTATAAAAAAGTATGCGCTCTGTTGTTGTTGTCTTACCTGCATCAATGTGTGCTACGATGCCTATATTGCGAAGTTTTTCAAGTCTTGAACTCATAAATATTCGTTCTCTTTTGTCTGTAAAATTTATCTACGCTCAACTGGAAACCAAACACGGTAATAATTACTGCGTTGCCATAGACCACCTGCCGAAGCGTAATCACAAAACATTACCTGCGACGAAAATTTACCATCGGGATTAGCATGATTCATGCCAACTGGTAGAACTGCTGAGAAAGCCATCCAAATATCATCTGATGGCGGAACTACTTGTGCAAAAGACTCAAGAACTTTCGGAGATAGACTAGCTGTCCTAAAAACCTCTGACACATCACCATCACCCAAACGATTATCGCGAGCTAACGCCACTGGCCCACGCGTGAAGGCAATGTTTCCTGCAAGAGTATGTGACTTTACTCTTAAATCAAAATTGACTTCAATAATATCACCTAATTCCCACTCTCGCTCAATAACAGCATACGAACCTGGTGAAGCGTTGACGGTTTGACCATTTACTCGAATGGATGTTTTCTCGCTCCACGAAGGGACTCTTAAACGCACTTTAAATGGCCCCTTTGTGCGACTAACAATTCTGACAAAATTAGCAGCTGGATAAAGCGAATACATCTCGAAACCATCGACTAACGCAGATGCATAAAAGTTAAATGTCGCACTCTTACCATCATTGCGGCAAACGTTTTTCATAAAACATAAAAATCCGCGCGGCCCATTTGCATTACAACAATCTGTATGCATATAGCAATGATGCATTCCATGATAGCGACTACCTGACAATGGCGTATATGAAGCAAATTCAGTTCCATCTTTACGGAGAGAACCTAAATATGCATTATAGAATGTTTTTTCAATTTCATCAGCCCACTTAGGGTCGTCAGTTATTTCTAAAAGCTTTTGGCAAAATCTCATCCATGTCGTAGTAACACATGTTTCCTGAAGTCGCAAATAAGGAAGATGCTGCTTTGTTGCGCCCCCAAACCACTCCTCTGAAGAAGCACAGCCACCAGCTATATTAAGCTCGTTTTTTACAATGTCTCTTGCTGAAAAAAGCGCCGCCTCAATAAGTTCTGGGCGATTTTTTACAGTTTGGGCATACTCAATAAGCCCCTGATAACAACTCATCATCTCATAAGCTTTCCTTCGCCCGTATTTGCAGACATAACTCCACGCATTACTAGGATTGTCTTTGCGACCATATCTATTGCGAGCAGAAACACCAATACCTTTAAGCGCTAAATCAACAAGCCTCGGCCCCTCTTCTGGTTCTATCATGCCCTTAACTATGTATGTAGCAAAATCTAAATATTTCTTCTCGCTAGTGCGATAATAAAGCCACATAACAGGCTCGAGAACGGAAGAACTCGCATAACCTGACCAGTTGCCAGTCTTCCAAAGCTCCACACCGCGGCGCCCTTGAGGGCCTATCTCTGCGATGAGATATTCACAAAGACGCTTACACGCGTCAAGCGCCAATTTAGCCTTTTCAGGCTTAGTGCTTTTACGATAATCATAATAGTGTATAAGCCCCATCATCGTGTACTTCATGCCCCATACATCCCACCCTTCAGAACATCTAAGTTCTTGAGGATAATTACCGATGTAGCCAGAAGGCTCTTGCGACGAAAGGATTCGCTCTACGCTATAATCAATCGCATCGTTTAATTTAGCAGATTTGCTGTAGTTGGCATACGGCACAGCAGAGTGCATCCATTTGCCCCAGAACTCTGTCTGCCACCAGAATTTCTTTTCCGTCTTCGCTAAAAATGGGCTAGTAATATAATCAACATCTATCGCGGCGACTTGACGCTCAATCATCGAATCAAGCCGCGCACCAAGTCGACCCTTTAACTTTACCCCGCCAAAATCCTCGCCGCCGAGCGCAAAAACGCGCATGGCGGCTAGAACTATTGAAAACAAGATTAGCGGACGCTTCATTTGTTTTTTATTACTCCCACTCGATAGTCGCGGGTGGTTTTGGTGTAATATCCCAAACCACGCGATTAACACCCTTAACTTGAGTTGCAATCTTGCCAGCAACATCGACGACAAACTTAAATGGAAGCTGAACAACGCCTGCTTGAACAAACTGCTGTGTAGAAACGGCACGAATAGCGATAACATAGCCAAATGTGCGCGCTCCATTTCTAACGCCGACTGACTTCACATTAGTCATAACAGCAAAGAACTGCTGCGCCTTCTTATCAAGCTTGGCCTTGGCCATCTCTTCGCGGAAAATAAAGTCTGCCTTGCGGAGAATATCAAGCTTCTCCTTAGTAAGCTCGCCAAGACACCTTACCGCCAAACCAGGACCAGGGAATGGCTGACGCATAACCATGTTGGTAGGAATACCAAGCGCCTTACCTACTGCACGAACCTCATCTTTATAAAGATACTTTACTGGCTCAACGAGACCTTCAAAGCCCATATCCTTAGGTAGCCCACCAACATTGTGATGAGCCTTTACTGCCTTATGGCCACCAACACCAGACTCTGCAATATCAGGATAGATTGTGCCTTGACCTAAAAATTCAATTTTCCCAAGCTTCTTGGCTTCTTCTTCGAAAACGCGAACGAATTCTCCACCGATAATTTTGCGCTTTTGCTCAGGCTCTGTTACTCCTGCAACTTTCTCTAAGAAGCGCTTCTCGGCTGAAACGCAAATAAGATTAATGCCGAACTTACCCTTGAAAATATTCTTAACTTCTTTCGCTTCATTTAAACGCATGCAACCATGATCAACGAAAACGCAAGTTAATTGCTTACCGATTGCCTTGTGGAGCAGCACAGCGCAAACGCTGGAATCGACACCACCAGACATCGCTAAAAGGACTTTCTTGTCGCCGACTTGCTGACGAATAGCTTCAATTTCCTCAGCTATGTATTTTTTTACATTAAACTTAGCCCCGACTCTTGCAAGGCGTTCTTTTTCAGCTTTATTCATCGTTAAACTCCTCTTTTCTTATTTGTAGTATATCAAAAATGCACTTAAAAAATCACTTTCGCTTTCCCATTCCAAAAAGTTTTAATGTTGCACGAAAATCTGCTGGTAGCGGCGCATGAACATTAATTTCAAGACGCGGCGAAAGTGGATGGGGCAATGAAAGAGATGAGGCATGTAGCATTTGTCTTGGCACCTGCATGAGTCTGGCGTCTCTAGCACTCTTAAGCCCAAAAACTCTGTCACCAACAATTGGATGACGAACCTGAGCTAAGTGACGCCTAATCTGATTAGTGCGCCCTGTCTCTATGCGGACACGAAGAAATGAAGCATCATCGCTTACCGATTCTAACGCAACATTTGATATCGCCTCTTTGCCATCAAGGGCAGCGTTAATTATCTTATGCTTAAACTCAAAACGCCCTGCTGCCACGGCATGATATATTTTCAAAACCTTTCTAGTCTTAAATACTTCCACTGCCGCAAGAAACGCAGCATGGTTTTTAGCAAAAAGCAAACACCCCGTCGTATCTCTATCTAATCTGTGTACTGCCACTAAATGCGGGAGCGATTCTTGAGCTCTTAAAATCCTCTCAACGCTATCCTCTGTTTCGCACGAAAGAACGCCTGCAGGTTTATCGCAAACTAAATAGCTCTCATCAGACCAAATCACGCGAATGTGCCTACGCTTTTGAGCCTCCTCATTGATCGCTTTTGCTGGCACTTGTGAACGACTTGACTGCTTTGCAGCACTCTTAACAACAAACTCAGGCACTTCAATTTTGTCACCCGTTTTAAGTTTGTATCGAGCTATCCATACACACTTTCTATTTACCCAAACATTACGGCCATCGATAACAGCCTTTGCACTACGACGCGAAAGGCTAAGCCTCTGAGCTAGGAAATCCTGAAGATATTGCTGATCATCTCGAGTAGTAACTAAAGTCAGTATCCCTGAAGCGTATTTTGGTGCAGAATGTGTAGCCATTTCTTTAGCCCCCTATCCCAATCAATGAAAGATACCAAGAGCATATCTCTGGGCCTTTAAACATCCAAAGAAGGCATGCCCCACAAATGTATGGCCCATAAGGAATTTCCGCAAAGGAACCTATCCGCTTTGAGCCTAAAAAGACACCTACTAAACCAAATACCGCACCTAAAAAAGATGAAAAAACGAGAGTAAAAAGAACTGCTACTGGGCCAAATATTGAGCCTATTCCACCCATAAGAAAAACATCTCCCATTCCCAAGGCCTCTCTTTTAAATGCCTTAGTCCCAATAAATCTAACTAACCATAAAAGCCCAAATCCTACAACTAAACCTAAAATTGAATTCCAAAATGGCTCTAGATACCAAGTTGAAAGATTAACTTTTGTAATAAGCACGATAGCTACGGAATAAATAAAACCTAGTATCATACCGCCAACAGTAACAAAATCAGGCAAAAGCTTGTGATCAAAATCAATGAATGTCCCAACTATCATTAATGAAATCCATATCCAATAAAGCGATAGTGTCAAAAGAGAAAAGAGTGTAAACCCATAAGAAGGAACTATATACATGAAAGAAGCTAAAAACAACACCCCTCCGATAAACTCAACAAAAGGATAACGAGGAGATATCCGCTCTTTACAATTTGCACACTTACCCATCAAAAGTAAGTAAGAAAGAATCGGAATATTCTGCCACCACTTAATTGGCGAATCACATTTAGGACAATGGGAAGGAGGCGAGACGATCGACCCGCCAATAGGTACTCGATAAATCACTACATTCAAAAAAGAGGCTATCGCAGCACCAAAAGAAAAAGAAGCACATGCCAAAATAAAAATCAGTTTCTCGTACATGTAAGCTCCTTTATTAGTAAGTTTGGAAAAGAAAACGGGTTGCAGTTAGTACCCGCAACCCGATTTCACCGCCATTAAAACGGCCTGACAACTCAGGCGTTCTTGGCTATGTCAACAATCGCCTTGAAGCCCTGAGGATCCTTGATGGCGATTTCAGAAAGCATCTTGCGGTTAAGCGTGACACCAGCCTTGATAAGCCCAGCGACGAGCTTCGAATAAGAAATGCCTTCAGCACGAGCAGCCGCATTGACGCGGGCAATCCAAAGCTGACGGAAATCACGCTTTTTGAGCTTGCGGTGTTCCGTCGCAAGGCGCATTGCGCGATCTACAGCCTCAGTTGCTGTGCGGAAAAGTTTGCTACGCGCACCGTAAAAACCCTTGGCAAGTTTCAAACGAGATTTGCGACGAGCGCGGGAAGCAGGAGCATTTGTACTACGCATTGTTTATCCCCCTTACTTAGCGACCCTGGAGCGCACGCGCATAGGTCTTTGTTACTTTGAGAGACCCAAGAACCGTACGACCGCAGAGGTTGTTCTTGCGTGAACGCTTCTTGCCGTTATTGAGGTGGGCGTGGCCACCCTGCGAACGAAGAACCTTACCGGTCTTCGAAAGCTTCATGCGCTTAACTGCGCACTTTTTTGTCTTCATCTTAGGCATTTTAATTTCCTTTCATTTCCTTACCGGTCGGGCAGCCCTTGGAAATAGCCCGAGCCAGATGGAGTTTCTTTACCACGCGTAATGCGCGAAAGCCTTGTTTGCGGCCGCCATCTTGTGGACGTCGTCACGCTTCTTAATAACGCTACCCTGATTGTTAAACGCATCAACAATTTCAGCTGCAACTGCTGCAGGCATGCCCATACCACGACGAGCACCAGCGTACTGGGTTGTCCATCTAAGAGCGAGAGAGAGCTGGCGATTTTCTGCAATCGGCACTGGAACAGGATAAGTCGTGCCACCGACACGGCGCGTCTTAACCTCAACCTGTGGCTTCATGTTGTTAATCGCAGCAGAAACAACCTCAAGAGCATCAGTATACTGCTTGTCGTCCTTAACAAACTTGGAAGGATCGGCCTGAATCTTCTCAGCCACCTTTTCGATAGCGCCATAAACAATACGCTCAGCGACTGACTTCTTGCAGGACTTCATGATTACTCTAATCATGTGAGCGACGAGCTCTGAATTGTACTTAGGGTCGAGCGTAACACGCTTTACAATAGCTTTGCCTCTGCGACTCATGGCTTACTTCTCCTCTTTCTTAGCCTTCTTCATACCGTACTTTGAACGGCTACGATTGCGGCCAGAAACGCCCAAAGAGTCGAGCTTGCCGCGAACGATGTGATAACGAACACCAGGAAGGTCCTTTACACGACCGCCGCGAACGAGAACAACGGAGTGTTCCTGGAGGTTATGACCTTCGCCAGGGATATAAGCGGTGACTTCATAACCGCTAGTAAGCCTAACACGGGCCACCTTACGAAGAGCCGAGTTTGGCTTCTTAGGGGTCATCGTCTTTACAACGAGACAAACACCGCGGCGCTGAGGACAAGCCTTAAGCGCAGGCGATTTTGAATGCTTCGAAAGAGGCTTGCGACCCTTTCTAATCAACTGATTGATTGTCGGCATTTAGTTTTCTTCCTTATCTTGCACTAATTTTTCGTATAGTATATCATTATTTCTTGCTAATTTGCAAGAGAAATTTTACACATTCCATTCTTCAGTCTTTTTTACCTGTTCTACTGGTTTGTGATAAACTTCTTTTTCGTCCACCGCGGGCTTCTTTTCTTCGCACGCGTTTTCGAAATTTGGTGTCTCTCTTTCAGGCGCTGATTCGCGCAGAATCGCAGGTTGCCCATATCCTGTTACAGCATTTGGCAACTTACCACCGATACGCGAGCCAATGAGAGCAGCTGCCGCTGCCTTCTCCTCTTCACCTGCAGCTTCACGAGCATCCACCTCTGCTTTCGCCTCACCGTCAACCTCGCCAAGCTTCGAGCCGCGCGGAGGCAATGACTTAAGCAAAGGATCGCCCTCTTCAATTACAGTACATTTAAGCGGTTCTTTTATGTAAGCTTCAATATCTGGAATCGCAAAGCTTTCGTCTTGATCGGCAAACGAGATGGCAATGCCAGTGGAACCTGCGCGCCCCGTGCGACCTATTCTATGCACGTAATCTTCAGCCTCGTAAGGGAAGTCAAAGTTAATAACGTACTCTAGACCTTTAATATCAATCCCGCGTCCAGCAACATCAGTTGCAACCATAACTTTTATAGAACCATCTCTAAAAGCATCTAATACTTTAAGACGCTTATTTTGGCCAACATCACCAGAAAGCATCTCTACTGAAACGCCGCGAGACTTTAACGACTCATACACATCTTCAGTAGTTACCTTACGGTTGCAAAAGACTATGACACGAGCCTGTGGGTGAAGCGCGATATGATTGTAAAGAACTTTAAATTTATCTTCAGACCTAATCACGTAAACAACCTGACGAACCGTGTCAGTTGCATTTATTTCGCTTTCTACCTCTGCTCGATAAGGCTCTTGCATCCAGTTAGTAGCTAGGCGCATAACCGTATCGTTTAATGTCGCAGAATAAAGCATCGTTGTTCGCTTATCCTTGGGTGGAAGGTAGCTTATTATGCGCCTTACATCTGGAATAAAGCCCATATCAAGCATACGATCTGCTTCATCAATAACAAGCGTATCAACGTGAGAAAGATCAATTACGCGAGTTTTAACGAAATCAAGTAATCGCCCAGGAGTTGCCACAAGCAAGTCAACTGGAGAACCAAGAACTTCTTTCTTTTGCCTCTCGTAATCCATCCCGCCATAAACAGCTAAAGACGAAAGATTGCAGTATTTACCAATTGCATCAGCATCTTTGCAAATCTGTATAACTAACTCACGAGTCGGCGCTATAACTAAAGCCCTAGGAGCACCACCATTACTCGGACGCTTTTCAGGAGTACGGAGGTAGCGAGTAAGAATAGCTACTAGAAACGCCGCTGTTTTACCAGAACCAGTTTGGGCCTTGCCAGCGATATTACCACCTTGAAGAGCCTTTTCTAATGAAAGTTCTTGGATTTTTGTGCAATACTTAAAACCTAGATCCGCTATGCCATGCATGACCTCAGAAGGCAAGTCAAAATCATGAAAACGACGCATGCCCTCCATCGGCTCTACAACAAATTGTTCTAAAGACCAAGATTCATGAGCCTTTTTACGGAGTTGAAGTTCTTTATCTGAGATTTCTCCGCCAGGTCTACGCACACCATCGGCTGTATTTTCAAACTTACGCGGACGACGGGCATTTTGATTTTGCCTATTGTCGTTTTGATGATGCGATTTTTTCTGATGGCGTTGTTGCGACTTAAACTGATCACCCTGCTGATTTTTAGAGTGATTATGGTGACGATTATTCTGTTGAGCACCCTTTTGATTTAGTTGATGCTTCTTACGGCCCTTGCCATCACGGCCGTGCTTCTTAGCGTCACCCTTTTGGGATTTTTTAGGCTTACCGCCGCCAAAAATGGCGGCGGCGATTTTCTTGAGAAAATTGAAAACCATAATATATTAGCGCTTGGAGAACTGGAAGCGCTTGCGAGCACCAGGCTGACCAGGCTTTTTACGCTCCTTCATTCTGCTGTCACGCGTCATGCAGCCGGCCTTCTTAAGAACGGCTCTAGTCGTCTCGTCAGCAAGAACGATCGCACGGGCCAAACCGTGGCGAATAGCGCCAGCCTGACCAGAAATGCCGCCACCCTTAGCGAACACTACGACGTCTACCTTGCTGATATCATAACCAGAAATAGCGACTGGCTGCTTAAGATAATCACGAAGAGCTTCGCTCTGGATGTAATCTTCAAGCGCGACACCATTTACAGACCAATTACCCTTGCCTTCGACGAGATTAACGCGAGCGGCGGCCGTCTTGCGGCGCCCTGTACCGGCGGAAATCACCTGAACTGCTTTTTTCGTTGCCATGTGGAAATCCTCCTGGAAATTAGAGCTTTATTTCGACGGGCTTCTGAGCCGCGTGAGTATGTTCTGGACCAGCGAAGACTTTGAGACGAGTCATCATCTTGCGTGCGATATTATTTTTAGGAAGCATACCCCAAACTGCTTCTGAAATCATACGATCAGGATGGCTAGCACGCATCTCTTCAGCTGTGAAACGCTTAAGACCGCCGCGATAACCGCTGTAACGCTGATACTCTTTCTGCTCTTCCTTCTTGCCCGTAAGCTTAACTTCAGCAGCATTGACGACGATGACGAAAGCACCTGCGTCAACGGAAGGATCAAAAGTAGGAAGATCCTTAGCGCGAAGCTTATTAGCAACTACAACTGCCAAACGCCCAAGTGGCTGACCTTTGGCATCAACAACGAACCACTGACGGTTTTCACCTGGGTTCGGAGCGCGATAGCTCTTATACATGTTTAACCTTTCATTCTTTCGGATTTGTGCCCGTTTCACAGGGTTTTGTCCGCATTACATACAAAATACCGTTATTTCGTATGAGGAACCGGTTAGCCCCCGACTCCAAAAATTGTTGATAGTATATCAAAAAGTTAAATCTTAAGTCAATAAAAAACACTTTTTTTATAAATAAAAAAGCCGGTGACGTCCTACTCTCGCACGATGCGCCGCAGAAAGGCACAGCCTTTCGGAGGGAAGATTCGAGCGAAAGCGAGAACCCGAACAAAAGTGAGGGCGCGCAAGCGTCCGCGCGAGTCCTGCACTTAAGGACCGCAAGTGCGAGA
>JAGBZX010000035.1 GCA_017628025.1 Kiritimatiellia bacterium | reverse complement strand
GATATACTGCTGGGAGTAAATGATCATGGAAAAGTTGTTGGCGTACCGCGCAAAACGATAGCGGATATGATAAACTATATTCAGAAGAGGTGCTCTTGCTTAGATGTATTCTCTTCTGTGGTAGATGCTGTCTTAAATGTAGAGAAACTTAGAAAGAGAAAGGTAATAAGAATACATATCGAGCCGTTAGATAAAAAGATTGCTTATAAAGGCGTGAGTTATTTACGTTGTGGTGAGAGTGATTATAAAATGCATATGACATATAGATAATTTAGAAAATTAAGACAATAAAATTTATGAAATCAAAAGATGAAATTATAGATGTGCTATGTAATGAAGTTGGCGCGGCGGTTTATGCTGGTCAATATGACGCTTCGTTGATCGGGCGTGAGTTTGTTCATTTTAAGGGTGGGCGTTATCGGCTTTTAGGATTCGCCCGCTTTTCAGAGAGCGACGAACTGATGGTTGTATATCAGACGCTCTATGGAGAGGCTGGGATGTGGGTGCGTCCTGCTAGAATGTTTTTCGAGAGTATCACGCGCGATGGAGTAACTCAGCCACGCTTTAAGCCAGTTTAGTTAACCAATCCACTTTGCAAAATGCGACGTTAACCTAAATGATGTGTCATAGTGAGGCGACAATAAAAGAATTATTTGAAATTGTTGTAATTCCAACAAAAATAAATAATTCCTAATTGAAGTAGGAATAAAAAAAGAGTATTATTTCGCCGTCTAGCTAGAAAAGGGTTTTTCTAGGTGAGACAAAACTAAAGAAAGAGAGGTGAAATTATGTACTCAGATGTTTCGTTTGTTAGCTCATTGGCAATGATTGCCCTTGGTTTGTGGCTCCTTACTTGGAGTGCAAATCGATTTGTTGATGGCGCTGCGGCGCTATCGCACAAGTTTGGTGTTGCGCCTTTTATAATCGGGATGGTTGTTATCGGGTTTGGAACCTCTGCCCCTGAGATGGCTGTTTCGGCGTTGTCTGCAGCTTCTGGACATTCAGATATTTCGCTTGGTAACGCCTATGGATCAAATATTTACAACATAGCGATTATACTAGGTGCCGTTGCCTTGATTCGCCCAATAGTAACTAATACATTTACATCTTTTTCATCAGCGGTGTTGTTAGTTATAGTTTCGCTTTTTTCAGGGTTTTTGGTATGGCATGGTGGTGGGTTTTCACGGATAGATGCTTTGCTTTCGTTAGTCGCTTTTGCGGTTTTGTTGCCAGTTTCATGTTGGTTGGAGCGCAAGAATGGTGCGTCAACACAAGAGGATATTATTGAAGCTCCATCAATAGATCATCCGATTTTTCTAACGGTTCTAGGTTTGATTTTGCTAGTTGGTTCATCGCATTTTCTTGTTTGGGGAGCGGTTGATGTGGCTAGAGCGTTTGGGGTTTCAGAGCTAATGGTGGGGCTTACAATAGTTGCAGCAGGTACATCATTGCCAGAACTTGCTTCTGCGATAGCTTCGGCGCGTAAGGGGCAGAATGATTTTGTGATGGGCAATATCGTTGGCTCCAATTTCTTCAATACCTTAGCCGTTGTTGGTGTCAGCGGATTAGTAAGGCCCTTTTCCTGTGAGGGTGGATATGTTCTAACTCGCGATTTATGGGTTATGGTTTTGCTTTCGGCGATGATAGCATTATTTGGGTGTAGTTTCTGTTGTCGCAAAGAGGGTGTTATCGGGCGAGTTAAAGGGGCTTGTTGGATTATAATGTTTGTGCTTTATTTTGTACTACTTCTAATTCAAGAGCAAAGATAAACCAAGATTTGTTTACGTTTTGAGACTGATTATACTACAATATTCGGCGCGAAGGAAATTCCTTGCGCCGAATATTTATTGATATTTTGCAATGCGGTAAAGACTTACTGACAAGCGCCAAGAAGTCCGCCGACGACACCACCGACAACTGCCGCGCCAAGCGTTATCCAGCCAGTATGATGTTCACCGTGATGATGGTGGTGGACATTATGATGATGGTGTGTGTTGTGATGAGTGTGATGGTTGTGGGCTTTGTGTTGGTGGTTTTGCCTTTTGGTTGCATGATGTTTAGGTGCAGCAGGCAGTCTAGCTATTTGATGTCTTTTGGCGGGCTGTGGCGCGCGGCCTTTGCCGCCACGAGGAGCGGCAAGTGTGGTTCCGCAAAGAGTAACACATGCAAGAGTAAGGACCAAGAGTTGTTTTAGAGTTTTGTTCATAGCACACCATCGCTTTCTTTTTTTGTTTTTACGCGGACCATCTTTGCCGCTTACAATATACCAGGAGAAGTTAGTTTGATTTTCTGACAATTTAAAAAATATAACCCGGAAATGCCGCAAAAGTAGTGCATCTACACATTTGAGAATTTTCCGCACATAATTCTCATTTTAATAAAAAATGTTGCCAGTGTGATAATGTTGCCAACGCCAATTGTAAACATTGCTTGCGAATCGGCACGTTATATGATAAAATTCAATTATTGGCTTGGAGTAGGCGCGTAAGTTTGGTACTTCGCATTTAGGCCATTTAATTAGAGGAGGTATGCAATGCTTGGTATCTTAATGGACGGCGGTTGGATGATGGTCCCGCTTCTATTTTGTTCTATCTTGGGTTTGGCTGTTATTATCGACAGAATGCGTGCTTTTAAAGCTGCCGGTTCTGATCATGAAAATCTCCGCAAAAGTATTCGCCAAAAACTAGATGAGGGTGATGTAAATACAGCTATTGAACTAGCCTCAAATGCTACTGGCCCAGTCGCCGCGACTATCTTAAATGGTCTTAATAGATTCGTTCGGCTCGTTGGTAAAGATCGCCAGGTTGATGTTGCTGCCAATGCAGCAGTTAAGTCAATGGAAGAATATGCGCCTAAAGCTATGCGTCCACTTGAAATGAGACTTAACATCCTAGTTCTTGTCGCTTCAATCGCTCCGCTACTTGGTATGACAGGAACAGTTACCGGTATGATTACGTCATTTGATGTTATGGCTAGCGCAGCTGGGTTAGACCCGGGCGCTGTTGCAGGCGGTATCGGTGAAGCTCTTATTACGACTGCAGCAGGCCTTTTAGTCGCTATGCCTTGCGTAGTTTTTTATAATGTCTTCACTCGCAAGATAGATGATCTTTCGGCAACTATTGATACGGCATTAGCCGATATTATGGAAACTCTCGGCGAATCCTAATGCCAAGACCAAAAAAAGAACGGCCATCAGCAGAAATAGAAACGGGGAGTTTCTCCGATATCTCGTTTTTGCTTATTATTTTCTTCGTTCTTACTACGACACTTTCTAAGCCGACAGGTAGGTTAGTTGATATCCCAAGTGCTTCGCCACCAGAGCAGCAAAAGAAATCAGAAGACAACACTCCTTCTATAAAGGTGTTTGGTGATAAGGTTCTTTTTGGTGTTGGGCAAAAGGAAGGCGACGAGGTAACTTTGCCAGAGTTAAAAGGGCGGCTAATTAAGTATGCTTTTCCATCTAAGTCTGAGAAAGAGCGTATGGTAGTCGTAGAAGTTGCTGATGATGTTCAGTGGGATAGATATTTTAAAGTTGTAACACTTGTTGCAGAAACTGGCGGCGTTGTCGCACTTGTAGAGGAGGAGTGACATATATGCCAGTAAGAAGAAAAAAACGCCAAAGTGTTATATTACCCACTTCGTCAATGGGAGATATAGCCTTTCTACTGATAATCTTCTTTATTCTTGCCTCAAACTTTATGAAGACGGCTAATGTAGAAGCGGAAAAGCCAGCTAGTGAAGATGTTGATTCTGTAGAAGACGCACAGGTTTCCGTAGCGGTAGATTCTACTGGCAAGTATTTTGTTCAAGGTGTAGAAGTTTCGCGTGCCGAGGTAGAAAGTGCAGTAGTGCAAGCTGTCGGAGAGCATCGCGAAAAACCAGTTCATTTGCTCGTAGACAAG
This sequence comes from Kiritimatiellia bacterium, assembly GCA_017628025.1. GTDB lineage: Bacteria > Verrucomicrobiota > Kiritimatiellia > RFP12 > UBA1067 > UBA1067. The sequence goes on along the minus strand of JAGBZX010000035.1, from coordinate 16,063 downwards.
TCACTTCGACGAGAGCATTATATGCCGGTTCTTGAGGCGTTAGGTGCTGCAGGAGTGAAGGTTGTTTTTGTTGGCGACAAGTTATAATTATGGAGGGTAAGAAAATGGCAGTCAGCGATCCAGATACACTTTTGAAGAAAATCGACAAAAAAGGGATGTTTAGCGACATGGTTATTTCAATCGTCGTTCACGCCCTAGTTATTGGTCTTACTTCATTTGGTTTATACGCGTCTTGGGCGAAGTGGGGCATTCATTCACCGTCAAAAATTAAGACGCTAGAAAAGGCCGCGGCAAAAGAGGCGGCAAAACAAAAGCAAGAAGAGCTAGCCGCTCAAGCAAAAGCCCAAGAGGCGACTAATGAGGTGCAAAAAGCAACTCAAGAAGTAAAAAAATCAGCTCCAGAATCTAAAATAGCCTCTCCAGCGAAACAAGAAGAAGCTCCTGCTCAGTTGCCACTTGACAAGCAAGTTTCTGAGCCTCCCAAGACTTTTGACTTAAATGAGATTGACCTCTAATCTAAAAAAGAGACTTTCTGAAGTCCCGCAAACACTTCATCGCTTTTTTGCGAAAGTGTTAGGTGGGACTATCTCGTTTATTTGGCGTGTTTCAGGTAAAGTTCCGCTAAGGCTCCGTCTTTCGCTTGGCTTTCTCGCCATGGCGGCTATTTCATATGCATTGGCGGTTTTCTTCCCTCAGGGGTTTTCGTCGTGGGCAGCGTTCAATGAAGCTCAGTTAAGGATACTTGAGACTACAGGTCTTTGGGCAGAGGGGTGTAAATTAGCCTTTTATGGCAAAATAGTTACTGGTATTTGCGCTTTTGCCGCATTGGCAGTTTGGATAAAAATCAAGTTTGTCTATCTGGTGATGGAAGCGGCATGGGCGGCATGGGCGCTATTTTGTGCTGCAGCATTACGCTTTGCTTTTTCTGCTCCCGCTGCGATGTGCGCGACAGATTACAAAATCTTTGACAAACTTTCTAGAAATGCCATTTGGACAGCCTCTTTAGGTGTCGCCGCTCCCGTATTGATATTCGCGGCGATTATACTTTTGGCGTTGGCGCTAGCTTCTGTTAGGCGCTCATATGGTGTAGGGGGCGATTCGTCATTTGGTGATAAAATTGTAGCCTCGTTGATTACAGGCGGCAGAGACCCTCGTTATCGCACATCGTGGTATTGGTCGATTGGTATTTTTCTTTTTGCAATTATCGCTCCGTTTATTTTCCGTGGTTGTGGGTGGGAAGATCCGTATGGGTTAGTGCAAGGTTCTGGACAGCCTGAGATACAGGTTGTTAAAGTTAAGAAGATTAAACGTGAAAAGAAAAAGAAATATATTTTAAATAAATGGTCTCCTTATATTCTTGAGCGCGCTAAAATAGATGATATGAAAACGCTCGATGAGATGATGGAGCAAACAGAAGATATGTATGTCGCTGACCAGCCTAAAAAAGCTGGTAAACTCGGAAAGGGCGGCGGCAAGACAGGCGGTTGGCCAAAAGGCATGAAAGATGCAAAGGTTCGCTTTATTCGTCTTGAATATTCTGGTGGCGACTGGAATCAAGATATGGGTAAAGGTTCTGACTATAATTTGCTAGTTCATTTCCATCGTATAACAGGGTTTCCGATTGCGCATGAAACAGAAAGTAGGCCTATTTCACGTCTTGGAATGTTCCCCAAGCATTATGCGCCGCCATTTGTGTTTTTAACAGGTTCTAGATCAATAAATGTTTCTAATTCTGAAGTCCAGCAGCTTAGGCGTTACCTAGTTGATGAAGGCGGCATGCTATTTATAGACAATGGCGGTGGACACTTTGGCAGGGCTGTTAAAAGTCTCCTTTCTCGCATATTCCCTGGACAGAGGCTGATTGATATTCCAAATGACGACCCAATTTATCGTCAGCCGTATATTTTCCCTGACGGTGCGCCTCCTTTCTGGCACCACGATGGCACGCGTGCGCTTGGTATTCGAGTTGGAGAACGCCTAGCAGTATTTTATCATCCTGGCGATATTAATGACGCCTGGAAGGATGGTCATTCTGGTGCTTCAACGCAAGTGGCAGAACAAGCTTATCGTCTTGGTATTAATGTAATGTATTACGCTTTTAACGCTTATTATGCAAAACATTTTGGTTCAGACGATGCAGAAGAGAAAAAATAAAGGAGTGATTATGTCAAGAACAGTGAAAATTTCATTCTTCGCTTTTATTGCCTTAGCAGGTGTGCCAGTAATAGCTGCGCCTCAAAAGGTTGATTTTAGAAAACCTTACACAGCGATAGCTGAAGCGTCAAAGGCTATTGAGAGCAAGACAGGGGTCGATAATTCATTTTTCTTCGATGCGGCTATCGCGGCGGATTGGACAGGCAATAGCGTTCAAGCGCGTAACTTCTTGTCTTATTATTTGTCGCAAGAGAAAACTTCAACAACTACTGTTAAGCGTGCTCTTGTTCGCCTTATCTATGCTGGAGCTGCTCCAGAATATTACGAAAGATATCTTAAGTCATTTCCAAAAGATAATGACGCCGTTTATTTAGGTCATATCTTACTTAGGAAATACGCAAATGACGGCAAGACGCGTGACTTTAAAAAGATTCTTGAACTTTTAATTAACACCTTCCCATCTGGCTCGCCGTTTCACACGACAATGCTAATAGTTAAGGATCTCGTATTTACCGCTAATATTCAAGGAATTAACGATGGAAAGATAGTAGTTAAGGCTCTTACGTCAGCAAAAGGTTGGAAGGTTAATCCGATAGTTGATAATTTCCTTTGGGAGCTTCACCGCCGCAATATGTGCAGGCAGGAGATTTACCAATTGTATCGCGAAAAACGCGACCTTAGGTGGGGAGCTTATTTACTTGATAATGTAGCTACAAATCCTAATGTGCCAGACTCTACTTCTCTTGAAGCACTTAAGCGCAAACTTTTAGAGTATGGGTCTACCGAGAAAGATATTGTTCGCCACTTGTCAGGCAACTATAATGGTAGATTTGCTAAAACTCCAGAGTGGGGCAGATTTATAAATGATGTTAAGAGCGGTAAATTTGTCGTGCCAAAGGAGCCTAAGTATCCTGATATCAATCAATATTGGAGAGAGCTTGAAAAATGGATAAGTAATTATTACTCAAAGAAAATTGCTGGCGCCTCGGCTCTTGAGGCATTAGGAGAAATACTTAACAAAAGCAAGTACTGGTATTTTATTGATCAGGATAAGCTTTTTCAAGCTATCAAGGCGGCCCGCGCGATACTTTCTTCTAGTCCGAAGATGCACGCAGCATTTCCATTCGAGGGGTTTGCAAAAATCTTTCTTGATCAGACGATAGTTCCAAATGTTGTATGTGTTGGTCATTTACTTGATTCTTATGCAAAGGCAGGAAGATTTGCTGAAGGCATTAATCGCATAAAGGCTTCTGCCGCGGCAATGGGGGCAGCAACGGCATGTGCATCGTATCGTTATGCGCTTCCTGTTGCTTGCACCGCGTCGGAGAATCCTCATCGCGAATGGCTCTTCCGTAATGGTGGCTCTTATGATTGGAGCAAAAAGAAGCTTACGGTGCCAGAGCGTGAGCGCAATGCAACTAAGTATTGCTTGGAGTTCTTTGCTAAGTATGGTGCAAATCCCGTCCCCGAATTAGTGCGCGTGCCTGACCGTGTTGGTGTTTCTTGGGATAGCGTTTGGCGTTGTGAGGCTGGCGCTAAAAATGCAAATCGTCCAATGTCAGCTGAAGAGCAGGAGTTCTTTGATGATGCTACCAAACTTGTCAGAGGCTTTTCTGAAAAGTTTTATTCTCGCGGCGCATCTAGGACTTCATGGGGTACTGGTATTGACACTCCAGTAGAGGTGCTTGTATATTCGCCATCTGCTAAAATTCTCTCAGATCCTGCGCTGCCATTTTTGATTGCTTCAACAGAGACGACAGGTAGGCGCAATCACTCAAAATCTGTTTTAGATTTTGCTCATGCTCTTATTACTAATAATTGCCCAGAGTTGGCATACATGATACTTTCAACGAATCCCGAAAAGGATAAAGTGCCTCAGATGCAGCGTCTTATTACAGAGGCTATGCAAAAGATGCCAGGGCTATATCCTGTTAACGAAAAGGATCCTTCTTATCCGTTGTATCTTGCTGCAGAAGCTCTTCAGCGCAATAATCCAGAAAGAGCTTGGTCGCTCTTGTCTAGTAACTTAAAGGTATTTGATCAAGACCCACTAAGATATCCGCCATCATTCGTTCTTTGGGCATTAGATCAATATCGTAAGGTTCGTGGAGAAGACGATGTCTTGCGCGATAAGGCGTGGAACCATGTTGAGAAGCTTCTCGCTAAAGAAGCTAGCCTTACTGCTGATGTTGCCGCGGGGCTCTTCCTTTTAAGAGCTAGAATAGCAGAAGACCGTATGGAATACGAAGTTGCGCATACTGGTTATATGCAGCTCCGAAATCACGCGGTGTATCGTAAGACAGCCTCTGGTAGACAGGCGATGTTCCGCGATGTTGAGCTTATGATTTCAATGGGTTCGCTAGATGCAGCATCGCAAACTGCTGAACAGTGGATTTCTACTCCGGACGATGAGATTCGTGCTCAGGGGCATTATATTTTAGCGAAGATTGCTTTCCAGCGTAAGGATTATGATGCTGTCCGTAAGGAACTTGATAAAGTCTTCGAGATTGATTTTACGCATTCCGAAGGCCGATTACTTCAAGGCGAATGGAAGCTTGCCACGAACTACGAGGTTGATGACACGCAAGTTCTTTTAGGTGACTTAAGTGATCGCAGTGTAATTCGCCCTGGCCAGCCCCTTTCCGTATCGGTCAAGGACAGGAACCTTTCTGTTGCAGGTGCTGGAGCGTCGATTCCCGTTATAGTTAAAACATCAAAAGGTGCTGACGTAGAGCGTGTTCTTCTTTATCCTGGCACGCGTGATCCTTCGCTTTTCCGCGGCTCTGTTGACACGGAGGTTGGTATAGCAAAGGTGGGTGATCATAGGCTTCAGATGGCTGGTGACGATATCGTCTCTTATGAGATTGATCCAGAATTCATGAAAAATCGTGGCATTAAAAAGACGCAGGTCAAAAAACTTTCTGTCGTAGATGACGCGTCGTTAACGATAGGATTTTTCTCCGACGAAGATTCTGATCGTCCATCTCATATTAAGCCAGGTGTCGCGCTTCCAGTTGAAGTTGTGGATCGTGATAGATCGCGTTTTGATGCACCAAATTCGCTTAATGTAGTTATTCGCACAACAAGTGGCGATGAAATTGCCGCGGCGAAATTGCCAGAAATTGGCCGTTGTACAGGTGTGTATCGGACTAATATCGTTACGAGAATCCCGCCGCCTCGTGCATTTGCAAGTGACTCGCTTGCTGGTATGGGGCCAGAAGATTTAATAAGCACAGTTCGTAACGGCAAATGGCGCAGTATGGCTGACGGGCAAAAGCCAAAATTCATTGGCGTTGATACTATGAGCTCTCATATGATTAAGAGCGCCGCAGTTGAAATGCCTGCGCCAGAGACAGTGGCAGAAATTAAGTTCTGGGGTTCTGTGATGGGCGGCGAAGAGGTGCTTCTTGGAACTTATCCACAGCAGGTTAAAGATTCTCGTTTAGGCATTAATTTAGTTCAAGTAGAGTCGCGCACGAGAAACCGCACAGAATTTATTCGTGAGCTTTCTACTCGCCTTGTTAAGCCTAATAAGCTTGCTAATTTAGGTGTTCGTCGTCTTAATAATCCAGAAAATCTCTGGCGTCGTTATCGCGTAAGAGGCAATGTGTATTCTGAAACTGGTAAGACGATGCGCCTTAGACTAAGACCAGTTAATAAATCAAGAGATAATTTCGTATATCTTTCTTGTTCGTTCTACATTGACGGCAAACTTGTTTGGAATTCGCCAAGTGATAGGTCTGCAAAATTCAAGCCGTTTAACCTTGAAATTCCAGCAGGCGTTCACACTATTGAACTTTACGGCAATACTATGAGAAAGAGCGATGAATTTGATGTCTGCGTAGTAAAAGAAGACGGCGAGTTAGAGCTCTTCCCGAATGAAATGTTTGACGCAAATCTCCACCCTGAGATAGCTCGTCATCTTGAAGACAAGTGCAAGGTTTTAAGAACTCCAAGAGGTTACTCTGCTACGTTTGAAGAGCCAATGCGCCTTAGGTCAGTTAAGTGGGAGTTTGTCGATTTTACTGGTATGTCATTGGAAGCGACAAAGTTAAATATTGACACAGCAGAAGGTAATCGCATAATTCCTAGCGAGCGCGACTTTACCGAATCTCTTGGCAACGATACTCTTGAAGTAGCCCCTGGCGATACTATCACAGTTACTTATCAAGATGATATAACTTCCTCTGGCAAAGCTCGTGCTCTAGAACGCAAAATCTATACGATGTTCTCTGATGGTGCAATTAAGTTCCTTCATGAATCTACTCGTCAAGACTCTAGGGGTTTTATTATTACCACTCACGAGCCAGCCTACAGAGTTTCACCTGGCGATGTTGTTACGATTTGTGTAGAAGAGCCTGACCTTAATGTGACAAAGGGCGTCGATAAGATGAAAGTTCTTGTGACAACTACAGGTGGTGAGCGTCTAGTTGTTACTGCCAAAGAAAAGATATCGATTACGGCCGATGGTCGTGAGGTTATTACCGACTACCATCAAGGCAAGTTCTACGCGCGCTTACGCACTCGTAGCAAACCATTTGCAGAAGGCGAGAAGCGCCCAGAAGATATCCTTATTTTAAGACCTGGTGAAACTATTGAAGCAGCATATAAGGACGAAGATAATACGCATCCTGGCGTTCCATTCGTAAGAAAGGCGCGGCTTTCGCCTGTTCTTGAAGATAGTCCTATTGATATGAAGCTCTCGCATACGTATGTAAGGCGTGTTATAGACAAATCACCAGAGGGTCAAGTAAGACTAAAATCCGTTCAAAGACGCGGCTATCCTCTAGCGAAGGCAACGTGGAGAGATGTTGAAGGTAAAAAGAGCGTCACTGAAAATACAGAAGTAGCGCTTATTACTCCGCAGTCAAAATTGCCAGTTCAGGTTTATGCCCCCCGCTTTGCAAAGCACAAGGGCAGCACGGTTATCGTTGAAGCTATTTCTAAGAGCGAGATTCAAGCAGCAGAGGCCGAAAATCGTATGCCAGAATGGCGTCAATTTACGTTTAAGCTTTCTACTAGTAACGATCGCCGTCTCAAGGCTGCACAACCTTCCACATTCGATGGTAGTATTGAGTTATATTCTACAGCGTTTGAAGAGAAGGCAGCATCTGCTACAGAAGAGTATTCTGATGAAGAAATTAAGCCTGTTGACATAAAAGCAGGCGACGAGCTTATCGTAAGGCTATGTGGAGACGGCGGCAATGTATTAGCCCAATCAACGGCTATAGTTTCAACTACAGCGTGGATGGGGCTTTGTGATACGACCTACAATGCGTCATTAAGCGACATTCATCTTGGCGAAAGTTTCCATGTGATGGTTATTGACCCAGATAGAGACGTTAGTGACGAACAAGATAGCGTCAGTATATCTGTGAGCTCTGCTGCGGGAGATAAGTGTGAAGTTGAACTTAAGGAAACGCTTGGCAGAAGCGGTGTCTTTACAGGCAATATCCAAACAGACATAAAAGTATTGTCTGAGACTAACACTGTTTATTCAGCTTCAAGGTTCCCCACTAAGTATGGCGAGAAGTTCTTTATGAGCTATGCTGATGAAACTGCTTCTTTCGGATCAACATCTTCTGTCATTCGTCTTGAAGGAGCTATATTGCCGGGTTCTGACGGCGATGTACGCAGCTATTCAAAGCGCTTTAGAGATGCAAATCAGGCAGTTCTCGTTCAGTTCAGAATGGCGGAATGTCTTTTTGAAATGGCGAAAGATTTTAGAAAGTTAAAAAAAGCAGAGAAGTCAGCCCAGTCAATAGCAGAAGGTAAGGCTATTCTTGAGGCAGCGTTGCGTGACTATCCAAATAGCGCGCATGCTGCAGAAGGTGAGTTCTTGCTAGCCAATCTTTATGAACAGCTAGGCGAAGAAGAGCGCCAGCAACGCCAGCAACGCGAAAAAGACGGAGAAGATTTGAAAAATGAGCCAGATAAGGCAGATCCATTGTTCCGTGAGGCGGTGGCAAGATTCTCTGCTATCCTTTCTGCATGGCCAGAAGGTGAGTATGCTGCACGCAGTCAATATCATAAGGCGCTTTGCCTTGAGCGTTTGGGCGATTATTCAAAGGCAAGTGAGGAATATGTTAAAATGACATATCTCTTCCCTGAAAGCCCTCATGTTGGTGACGCGGCAGTTCGTTTGGCTAGCCACTACTACAGGCGTGAGAATCGCTTTGATATTGCTGGCAAGATATATTCATCGTTCCGTACGCGCTTCCCGTCGCATCCACAAGCACCAAGTGCGCTATTTATGGCTGGGCAATGCCTTGTAAAGCAAGCAGAAATTATTTGCCAGAAAGCAAGAGAAGAGGCTAAGGCTAAAAAGCTTCGCTATATGATGCCACCTCTTGCGCGCGACACATACAAGGACGCTGTTGACCAGTTTGCGGCACTAGTTGAAAGCTACAAAGATATTCAGAATAAAGATCTCCTTGCACAGGGTCTTTATTGGGCAGGTGATATAAGCTTCCGCATTGAGGATTATGCAAATGCTTACATTTATCTTAAGCGTACGACATTTGAATATCCCGAATCAAAGTCTGCCCGTTTTGCGCGTGGTATGCTCTTGCAGAACTCTCAGGCGTTTGATGTTGTCAATGAATAAGTTGGAGTTTTAGATGTCTAAGTTTTCGATAGTTTTTTCATTAGCATTAGCGTTAATATCCTTTGCGTCATCGGCGGCAGAGCGCGTAGGTGATTGGTATGTAAATATTCCAGCATCAGTTTTTGCGCAAATGAGTTCCTCTGAAAGAACGTGTGCTGAAAGAGCGACGTCTCTATTCAACAAGAACTCGTTTAAGGCAGCTGCTGCCGAATGGAAGCGTTTCCAAACTGAGTTTATAACAACGGCTAGTGAAGATGTGGCAGCATGGGCGGCATTCTTTTATGCGTTCTCTCTAGATAAAGCCAAGGAACGCTTTAAGGCTGTTGAAATGTTCGGCGAGGCTATCGAGCTTTATCCAGATAGTTTTGCTTCTGGTTTGGCGCTTTATTTTAGAGCTAGATCTCACATTGAAAATGGCAACACCACAAAGGGCATAGAAGATTTGGTTCAATTTGTTTCAAATCCTGATTTTAATACTCATCATGTTGCGTATGCCGCGTATAATACCCTAGCGTGGGATTCTCTTTCAAAGGGGAAGGTACAAGAAGCCATTTCTTATTGGACAAGCGTCAAGGAATTACCCTCGCGCGGTAATCTAAGTATATGGCGTAGTGCAACTTGGCAACTTACACTTTTAAGATGTTTGTCTAATCCTGCTGCCGAAATTTCAGCGATAGCGAATAATACAGAAGTAGATTTTGAACGCCGCCGTGTTCTTCTCCGTGAGTGGCGTAGAAATATGTGGAATGCTCTTACCAGACCAAATTCTGTCGTTGAAGCGTATTTTAAAAAGGAAAGCAAAAAGGCTGATATTAAAGTTGCTCGCAACGAGTATCTTAAAAAAATGGCAGTTGCCTTTTCCAAGATAGCCTCTCCAGTATATAAAAAGTGTGATGGTGGTGATTGGGAATTATTAATTGATGATTATGAAACAGTTGCTGAACTCATGCCCAAAAATGTAGCAAAAGCAATTGAGCGCATTGTCACGGCACTTCAAGCAACGCAAGATAAGAAGCTTCGTTCCTCACGCGCTTCTTCTTTTATTACGAAGCTTTCAAATAATGGTAGAAATTCCGAGGCTAGATTACTTTTGGATTGCATAACAGAACCAGAGAGACGCGCGTGGAAAGGCGCTGAGCTTGGTTGGAAATCTCGTGACGGTAAGTTTATACTAGAGAATCTCGATTTTCTTGAAAAGTCAGCAGACCCAGAAGTCGTTCGCAAGGCTAAACTAGACCGCGCAAGATGCTGCAAAGAACTTACGCGCGATTACGATACGGCGATTAAGATTTGGAACGAATACCCCAATCCCCCGTCGACTCTTTGGCAGATTGCAGAGGCGCAGCGTTTAGCAGGGCGCAAGAAAATTGCCCAGGGTGTTCTCGATGAAATATGCGGCGTTTTTCCCTCAGATGCTGCTCATGCGATGCTAAGAAAAGGAGATTGGTACGCGGCAGATAGTGATAAAAAAAGCGCTATTGCGTGTTATCGTAAAATCCTTCAACACGGAGATTGGAAAAAATCATCTGCCGCCTCACAAGCGCACCAAAGACTTGAACGCTATGGTATTGCAACTGGCGGTGCTGTTCTAAATGAAGTTCACTAATTTTTATGAAAGGTAAGACGATGAAAGTTAATTATATAGCAATGGCTCTTGCGATGTTGGCGGTAGCTACTACAACTTTGCCTATATACGCGGCAGAAAACAAGCCGCAGCAAAATAAAAAAGAAGCGCCATCTTCTGCGGATAGAGCCGCTCGCCAGGCCGACGCTCGTGCAAAGCGAATGGTTCAGCAGGCGTTGGGCATTATAGAGGGCGGTGAAGAGGAGCGTGCGATTGGAGTGCTTGAAGCGATTCCTAAGATGTTCCCAGAATCCGCGGTGAAATTTCTAGCTTACTTGGAGCTTGGCCGCTTGCACATGAAGAAGAGTCGCAATGACGAAGCTATTTCTCAACTTAAAAATGCAGAAGGCACAACGGACGCACAGATTAAAGCAGAAGCCTTATTGCTCCAAGCGAAGGTTCACCTTTCTGCAGCTCGCGACAGCGAGGCGTCTATGATTTTAAGGCGCATCACTACAGATTATCCAGATTCACTATTTGCAAATGATGCTTGGTATGAAATTGGGCAAATTCACTTTAAGGGTAAGAGATGGTTTCGTGCGCAAGAGGCGTTTGCTCGCGTAGGTACGGCCGTTCCTCGCGCTGCAAGTGCAACTTCTGGCAATGCGGATGTTTTTGCTGAAGCAGGGCAACGTCTTTACGCCGTCGTAAATGATAGAGACTTAGCAGTTGCGACAAAGCTTGGTAAGAAAGTTCAAATTAAAGTTTCTTCGAAAAGTGGTGACTCTGAAGTCTTGACGCTTCGCACGTATGGTCAGAACAACGATAGTGCTATTGCTTCTGTGCCAACCGTAGCAGTCGCCTCACAGATAAATGACGGTAATCTTACCGTGCAAGGCGGCGAATCGGTAGATGTAGTCTATATAGATGAGGCAAATGCTGCTGGCGGTCGCGATTTGAAACATGTAGCGACGATGAAGCTTGTCTCCTCAGCAGTGTTGGCGGTGATGGACGGCGCGTACAGGCAGAATGTTAAGGGTGTTTTTGCTGGTAACCTTTCGTTCTTACGCTTAAAGGATTTAGACCTTGATGTTTCGCCAGAGAAGGATAAAGTTGTCGTTTCGATTAAAAGTTATCGTCAGCGCCCAAAACCCACGGGCGAAGCGGCAGTAACGGCACAAGCAGATGAAGATCCATGGGAAGAAATTGCAGAGGGGAAGGTAACGTTAGTTGAAAACGCTGCAAGGAGCGGAGTTTTTGATGGTCGCATAACTCCTGTTTTAACGGCAATTGCCGAAGAAGGGCAAATTGAGTCTGCAGCGGAAGGCAAGTTGGTTTTCTCTTATACTGACAATCGCCACATTGAAGGCGAGTATCCTCGTGAAGTTTCTGCTGAAGTGACAGTTTTAACAGGCGGCTCATCTGATCCGCAGTCAATTGTTTCAAGCGCTTCTGATCCTGTAATGCAAAGCCGTAAGTTGCTCCTTGAAGCAAAGCTCTTAAATCAGTGGGGTCAAATCTTTAAGGATGTTGGTCTAGACAATCAAGCTAGCTCTAAGGCAAATGAAGGCCTTCAGCGTATAGCAGAAGTGTTTGGTTTATCAAAACGCTTTGCGCTACCTAGAGACATTGTTGAACATGCCTATGCTGCCAAGTGGGATCTTTTAATGGTAAAAGGAGAACTTAGAAAGGCAATTAGCGTTTGCCGCGATTTATTGAAGGCATATCCTGATACAGTTTTAGCAGACATCGCCTTGTTGAAGATAGCAAAAGCTAGAGCAGAGTCTCGCGATTTAACAGAGGTAAAAGAAGCGGCAGGTATTTATAGAAGCGTTTTAGGTATGCCCAATTCGCGCAACAAAGCCGAGGCGCAGTTCCAGTTAGCGGTAGTCTTAGAGAAGATAGCCAAAGCAGAAGCGGCTATGAAGCAAAACATTAAAAAGAACGAAGGACCTGATTACACAGCTGCGATTTCGGCTTATCGCGCCTGCGCCGAAAATTATCCTCAAAGCTCATATGCTGGCGAGTCATTTAAGCGTATTGTCACATTCCAAATTGGGAAAAAAGACTATGCTCGTGCTAACGAGACGCTTGAGCGAGTTTTTCAAGATTACCCCGATGCGCCATGGCTTGATGAAATGCTCTTGAGGTGGGGTATTGTTAAGTATCGTACTGGTGACATTGAAGGGGCCAAGGCGAAGTTTAGTAGGATTCTTGAAGAATATCCATCGGGACCTGCTAGTGCGCAGGCGCAAAACTTCCTCCAGAAACTTAATAGATAAGGATTCGTTTTATGTTAAATAGAAGAGAATTTATTTCGGGAGCCTCTTTTGGTGCGGCGGGAGCGCTTATGGCAGCGAGCGTTCCTAATGCTAAGAAGGTTAAAGAGACAAAATTTAAGCTTGCAATGGCTGGCTATACGCTTAAGAGCTTTAAACTTAAAGAGGCTCTCAAGTTCTGTTCAGAGATTGGGTATAAATACCTTTGCGTAAAAGATTTTCATCTTCCATTTAATTCTAAGGCGGCAGATGTGGAGAACTTTAAAAAGGCGTGTTCTGATTTTGGTGTAACGCCTTATGCAGTTGGTCCAATTTATATGTATACGCCTGATGAAGTAAAGCGTTATTTTGATTATGCTGCATTGCTAGGCGTTGATTTAATGGTAGGAGTTCCTGGTAAGCTTACGGGGCCAAACAAGTGGACTCAATGTCAGAGTGATCGAAAAATGTGTGAGCTTTGTTCGAATCTTGCTGACGAGTATAAAATTCGTTATGCTATTCATAATCACGGTCGCAACCCCAAGACAGGCAACCCAAAACTTTACCCCGCAGTTCCAGAAGTATATGAAATGATTTCTGATCTTAGCCCAAAGATTGGCCTTTGTGTTGATTGGGCATATACATATGCAGATAATCTTAATTGCAGGGAGATTGCAATTAAGTATGCTAAGCGTATTTTTGATGGGCATGTTAGATGCTTAAGCGATAAAACAAACGGCTCAAGTGGTATCAATCCAAAAGGTCGCGTTTTTGATTATGATGAAGTTTTTGACGCGCTTCGTGAGATATCCTATACTGGCCACCTAGGGCTAGAACTAGCTAATGCATTCCCGAAAAATCCCCAGTGGATTAAAGAGAGTTTTGACTATTTTAATTCGTTAGTTTAAAGAGTATGTCGGATAAATTACAAAAGAAAGAGCGGCTTGCCTCGTTAGATATTCTTCGTGGGCTTGATATATTTTTTCTTACTGTACTTACCGGAGTTCTCTTTAAACTAGATAGGTGGATAAAGTTACCTAAATGGCTTCTAGATCAGCTTATTCATCCTGCTTGGGAAGGCTTTACAGCATATGACATGATAATGCCGCTATTTATTTTTATGTGCGGCGCGGCGCTTCCTTTGGCGTTACCTAGGTATCTTGATGAAGATGGCAAGGCTAGGTCAAAGTATATTAGGCATGTCCTTTCTAGGTCAGCTATGCTTTGGGTGACAGGTATGGCGGTCCAAGGGGAGTTGTTGTCTTTCGATTTACACAGGATATCATTTTTTAATAACACTCTTCAGACGATCGCTGTTGGTTATCTAGCAGCTGCGGCAGTATTTCTCATAAAGCGGCTTTATCTTCGTATTGCTATACCATTTTTGCTTGCTTTTGTTTATACGCTATTCTTGCATTGCTGTGGTGATATGACGCCTACTGGCAATGCGGCGGTAATTTACGAAGTCAAGTTTTTGTCTCTTTTCTATCCTGATGCTTCATGGCATCCCGTAAAGCAGATTTCCGATTGGCATTACACTTGGTGGACTACGTTGCCGATGTTTGCAGTGATGGGGCTATGTGGTTCTCATGCTACGAGTATACTTAAGACAAACTATTCAAAGGCAAAAAAGGCTTGCCTCTTGGCTGGAGTAGGTGCGGCACTTTTGTTGTTAGGAGCAGTTTTTTCAACATTCGATCCCGTAGTAAAGCATATTTTTACAGCTAGCTTTACTTCTTTTGCTATGGGTGTGTCGTTTTTACTTTATGCCATTTGTTATTGGTTGTTTGATATTTTACAAATAAGGCGCGGCACATATCTCTTAACGCTTTTTGGCAGGCATTCGTTATTTGCTTATGTTGGAGCCAATTTATTTGGAAGATTAACATGGGTAGTTGCAACATTAATACTTACTGGCGCCACGAGTGGTCCAGGCTTTCCTAAGGGATTGTCTAGGTTTATGTCGCCAGAATTATTTGGCTTTGTGCTTATTCTTTTAAGAGCTTGCGTATTAGCACTTGCTATTTGGTTCTGGCACGATTACACAAAGCGTCGTGCAGAAAGCCGCCGCTTAAGCTAAGCTTGGAGAAGATTCTTTTTCGGCAAGAAGCTGACGATATAGAATTGATTGGCCAATGCCGTTATAAAGCGTTGCAACGGTAAGCGCGAGAGAAAATATCATAATTGAAAAAACACTAAGTGAAATTAGTGGAATTGCAAGTGGCACGAGATAGGCTTTTAAGTAAGACAAGTCGAGTTTAATTAAGCGCGCTTTATTGCCTAAGGTTAAGTAGTTTGAATACGATAGGCATTTGGACGCTGGCCATTCTGGGTGGTCTGCTTTAACTCGAAAGATGTATCTAAAACGGTAGAAGGGAATGGTAATGGCTAATATCACTGCGATGATAGCCACACAAATAAACACAAACGAAACGAGTGGGTTATTGACGTTAATTAATTCTGGCATATGCGGCCAACTTGATTTAAAAGCATAGAATAAAAACGGTGCAGTGCAAACAAGAACGAACAAAAAGGTTATTGACGTAAATAAAAATTGCAAATTAAAAACTTCAAACGGCATTTTAAAAGCGGCAAAAGCAGATTTAATATAGCCTTCTTGATTATTATCTGCAACATTATTTAATGTCTTACATATGCCAAAGTTGACTATGCCTGTCATAAGAAAGCTAAAAAATAAATACATGGCAGCAACGGTAAGATATTCAAGCGGAGAATCAAAGAAAATAAGAAAACCGTCTCTTTCAAGAAGCCTTAATGTTTCATTGATATTTACAACACCAATTGTTTTAAGCGTATCAGTAACTGCGCCCATAATTAAGCTCGCGGAAAGTTGAAGAGCAGAAGATATTAATATAAGTTTACTTACCCAGTTCTTGTGCCAAAGTAAGTCCCACGCTTGATTACGAATTTCTTTATTTGTCATACTTAGTATTATATCAAAATTACGAGTAAGGATGTATCTTGCGCATAGGATTAGTTCGAGTTAGAATTTGAGAGTGTATCTTCACCTTCACCTTTAGTCTTCACCTCCTTATCAAAAACTCCCTCACTCCCAACTCCTGCCCATTAGCGACTAGCCACTAAATCTCCGAGTTCTTTAAAATCTTATACAGAAGGGTTTTGCCTCACGCCAAGTCCGCTTTAGTCCGCGAAGTTCTCTTTTGGGGCTTGCGGGGTCTATCCCCCACAGTGTCTGTGCGCATATTTGCGCTTTAATTTCGCGTCGTGCCGCAACTTCGAAAACGAGGAACGATAATATCCTTTCTCAAACTCCAACTATCCTCTGTTCACCTTCACCTTTGACCTTCACCTTGCCATCTCGCCACCTTGCCTTTCAGATTTGACTCATTTAATTGTACAACTTTTTTGGGCACTTGCTCTTTTGATTCAATTTTGATAGACTATCAGTATGAGTAAGAATTTGTGGTTTTTCGTGATTTTTGTGCTGTTTTGTGCATT
>JAGBZX010000034.1 GCA_017628025.1 Kiritimatiellia bacterium | reverse complement strand
CAAGCGGGCGTGTTGATATGTTTGCAAGTCGTAACACCTTCAATTATCAAAGAACGAATCCTTCTTTCACTTAAAAGAAGTCTCGTTCTACATTATACCTTTGCGTGAGGTAAATCGTTCCCTCTTCCCTGCGGCGAGATTCGCCTGCCGCGTAGCGGTCAGGTTGACCGACGAGCGTAGCGAGGAGCTTTCGCGCAGCGAAAGTCGCAAGAGTCCGAGCCGCCAAAACCGCGCGAGGGGTGAAAATGCGGCGCACGGAGTGAGAAATGATGATTGATGTGATATAATAATGTTACTTGTAAAAAAATGTCTGATGATTCTGCTAAAATAACGGAAGCTCCTCTCGTTTCGTTCTGTGTTAAATGTTTTAACCAAAAACGCTTCATTTTAGAAGCGTTAAAAGGCGCTTTTGCTCAGACTTATCGACCTTTAGAAATTGTTATTTCTGATGATGCTTCAAAT
This sequence comes from Kiritimatiellia bacterium, assembly GCA_017628025.1. GTDB lineage: Bacteria > Verrucomicrobiota > Kiritimatiellia > RFP12 > UBA1067 > UBA1067. The sequence continues at coordinate 4,418 of JAGBZX010000034.1, read as the reverse complement.
GACGGATCGTGGGAGATAATCACATCAGCTGTAGAAAATTATCGACTTGGGGGAGGAGATGTATCCATAGTCTTAAATAGGAATGAGACTAATCTTGGTAATATGGGAAATTGGCTTAAATTGTGCGAGTTGTCTAAAGGTGAATTGTTAGTTAAAGCTGATGGTGATGATATTTCACTCCCCGAGCGCACCGAGAAAATCGTTCGTGCTTGGGAAAAAGATAATTATCGAGCTAAGGTAATCTATCACGATGCCGAATTTATTTCACCATCAGGACGTTCCCTCGGACGGCTTAATCGAAAGCCAGGCGCGGTTATTGGCGCAGTAATGGCATTGTCGCGTGAAACATATTCAAGGTTTGGAACAGTAGATAATGGGCGGATAGTTGATGATGAAGTATTCGCACGACGCGCCTTAATGTTAGGTTCTCAGTTGGAATTAGATGAGTGCTTAGTTCATTATCGTTTAGGTACAGGAGTTAGCAGCTCCCAATGGAATATTAGAAAAGTAGTTGGCGGATGTTACGCTGGATTAGTGACATCGCTCGAACAGTCGAGGAGAGATTTGGAGTTTATCAGTCCTTGCTTAGATGATGAGACTGTAGCGTCATGGCAAAAGCGATTATCATACGAAACTTCCGAGGCTATAAAGCGACGGGATCTTATTTTAGGTAAAACTTATCGAGAGCGTAAAATGGCGGCTCAAAAGATAACCAATGTCCGTACATTGAGTATTTGGGGATTCTTTCGTTTCGCTTTTGCATTGCCTCGACCTGTCGGAGGCAGTCTTCTATTTTGCTACGCACTCGTTCGCTATTTGACACGATTGGTGCGCGGAAGTTTTATTGAGAGGCGATAAATAAAGCGCTGTGTTGTTGATTTTTCTTTGGCGAAAAAGGGCTTTAGTGCGCTACAAATAAGCTCTATTGTCGGAATCGCATCAGCTCATTCTATATTATATAAAGAACTTATGCGATGTCGAGTTTTGACCGCGCGAGGGGTAAAAATGAGGCGAGCGGTGGTGAGAGTGATAAGGCTGAAAATTTTTTTTAGTTGGGCTGAAATTGGGTCGAAGAGCGTTTTGAGCCTTATTTTTAAGGGGTTTTTGAAGATTTTGGGGATGAGGGGGATTTTAGTGTGGACAGGAGATTTGACAAAGTGGCCTTAGAAAGTTTATAATGTTCACAAAATCGGACTAGGTGTTTTTAGTTGGACTTCGGGAGGTGCCCGAAGCAAATTTTAAACCTTAGATCAGGTTTGTTAAACAAAGGAAAACTAAAATGAAGAAACTTATGGTTGCTGCTTCAGTTGCGATTTGCGCAGCTGCTGGTTTTGCTCTTGAGAGCGCAAATGTAGTCGGGTATCAGAAACTTTCTATTGCTCAAGGGTTCGCAATGGCGACTCCTACATTCAAAGTTGTCCAAGGTGGTGATTATAAGCTTGGTAATATTTCTGTTGAGGGTGCGCAAGGATATGGTGACTTTTATGGTCAGATGATCAATTCTGACGGAAGTTGGGGTGCAACTTACTACTATCTTACAGAGGACATGACAGGTGCGCCGAATGGATGGTATGTTGATTCTTGGGGCGAAACATCGGCTGATGACGTAATTGTTCCTTATGGCGCTGGTTTGTTTATTACCAGTACTGATGGCGCAGTTGAACTCACAATTAGCGGAGCAGTACCTGAAGGTAAGCAGACAATCCCTGTCCCTGTAGGGTTCTCTCAAGTCGGCAACTCATTGCCCGTAGCTATTCCTCTCTCGGATATTGAGGTTTCTGGAGCTCAGGGTTATGGTGATTTCTATTGCCAAGCTGTTAATACTGACGGAAGCTGGGGCAATACATACTATTATTTAACGGAAGCGATGACTGGCGCTCCTGACGGATGGTATGTCGATTCCTGGGGTGAAACTCCTGCTGATCTAACTGTACAGCCTGGCGAAGCCTTCTTCTTCACCAGCACAGATGGCGATTGCACGATTACACTCCCCGCCGTTCTCTAACAATTTCTACTGTGCATGGTGTGCAGTGGTAAAACAAGGAAGCAAAAAATGAAAAAATTAATCGTTGGAATTATAGCGGTTGGCTTTAGCATTGTTGCTAATGCTGCGGCTATGAACTGGAGCGTATTAAACGTTCAGAGTTCACCTGACAACAGCGTCGCTGCTGGATGGGCTGTTCAGCTCTTTTACGCAGCTGATGGTGCATTCGACTATGACAGCATGGTTGGAGGAACATTAAACTCATTCGCAAGCGGATCGACAGTAGCCTCTGGCACAACTTTCCGCGCAAATGGCACTACAAGCGATTTGTTTGCTGCGAGCACCTCCACTGATGTTTACATGGTAATTTTTGATAATTCTGATGCAACAAAGGCATCGAATTACATTGTCTCTTCTGTTAAGACAGTTACCGTTCCTTCGAATGGCGCTCCGCCCACTGTAGCGTTTGGCAATATGGCTCTTGCAAATGCAGCCAATGCCTTTAATGGTGCTGAATGGCAGTCTGTCCCCGAGCCTACGAGCGGTCTCTTGCTCCTTCTCGGTGTTGCCGGTCTTGCGCTTCGTCGCCGTCGCGCTTAATTTAGCGAAAACAAAAAGAAAAGAAACCCTCCATTTGGTGGGGTTTCTTTTCTTTTATATCTATTTTATGTAGATTACTTCTGCTTACGGCGGAGAGCTAAACCAGCAACGCCGAGGAGGAGGAGCAAGCCGCTCGTAGGCTCAGGAACGTCCGTGGACTGCCAACCGCCCGTAGCAGCGGTAGCGTTAGCGAAGGTGCCGAAATTGATAGAATCATCAGCTCCGCCACTTGAGATTGTGACATTTGAAACACCAGTAAAAGCGTAGTTATCAGCTGCTGCTGCACTTGCATTGTCGAAAATTACCATAAATGATGATACATTTTCGTTTGCGGCAAAGTTGCCACCGCTAATGCTGATGCCTGTACCACCACGTCCAGCAGCAGTTGCACCAGTAGCAATAGCATTGTCAGCTGCAAATGCAGCAACCTTATCGCCATCAAGTGCGGAGAAGGCTGCGTAATCAGCGCCGTCGAGAACATAAGCGACCCAACCGCTAGGAGCTGCGCTTGCGTCAGTTCCGGTAACAGCCGTAACGCCCCATGTTACAGAAGCAGCATTAGCCGCAATGCCAAGCACTACTGCGACAGCCGCAATCATGATTTTCTTCATTGTTGTTTTCCTTTTTTTTGTTTTTTAGTTTGGCGTACGACCCCATGCCGCACACCATCTAAATTGTTTTACTGAGCGAGAGCAGAGGGAATCGTAGCCTTTGCTCCTGTGGCTGTTGTCTTAAAGAAGACAGACTGACCAGGCTCAAGAATAATCTCTGCAGGCGTTGTACCAAGCATGTCGGTGCACCAACCGGCAGGAAGGTCTCCCCAAGCATTGAACCAAAAGCCCTGAGTGCCCCACGAACCATCTGCATTTACAATCTGAACTGTAGCGTCACAGTCATTAACACCCTCAAGAAGGATTTCATCAATTGCAATGGCTACAGGTGTACCATTACCAATCATTGAATAGCCAGAATCAAGTTCGATTGTGATAGTTCCAGCTACTTGGCCAGCAGTCATTGCCTTTGCTGTATTTGAAGTTGTTTTAAAGAAAACGGCCTGTCCAGGTTTAAGATTGATCTCTGCAGGCGTTGTACCAAGCATGTCTGTGCACCAGCCAGCGGGAAGATCGCCCCAAGCATTAAACCAAAATCCTTGAGTCCCCCATGTGCCATCTGCGTTTACGATCTGAACTGTAGCATCGCAGTCATTAACACCTTCGAGGATAAGATTATCAATAGCGTAATCTCCGCCGCCGACTGTTTCAAAGCAAGGCGTAATCATTGAGTAGCCTTCGGGAAGCGCATTCTTCGCATACCCGACAAGTGACGCGGAGAGCGAAGCCCTTAAATATAAAGAAAATACATTTAGACCTAAGGAAGTCTAAATGCAGAAAAAGGCAGATAAAATGAAAGATAAACTTTGTCAAAAAGACAAAGAAATACTTTACTTTTGACATAGAGGATACGAACTAATATTGCCAGTAGCCGAAAACTATTATGACATTATTACCTCCGCAAAAGCGAAGGAGCTTGGTGTTTCTAAGCAAAATATGGTAGATATGGAATAAGGAATGAGGGTGGATTTGTCAATTTGATACTAAAAATGGTATCAATTTGATAATGAGTTTTGAAGGTTTGCCAAAAGTATCGCATTTTTGCTATACTATTGGCATGACGGCATACAATAAAATTTTCGAAGAAGCTATAGAGAATTATGGCTTAATAACGACTTCAAGAGCTCAGAAGATTGGAATAGCGGCTAGGACGCTTGTTGATTTAGCACATCGAGGTAGGTTAACGCGAATTGGACAGGGAGTGTATCAACTTGTGCAGTATT
>JAGBZX010000033.1 GCA_017628025.1 Kiritimatiellia bacterium | reverse complement strand
GTTTGGATCGTTTTTATTGTCGCTATTTAGTTTACAGATAATTCCCCATACACAAAAACAAGAAGCGATATATGAATGTGTAATTGAGATTGAAGGCATTGAGAATGTACACGCTTCCTTTGAGATTTTGAATGTTGGTGAACGTGCAACTTCTCATTTATTCCCATCTCCATTGTTGTGGTATACCGATTCGCTTGCTGTCGAAGGATACTGTGTTTTTAGTCAACACACTCAAACTATGACAATGACTTATCCATCCGTAAGTGAAATATATAATCAAAATAAAGGAGTTTTGGGTGATGGACATGAGGCATATGGATCTGCATATGTTAGTTTTCAGGGTGTTGATTTTTCCAGTGGGCTTGAGCAAAGATCTCTCGCTTATGGTCTTGCTGTTAAATTAAAAGAATTGGAAGATTCCGGCGAGATAGACACCATGTTAAAGAAAAAGGCGGCAGATGTTTCTACGGCTCCCAAGCACAACATTGTCCGTCTTGACCGCGACTCCAATAAAAATTTCTCGTACGCTTTTGAACTTGAACTTCTTGAGAATTCGGCTGATTCCAAGAAAGCATGGCAGATGGTCTTGCAGGATTTTGCCAAATCTCTTAAAGAGGATTATGTTGATGCGTTCCCTTCGGCAGATATCGCATCGCTCCAGGTGTCGTTTTCGGGCTTTAAACGCGATGGTCTTCGGTTAAGCGGTACTGCGGCGGTATTGACCTTGAAGCCTATTTCTTTGGAATATAATCCGCATAATAGAAAAGGAACTATGTCGGTGCGCTTTGCCGAAGGTCAGGTGTCTGAGGCTTCAGCTTGGATTCGCAGAAACATTAAAACGCTTGTTCGAGACAAGAATATCGCTTTGACGAGTGGCTCATTGCCACCGGAAGGGAAATTTGCGATAACAAATGAAAAAATTGATGGCAACGTGATGACGATAGAGTTTATGGCAGAGTAAAAAAAGAGACGGTCTCTGGTGTGCCATTAAAGTGGCTCAGTAAAATAACGTTTAAGGGCTGCCAAAGGATTTTAACAGAGAATCATCTTTCTCGTGTGAAGATGAAACAGTAGAAAACACGATAGATTTTCATTCTGTTAGTTACCACCGCATTTTGCGAAATGCGGTGGTAACTTTTGTAAAGATTGCGACAGGCAAAGTAGTGTTAAAAAACTATTTGATAGTGTGGTAGGTTTTGCGGTGGCCACAGGTTGCAAACTATGATCTTGACCAATCCTCACAAATCAGATTGGTGGAGATGAGTGTTGATTTGTGGACGGATGGGGAGTGTTGCCAGTATCCAGTGTTGCCAGTATCAGTTTTCAATTTTCATCTTTTAACCCACACTCGCACTCGAACTCGAACTACCCCCTACCCCCTGACTCCTGACTTCTAAAAATGACTCATAACTCCAGCTACTTTACTTTTAATCTGTCCTCTAATCGACTTTTAATCTATGCGCTAATTGACTTTTAATCTGATATTGTGTTATAATTTTCGGCGAAAGGATGCGGATTATGATTAAAAGATGGCAAGAGCAGAATCTGAAGGATGCTCTTAGTGAGAGAAGAGGTGTTCATCTGACTGGTGCTCGTCAGACAGGAAAGACGACGCTTTCGCAACTTGTCTCTATAAGCGGGATGCGCCATTTTACATTAGATGATGACAAGTACTTGTCTGCGGCAAAGAGTGATCCGGTAAGTTTTGTTGAGCGCAGTGATGATAGCACGTTCGTTATTGATGAAATTCAAAAAGCACCGGAATTGCTCAATGCGATAAAGATAAAAATCGATCGCGACAATACGCCAGGACAATATCTTATTACCGGCAGTTCTAATCTGCGCTTTGTCAAGGCCGTCAAGGATTCACTTGCCGGCAGATTGGGGAGGGTTCAGCTTCGGACGCTTTCTCTGGGTGAACTTCTTGGCGGGAAGGGGGATTTTCTAAAAATGGCGTTCAGGAGAGATTTTTCGTCGTGTCCGTATAAGTTGGGGAAACGCGAAATAATCCACCAGGCATTTTGCGGAGGATATCCAGAGCCGTTGAATTTTTCCATCCGCTCTCGTAAATCGTGGTATGTGGAATACATTGGCGATTTGCTGACAAAGGATATTCAGGATGTTACTGAAATTCGGAAAATCGATGCCTTGAAAAAGACAGCTGATTGGCTTATGGCATATTCGTCAAAGCTGTTTGTGCTGAAAGATTTGTGTGCGGTATCGCAACTGGGAAAAGAGACGCTGGGCAACTATATAGCAGCGCTGAAAACGCTCTATATAATTGATGAAGTTCCCGCGTGGACTGGAAGTGATTATGCGAAAATAGGCAAGCGGTCAAAATATTTCGCAGGAGATTCAGGTCTTATTGCGAATCTGCTTGGATGGGACGAGGATCAAGTGTATTATGATGCCGACGATTGCGGTAAACTGATAGAAACTTGGGTGTATCATGAATTGGCAGTCCTTGCGGATCTGGATATTGGATATTCCATTTCCCATTATCGCGATAGCGACAAACGCGAGATTGATTTTATCGTGGAAGCTGCAAATGGTGAACTATTAGGAGTAGAGGTAAAGTCAGGTACTGTTTGTTCGGATGATTTTAAGCACCTGAAATGGTTTTCTAAGAATCTGTCAAAGAATCGTTTTACTGGAATAGTTCTTTATTCCGGAGAAGATGTCCTGTCATTTGGTGAAGGATTTTTTGCCGTGCCGATGGCACTTCTCGGAGTATGAGTTCGAGAGGGATGAATGTTGCCACTATCCAGTGTTGCCAATGCCAATTATCAATACCAGTTTCTTTAAACTCACGCGAAGTTCGCGAAGTTTTTTACTTTAAGATTTTTCCGCATACAATTCTCATTGTTCTGATAAATTGTTGTTTTTGAGAGGTATGTTTGATTTTCTTCATGTTTCTCCGAATCTCCTAAACTCCCAATCTCCCAATAGCGAAAGCAAAAGTGAGGGTTAGAAGTTCGAGTTTTGATTCCTGAACCACCCGTCACCTTCACCAAATCCTCTACCGTCGCCTTGCGTGAAATATGCACCACGCCGCCACGCTTGCCGTGGATATACTTTTCATCGGCTGCGCGAGGGTCTTTCTTCGTGGCCTTCTACGGCGAGACGCGCACCAAACGCTTCCATCTAAGCGAATCCGAAACCGCGGCAATTCTCAGTGGATAAGTGAATCAGGTCCGCTTGTCTTTCCTTTCTTTGTTACATATGATATAATTCACCTACATATATGTATGTACGAAAGGAGTGTGTCTCAACTGTGACTATCAATCAAAATAATGAGGTCAATAACAACGCCTCCACAACAATTTTGAATAGTCATTGTTGCGGAGATTCTCAAATAATTGTCGTAATCCCAACTTATGACGAAAGAGAAAATGTAAAGCCTATGGCAGAGGCTGTGCTTGAGACTACAAAAAATGTAAGGATTCTTTTTGTAGATGATAACTCTCCCGATGGCACAGGTGAAGTAATAGACGAAATGGCCTCTAAAGATGAGCGAATAGTTTGCTTACATAGGCAAAAGAAAGAAGGGCTTGGTCGAGCTTATATTAGCGGGTTTCTTAAGGCTCTTGAGATGGGGGCAGAGCGTGTAATTCAGATGGATTGCGACTTTAGTCATAAACCAGCAGATATTAATAGACTAATAGCAGAAGACGCTGATTTAGTGATAGGCTCGCGTTACGTAAAGGGTGGTTCAACGCCTGGGTGGCCTTTTAAACGACGTTTTATTTCGCGAGCAGGAGGACTTTTTATCCGTCTAATGACAGGAATAAAGGTCAAAGATGTAACTGGAGGCTTTAAGTGTTGGCGTCGTGGTTTATTAGAGAAACTCGATTTAAAGAATGTTGCCAGCGCAGGATATTCCTTTCAACTTGAAATGAATAATAGAGCTTGGAGAAAGGGCGCGACAATTAAGGAAATTCCCATTGCCTTTAGTGATAGGCAACGTGGGTATTCAAAAATTTCAGGAGCAATCGCTATTGAGTCAATAAAAATGGCTTTTGCACTTTCAAGATTTAAAAATTATAAGAAAGAAGGTTAATAATGGCATACGGCAAAGAAGAAGTGATGGCTTATCACAAGGGTGGTAAGGTTGCGGTTAAATTACCAAAATCTCTTAAGACGAAAGATGATTTGTGTTTAGCATATACTCCTGGTGTTGCCCACGCAGTAAAGTCGATAGCAGCAGATACAGACGCTTCTTATGAGTGCACGGCGAAGTCTAATCTTGTAGCAGTTGTTTCTGATGGTACTGCCATTCTCGGACTAGGTGACTTAGGCGCGGCAGCGTCAATCCCAGTTATGGAAGGCAAGGCCGTTCTTTTTAAGTCTTTTGGCGATGTTGATGCTTGGCCGGTGCCGCTAAATTGCTGCCGCCAGGGAGGCGCAAATGTAGGCAAGACTGATCCAAAGCGCGTCATTGAAATGGTAAAAGCTATTGCGCCACAGTATGGTGGCGTCAATCTTGAGGATATCGCCTCTCCTGCTTGTTTCGAGATTGAGGATACTCTTGATAAAGAGCTGGATATTCCTGTCTTTCATGATGACCAGTGGGGCACGGCGGTTATTTCGCTTTCTGGTGTTATGAACTATGCCAAGCTTGCAGGTAGAGAGCTTTCTTCGCTTAAAGTTGTTATGAATGGCGCAGGGGCTGCAGGTATTCGTATTTGCGAGATGCTTAAAGCTGCTGGTGTTAAAAATGTTATCATGTGCGATACAAAGGGCACGATAAGGGTAGGTCGAACAGATCTTAATGCATTTAAGGCCAAACACGCTGTTGAGACGCAAGCATTAACTCTCCAGGAGGCGCTTGTTGGCGCAGATGTTTTTGTCGGTGTTTCAGCTGCAAATGTTCTTACTGGCGAAGACGTGAAGAAGATGGGCGAATTTCCTGCTATTTTTGCTATGGCAAATCCCGACCCGGAAATTGCTCCTGCGGAAGTAGCAAAGGCACTTGAAGGTCGCAAATATGTGATGGTAACTGGTCGAAGTGACTACCCGAATCAGATCAATAACGTTTTAGGTTTCCCATATCTTTTCCGTGGTGCGCTTGATGTAAGAGCCACGACGATTAATATGGAGATGAAAGTTGCCGCGGCAAATGCGCTTGCCAATCTAGCACAGCAAAGCGTCCCAGAGGATATTAAGGCAATTTATCCAGATGAGAAGCTTGAATTTGGTACTTCATATATTATTCCAAAACCTTTTGATAAGCGCCTTTTCGTTGAGGTTAGTTATGCTGTTGCCGCCGCCGCTGTTGAGACAGGGGTAGCGCGTTTGAAAGTGGATCTTGTCGAGTATCGTAAAGACCTTGAAAAGCGTAACGAATCGCGCTTTTCATAAGCTAGAATAGTTTGACTTTATAAACATAAAAGGAGTAAAAATGAATACGATAAAATTAGTTACTATGGTTGCGGCATCGGCTTTTGTAGTATCAGCGTATTCTGCAGAGCCTGCAGCAAAGGCTTTTATCAGCATTGATATGGCGCGTGAGAAGGGTGCCATAAAGCTGATGAATGCTGTAAATAATGGTCCAACAGTTAAAAAGCCATTTGACGATCAAAAAAAAGGAAATTTTGAGGAGTATAAAGCTCTTCGTATACCATATGCTCGTACTCATGACTCCATAAACTGCGTCTCTGGTGGTGCGCATACATGTGATATCAGTGCGATATTCCCGAATTTTGATGCTGACGAGACGAATCCAGAGAATTATGATTTTGTGTTCACAGATCATTATCTTGATTCGATTGTTCGCGCTGGCACGAAGGTGTTTTTCCGCCTTGGTCAGACGATTGAGCATGGCCCTAAAAAGTACGGCGCATTGCCGCCAAAAGACTATGCTAAGTGGGCGCGTATATGCGAGCATGTTATTCGCCATTACAACGAAGGTTGGGGTTGGGGAGTCGACAAGGCTTACACTACGCGTAATATAGCGTTCTCAAATCAGTTTAATATCGTGTATTGGGAGATTTGGAATGAGCCAGATCTCGATATGGTAGAAACTGGGCAGCCTCGCAATCCACGTTGCTGGGGCGGAACGGTTACGAACTTTTTTGAGTTTTATGAAACTGCCGCAAAGCACCTCAAGTCGAAGTTTCCAAACCTTAAAATTGGTGGACCTGCTAGCGTAGGCAATGTAAGATTTGCAGATAGATTTTTGAAGTATTGCAAAGATAATTCCGTGCCGCTAGATTTTTATTCATGGCATATTTATTCTCGCACACCTGAGGCGATTGTAACTAGAGCCAATAAGATTCGTGAGATGATGATTAAGCATGGCTTTGAAAATGTTGAGTCGATTCTTAACGAGTGGAATTATGTTAAGGGCTGGGTTGATGATTGGGTATATTCGCTTCGCGTTGAATCAGGTGACCTTAATCTAAAGGGTGCCGCGTATATCGCTTCTGTCATGAATCATTGCCAGCAAGCTCCTATTGATTTACTTATGTTCTATGATGCTCGTGTAAGTTCCGGAATGAACAACCTTTTTGACAGAGTTACATTATGGCCTAAAAAAGGTTACTATCCATTCTATGCTTGGAGCAAACTTCTTGATTATGGCACACAAGTAACAACCTCCGTAATGCAGTATAAAGGGCCGCTAAGCAAGGCTAATTCTGGTAACGTAGAGAAGCGTGATGTTTCTAATGCAGGTCAGTTTTCAGTTGTGGCGGCTAAGTCAAAATCAGGCAAGGCGGGAGCTGCGTTAGTTACGCGTTATGTGGATGATGATAATGTTTCTGATATTGCCGAGCTTACGCTAAAAGTAAACGGCATAAAGATTACAAAGGCCAGATGTCTTATGACAGACCATGTACGCACAAATACAGAAATGCCCCTTGAGGTTGACAGTAACGGTGTTGTTAAATTCAAGATGCTTCCATATAGCTTTGCGCTTATTGAGTTTGAGTAATTTGTTGATAGAATGAAGTTAGAGAAAATATTAAAATGGGTAGATGACCTTTTGGAGACATCGCGATTTGACGATGTCTCCAATAATGGTCTTCAAATTGATAGGGAAGATAGAGAAGTAACGAAGGTTGCTTTCGCAGTTGATGCCTCGTTAGAGTCTGTGAAAAAGGCTATTGAGGCTAAAGCAGATTTGCTTATCGTACATCATGGCATAAGCTGGGGTGGCGGGATACGCACATTGACGGGGGGAGTGTTTAATGTAGTTAAAGAAGCAATCTCTTCGAATTTGGCAGTTGCTGCATATCATCTGCCGTTAGATGCAAATAAGAAGGTTGGTAATAACTACGAGATAGCTAGAGCTATAGGTCTGAAATCACTAGAGCCAGCTTTTAGTTATCACGGCAATATAATTGGCGTTACTGGCGTAAAGGACGGCTATAAGGTAGGCGTTTGTTCTGGCGGTGCGGGAGAATTTGCAGGCGAGGCCAAGAGATTAGGCTGTGATGTATTTATTACAGGCGAGGCTTCTTGGGGCAATGTGATTGAGGCACAAAATATTTCAATGCCGATGATTCTCGCTGGGCACTATGAAACTGAGCTTTACGGAGTTCAAGCCCTTATGCGCGAAATGACGCGCTCATTAAAACTTAAGACGATATTTATTGAAAGGTGATTATAGATGAAGACTAAACTTTGTGCAACTTTCGTATTAGGAGCGTTTGCTATGTTGGCATATGCTGGTCAAAATGACGCTCAGAAATATGATCCAGCGATGGCGACTAAAACTGCCGTTATAACAAACGATGTCAAATGGTTAGATGGTAAGTATTTGCCGCTTGAGGGTGGCTATTATAGTGAAAAGTTTGGGCGCTACGAGCGAGTTCCTGGTAATATTACAACGAATGTAAATCGTGGTGTGCGTGGGCAGCGTCAGCATACTTCGGGTATGATGTTTAGATTTAAGACAACATCCAAGAAACTTCACTTTAATTGGGTGCCTGTAAATAAAACTTTAGGCATGGATCATATGCCAGCGTCTGGCGTTAGTGGTATTGATGTCTACAAATGGAATAAATCTAAGAGTTCATGGCAGTATGTGAAGACAGGGCGTATTTATCATCATGCCGCTGGTAAGCTGTCGCTAGATTGGAATCCTGACGATATTTGTTTGGTGAATTTGCCGCTTTATAATGGTGTCAAGTCGTTTAAAATTGGTGTTGAGAAAGATGCCGCTATTACAGAGGCAGGTACTAGGTCTTCTGGTGTCACGAAGCCTGTTCTCTTTTATGGCACTTCCATAACGCATGGTGGCTGTGCCAGTAGGCCAGGGCTTGGCTTTGTTAATATAGTTGGGCGTAAATTAGATGTTCCAGTTGTAGGGCTTGGGTTCTCAGGCTCAGGAGTCATGGAACTAGAAATGGCAGATGTTGTCTCTAGGATTGAAGCTAGTTGCTATGTGCTTGATTGCATCTGGAATATGTCATTTGATGAAACAGGTAAAGATATAAGAAGCGTTCAGCGCAACTATGAGCCTTTTATAAGAAGTTTGCGCGCAAAGCATCCATCGGTGCCGATTGTTATGGCTGGCGCTTGCGATGTTTATTGTGGCACTGCTGCGTCTTCTAAAAGCATTATGGCTCGTGAACAATTTGCCAAAGAGCTTTTTATGAAGCTTAAGAAAGAGGGTTGGGAGAATCTTTATTTCTTACCTGGCAAGGGGATGCTTGGGGATGATTTTGAAGGCACTGTTGATGGTGTGCATCCCAATGATATTGGCATGATGAGGATGTCTGAATTTTATGCTAAGGCAGTAGCGGAGGCTTTGAAGTTAAAGGGTTCAAAATGAAAGATATTAGAGAACAGTGGTACGATCCAGTTCGCAAGGTTAATGTTGTGATGGTTGACGCTACAAGCGCGTCACAAAGTCTTGTTAGCGCACATCTTTCCGGACCAGTTAGCGGGTATTTTCTTGTCAAAGCCCTTTGTGGCGCGTCGCTTTTGGCTACAGAACTTTCTGAAAAGGATGAGACGCTAGTTTTACAAATGAAATGTACTGGCCCCTTAGGTGGCTTTAATGTTGAATGTACTGCCAGTGGCACTCTTAGAGGATATACTGAGCGCAAGGTTTTAGATGACTTTGACGGCGTAACAGCCCAGCCTATTTCTAAGGCAGATTTTCTTACGATTGTTGGCGAAAGGCGTTTGCAAGTTTCTCGCACAAAGCCTGGCGTTATTCTCTCTCAAGGAGTTTCAAATTCGATAGATGGGTATTTGGCGGGTTCCTTGCAACGCAAAGCGCTTATTTATACTCAAGCCTTCGTAAGTGATGAAGCAAAGGTAAATACGGCGCGCGGTATATTAATTGAATGTATGCCAGATTGTGAGGATACGTCGATTTTATCGGCAGACCCAGGCGATCTTTCTCGTTCTCCGCGAACAATTCTTCAGCAGTTAGGGCTTAAAGACGCTCAACTTAAGGCATCAACGCCTATCAAGTTTGCTTGCAGGTGTAATGTGGAGCGAGCAAGACAAACTCTCAGCGCGCTTCCAGAAGAAGAGCGCGCGACACTTCCTGATAAAATTGATATAACCTGTCATATGTGCGGGCGTACATTCACCGTGGAGAAGAATTAGTGGCTCGGAACAATGCGCGAAAAGTTGTCTTCCCCGAGAAGGCGTGTCCTTATGCTAGGGAGCTAGCTAAAAGGTCTAAGGCTTTTCGTCTCCAGATTTCTAGCCGCGGAGAGACAGATGCCGACGATGGTTATCAGGTAGATCCATTTGGTGAACTTGAAGAGAAAACAAAGGTTCCAGGTCTTACGCAGCGTTTCCCTGATAGAGTTTTAGTGATGACATCTGAAAATTGTTTTGCAAATTGTCGTCATTGCACTAGGCGTGGAATTTTGGGCAAGAAGAAAATTGTTGATACAGATGAAGCTCTTGATTCTTGTGTTAAATATGTTCTTCGCCACCCAAAGGTAAGAGATGTTCTTCTTTCTGGAGGTGACGCGCTAGTGCTTTCAGATGAGAAGGTGCTAAAATTTGCTGAGGCATTTGCAAAACTAGATCAAATTGATATTGTTCGTCTTTGTACTCGCGCGCCTTGCGTAAATCCACAAAGAATTACAGCAAAACTTGCTACAAAACTTTCTAAATTAAAAAAAATTTGGGTTAATACTCAATTTAATTCAGCTGATGAAGTTACTAGCCAGGCGATTAGAGCGTGCAATGAATTTATTTCGCGTGGTATTCCTGTTTCGTGTCAGACAGTTCTTTTAAAAGGGGTTAATGATACGCCAAAGAAAATGCTCGCCTTACTTAAGGCACTTTCTGCGGCAAAAATCAGGCCATATTATGTCTTTATGTGCGATGATGTTGCTGGCATTGACCGTTTTAGAGTTCCAATTGAAAAGGCGCGGCAGATTGAGGCGTTTTGTGCGCGGAACATAGGAGGATTATCGATGCCTCGTTTCGTTCGCGACATAGCCTCTGCAAAGAGGAAGGAGCCGATTTGATATGGCAGAGCCTCTTTTGAAGTTTTCTGATGTCGTTAAAAAATTTAATGGCAAAAGTGTTTTAAACGGATTGTCGTTTGAAGTTCAAAGCGGTGAGATATTCTGTATAGTGGGCTCTTCAGGAACAGGTAAGAGCGTCACTCTTAAGCATATTGTGGGCTTACTTTCGCCAACTTCAGGTTCCGTTGTTGTTGAGGGAGTTGATATAGTATCGGCAACTGAGGCCGAACTTGGGGCGATTCGTCGACGTATAGGTTATTTATTTCAGAGTGGTGCGCTTTTGGCGTGGATGACAGTAGCGGAAAATGTTGCGTTGCCATTAGTAGAAACGACATCACTTTCAGACGACGAAATATCTCGTAGGGTAGATGACGCTTTAAGGGCAGTAGAACTTTTAGATGCTGCCGACAAGTATCCTGCTCAAATTTCGGGAGGTATGCAAAAGCGCGCTGGTTTAGCTCGTGCAATAGTTCGAGATTGTGATATAGTTCTTTACGATGAGCCAACATCAGGTTTAGACCCTGTAACGGCAAAGACTATTGATGCACTAATTGTCAAATTGGCTCGTGAGCGCGGCATTACATCAGTAGTTGTTACGCACGACCTTAAAGGTGCGCTTAGTTATGCTGATAAGATTTTGCTGGTTAAAAACGGTGTAGCAGTGGCTTGCGAAACGCCTGAGAATTTTCAGCGCCTTGACAATCGCTATGTTAAGGAATTTCTTAGCGCGATATGATATTACGGCAGGCGTATTTGATTTTTTTCTGTGAAATAATCGACTCTTTGTAATTGGATTGCAAATTTGATATAATACCTACCCGGTTCGGCATTTGCAGTTGAAAGGTTTTCTATAGATGAAAAACGCAGACATCAATAAGGTTCTTATTATCGGATCGGGTCCAATCGTTATCGGACAGGCCTGTGAATTTGACTATTCTGGTACACAGGCGTGTAAAGCATTGCGTGCTTGTGGTTATAAGGTTGTGTTGGTAAACTCAAACCCAGCTACAATAATGACTGACCCCGTTATGGCGGACGCGACATATATTGAGCCGCTAAACGAAGCTAGACTAGAGC
This sequence comes from Kiritimatiellia bacterium, assembly GCA_017628025.1. Lineage (GTDB taxonomy): Bacteria > Verrucomicrobiota > Kiritimatiellia > RFP12 > UBA1067 > UBA1067. Next base: position 86,947 of record JAGBZX010000033.1, on the reverse strand, counting down.
AGATTATTGAAAAAGAACGCCCCGATGCGATTTTGCCTAACCTAGGCGGTCAAACGGGGCTAAATCTTTCAATGGAGCTCTCTAAAAAGGGTATTCTTGATAAATATGGCATTAAGGTCATTGGTGTAAATCTTGAGGCTATTGAACGCGGCGAAGATCGCGAGGTTTTTAAAGCTACGATGCAAAAACTCGGCATCGAAACGCCAAAATCTGGTATTGTCCATACGGTAGAAGAAGCTGTAGAACTAGTAGAAAACGAGATTGGTTATCCTGTTGTAGTTCGTCCTGCGTATACGATGGGCGGTTCGGGCGGTGGTTTCTGCTACAATATTGAAGAACTTCGCACGATTTGTGCAAGGGGTCTAGAAGCCTCTTTGACGCATCAATGCCTTATTGAAGAGTCTATTAAGGACTGGGAAGAACTTGAAGTAGAAGTAGTTCGCGACTCTAAAAACCAGATGATCGCCGTCTGCTTTATTGAAAATATTGACGCCGTAGGCGTGCATACAGGTGATAGCTTCTGCGCTGCGCCGTTTTTAACTATTTCAAAAGACCTTGAGGCGCGTCTTAAAGAACAAGCCTTTAAGATTGTAGAGGCAATTGGTGTAATTGGTGGTACAAACGTTCAGTTCGCACACAATCCAAAGTCTGGGCGCATAGTTATTATCGAGATTAATCCGCGTACATCGCGTTCTTCTGCGCTTGCATCAAAGGCGACAGGTTTCCCGATTGCGTTAGTATCAGCTAAGTTAGCCGCTGGCATGACGCTTGATGAAATCCCATATTGGCGCGATGGAAGTCTCGAAAAATACACGCCAAGTGGTGATTATATCGTCTTAAAGTTTGCTCGCTGGGCGTTTGAGAAATTCCGTGCGGTAGAAGATCGCCTTGGTACTCAGATGAAGGCCGTTGGCGAAGTAATGAGTATCGGCAAGACATATAAGGAAACTTTACAGAAGGCTATTCGCGGCCTAGAGCGCGGCAGAGCGGGGCTAGGGTTTGTTAAAGATTTCCATGAGAAGACGCTTGATGAGTTGCTTAAACTTCTTAGCGTGCCTAATTCTGAGCGTCACTTTCAGATGTATGAAGCGCTTCGTAAGGGAGCTACTGACGAGCAGATTTTCTCGCGCACTGGCGTAAAGGCGTATTTCGTCCAACAAATGCGCGAACTCGTTGAAGAAGAAGAGCGCATATTGATGCATAGGGGCGGTTTCTTGCCTGATGAACAGCTTATCCAGGCTAAGAAAAATGGCTTCTCTGATAAGTATCTTTCTCAGTTGCTCGGAGTTTCTGAAGCAGACATCCGCGCTCAGCGCAAGGGTCTTGGCTGTGTTGAAACTTGGCATAAGGTGCCAGTTTCCGGCGTCGAAAATCAGGCTTATTACTATTCGACATATAACGCACAGAAGAGTGAGGTTGAGGTTTCCGACAACAAGAAGAAGGTGATGATTCTTGGTGGCGGTCCAAACCGCATCGGTCAAGGTATTGAGTTTGACTATTGCTGCTGTCACGCAGCGATGGCTATGCGCAAGATGGGTTATGAAACGATTATCGTAAACTGCAATCCAGAGACAGTTTCAACAGATTACGATACTTCTGACAAGCTTTATTTTGAGCCTGTTACTGTTGAAGACGTCTTGCAGATATACGAGAATGAAAAGCCTATGGGCGTTATTGTGCAATTTGGCGGTCAGACTCCGCTTAATATTGCTCGCGGGCTTCAAGAGGCAGGCTGTAACATTCTAGGTACGTCAGTTGATTCTATTGATGACGCCGAAGATCGTGAATTGTTCCATTCTATAATGGATCGCCTTGGTATTCCTATGCCAGAGTCGATGATGGCGTGGGATATTGATGGAGCTATTAATTGTGCTAACAAGCTTGGCTATCCTCTTATTATTCGTCCTTCGTTCGTGCTTGGTGGCCGCGGCATGGAGGTCATTTACGACGAGCAGCTTCTTAGGGAGTATGTCGCTAAAGCAGTAGGTGTAACTCCTGATAGACCGCTATATCTTGATAGATTCCTTTGTCACGCTATGGAATGCGAGGCAGATGCTCTTTCTGATGGTAAAGACATCTTTATTCCTGCAATAATGCAGCATATCGAATTAGCGGGCGTTCACTCTGGTGACTCTGCTTGCGTTTTGCCGCCAGAGGGTATTTCAGAGCGCAACAAGAAGATTATTCTAGAGTACACTCGCAAAATTGCAGCCGAGCTAAAGGTCATTGGCTTAATGAATATGCAGTTTGCCGTCGAATTTACTAAAGAAGAGCCAGAGGGCAAGGTTTATGTGATTGAGGCAAATCCTCGCGCCAGCCGTACTGTTCCGTTAGTTTCTAAGGTTGCTGGTACTCAAATGGCTGGTATTGCTACGCGCCTTATGCTTGGCGAGACAGTTCAGTCTCTAGGGCTTGATGGTAAACATGTAGTACCTTACTTCGGTGTTAAAGAAGCGGTAATGCCGTTTGAAAAATTCCCTGAAGTAGACCCTGTTCTTGGCCCAGAAATGCGCTCTACCGGTGAGGTTTTAGGTTTGGCCGATACCTTTGGCTTAGCTTACTACAAATCGCAAGAGGCAGCCGGCATGCCGTTACCTATCGAGAAAGGCAAGATACTCGTTTCGCTTTCCGAAAAGCCTGATGGCGCAGCAGAGGCAGTTTCGCTTCTCGTTAAGCTCGGCTTTAATGTAATAGCAACATCTGGCACGGCAAAGTGGCTTAATGACCACGGAGTCGAGGCGGCAGAAATCGCCAAGATTGGTGAAGGGCGCCCTGATGTATTAGACGCAATTAAGAATCGTGAAGTGGTTCTAGTTGTTAATACGCCTTCTGGTCGCCGCGATTCACGTGCTGATGACAGCCGTATTAGGCAGGCAGCAATTAAGTATAAGGTGCCTTATCTTACAACGATAGCCGCCGTTACAGCTGCTGCTGAGGGTATCGCGGCAGCTATGAGCGGTAAGGGCGAAGTTCGTAGCTTGCAAGAATATCATTCATCTATCGAAAAATAATTCGAAAGGTTCTATTTGAATATGGTCCTACTTATTGGTTCCGATGCACACTCGCCGTTTAGGCTTGATGCGCTTGTTACTTCTCTTTCGAAAACTATCCGCTCTACAAAGCCTCTTAAAATAGAGGCCAAGTGGGTTTATGCTATTGAGCCAACAGAAGGCGCAGTAGATAAATCAGAGCTTATTCGTGCAGGCGAACTTTTGTCTTCAGAAGGCGCTTGCGGAAAGTTGGAGAAAGGCGAGTTTTTCGTATTTCCTCGTAAGGGGACCATTTCTCCATGGAGCTCAAAAGCGACAGATATCTTCCGCAATTGTGGACTAAAGAGCATTAAGCGCGTAGAGCGCGGCGTTCGCTACCGCCTTTCAGAGCCGTTTAAGAGTGCTGATTTAGCGCCTCTTTTCGACAAGATGACTGAAGGTGTTTACGAAGACATTTCAGATCTTTTTGATGTAGCTGAGCCAAAGCCTGGTCGCTCATACGACGTCGTAAAAGACGGCATTGCTGCTATTAGACAAGCAAACGAAGAGATGGGGCTTGCTATTAGCGAAGAAGAGATGCGTTATCTGGCTGAGAGCTTTCGTAAAGCAGGGCGCAACCCCACTGACACAGAGCTTACGATGTTTGGTCAGGTTAATTCCGAACACTGCAGGCATAAAATTTTCGGCGCAGAGTTTATTATCGATGGCAAAAAGAAGCGTCATTCCCTCTTTGAGATGATTAAAAATACGCATGCCAAGCGCCCACAAGGCACGCTATCTGCGTATAAAGATAATTCATCTGTTGTAGCAGGCTTTAAAACAGAAGTTTTTGCAATTGATCCTTCTACAAATTCATACGGCTATAAGGGCGATAACCTAGACCAGCTTATGAAGGTTGAAACACACAACCATCCAACTGCGATTTCTCCGTATCCAGGAGCGGCCACAGGTGTTGGTGGCGAGATCCGTGATGAGGCTGCCACTGGTCGCGGTTCATGCACTGGCGCTGGTATTTGCGGCTTTATGGTTTCGAACCTTAGGCTTCCTTCCTTCCCTCAGCCTTGGGAGCACGATTACGCTGATTTCCCGACGCGCCTAGCAACTCCTTTGCAGATTATGACAGAAGGTCCTATAGGGGGAGCTGCGTTTGGTAACGAGTTTGGTAGACCTCAGCTTTGCGGATTCTTCCGCACGTATGAGACATCTGTTGCTGGTGAGTTAAGAGGTTATCATAAGCCTATAATGCTTGCTGGCGGTATGGGTGCTATTCGCCACAGCCAAGTAGATAAAAAGCCTGTTAAGGTTAAGTCGCTTATTGTCCAAATCGGTGGTCCAGCCATGAGGATTGGTCTTGGCGGTGGTGCAGCGTCGTCAATGATGACAGGCACTAACTCAGAGGCGCTTGATTTTAACTCTGTTCAACGCGGCAATGCAGAAATGCAAAGACGCTGTCAGGGTGTGATTGACGCTTGTAGCTTTCTCGGTAAGGCTAACCCGATTCTTTCGATTCATGATATCGGTGCCGGTGGACTTTCTAACGGTTGCCCTGAGCTTGTTGAAGCGACTGGTGGCACGTTCCATTTGCGTGAGGTTCATAACGAAGAACGTTCAATGAATCCGATGGAAATTTGGTGCTGCGAGGCTCAGGAGCGTTATGTTCTTGCGCTTAAGCCAGAGGCTAGGTTCTTCTTTGAACAGCTTTGCGCTCGCGAGCGTTGCCCCGTGGCGTTTATTGGTGTTGCAACAGGAGACGGAAGGTTGGTCCTTCACGATTCGCACTTTGGTGATGATCCAATCGACATGGATATTAAGGTCTTGCTCGGCAAGCCTCCGCGTATGGTGCGCAAGGTTAAGAGCCTCAAGCGCAAGCACGTCAAAACAAATTTTGAAGGCGTTAAACCTCTTGACGCGCTTACGAGAGTGCTTCATTTGCCAGCTGTAGCAGATAAGACATTTCTTGTTTCGATTACTGACCGTAGTGTTACTGGCAAGGTTGCTCGCGATCAGATGACAGGCCCATACCAGTTGCCATTAGCAGACTGCGCTGTGACTACGATGGGCTATAAGACATTTAATGGTCAGGCGATGTCAACAGGCGAAAGAAGCCCTGTTGCTCTTATCGATGCTCCCGCCTCTGGACGAATGGCAATTACTGAAGCGATAATGAACCTTGCGCCAGCAAATGTTGGTGACATTTCTCAGATTCGTCTTTCTGCCAACTGGATGGCTCCTTGCGGCGACCCAGGTGAAGATGCCAATCTCTACAACACAGTTGAAGAGGTAGGTTTAAAATTCTGTCCTAAACTTGGTGTTTCAATTCCAGTGGGCAAGGACAGCTGTTCGATGCACACGTGTTGGACAGACAAGAAGGGCGTTGAGCAAAAACAAGTCGCTCCCCTCTCTCTTGTTGCCTCTGCTTTTGCACCAGTTAAAGATGTTCGCTTAACTCTTACGCCAGATCTAAAGCGCACTGGTGCTGGCTCTAAACTCGTGTTTATCGATCTTTCCAAGGGCGAGCAGCCTCTTGGTGCTACTGCGCTTGCGCAGGTTTATTCCCAGCTTGGTGATTCTCACGCCGATTCTGACGCGGCACTTCTCAAGCGCTTCTTTAATGCGATGCAGAAAGTAGTTGCTTCTTCTCTCGCGCTTTCATATCACGACCGCTCTGATGGTGGTGTTGTTGTGACGCTTGCAGAAATGGCGATAGGCGGCGGTCTTGGAGTAGAAGTAACTCTCGCTGATGGTGATGTTTTGGCAACGCTCTTTAACGAGCAGCCAGGCGCTGTTATCCAAGTAGAAGAGTCGAAACTTAAGAAGGTTCTTGAGATTTTCAAGGCAGCAAAGGTTCCATCTCTTGTTTGCGGTGATGTTCTTGAGTCCTCTCGTGATTTTGTCGTTAGCGTAGGCTCTCGTCTTGCTATCAAGACCGACCTTACGTATTTGCGTCGCGCATGGAGCGAAACGACATATCGCATGCAGGCTCTTCGCGATAACCCCGTCTCTGCGCGTGAGGAATACGATAACGCTCTTGACGAGGCAGATCCTGGTCTTAATTTCAAACTCACCTATGACCCAGAAAAGCCCCTTACTATAGCTAAGTCAAAGCGCAAACAGACAAAGCCAAAGATGGCTATCCTCCGCGAACAGGGCGTTAATGGTCACATAGAAATGGCGGCGGCATTTACTGAGGCAGGTTTTGATTGCCGCGACGTTCATATGTCAGATCTTATAGAGGGTCGCGTAACGCTTGATGACTTCAAGGGGCTTGTTGCCTGCGGAGGATTTTCCTACGGCGATGTCCTCGGCGCTGGTTCCGGTTGGGCTCGTTCAGTGCTTTACAATAACAAGCTTAAAGCGATGTTCAAAAAGTTCTTTGAGCGTCCTGACACCTTTAGCCTAGGTGTTTGTAACGGTTGTCAGATGCTTTCTCAGCTTAAGGACATTATCCCAGGCGCCTCAAAATGGCCGAAGTTCGTGCGCAATGTTTCAGAGCAGTTTGAGGCTCGCTACTCGTGCATTGAAATTGAGCCATCGCCATCTATCTTCTTTAAGGGGATGGAGGGCTCGCGCTTGCCAATTCCTGTGGCTCACGGTGAAGGCCGCGTTTGGACACCGGACTTTGCTCCAGGTGTTTGCGCAGCGCATTTTGTTGACTCCTATGGTAAACCAACTGTCCGCTATCCATATAACCCCAATGGTTCAATTGGCGGTCAGACGGCATTTACTTCAGAAGATGGCAGAGCAACTATTATGATGCCGCACCCAGAGCGTGCCTTTAGAGCTTGTCAGCTTTCTTACAACCCAGGCGTATTTAAGGATAAAGGCCCTTGGATGCGTATGTTTGAAAATGCATATAAATTTGCAACAAAATAATGAGGTTAATTATGTCTAAAAAGTTCATACTGCTCGCATCTCTTGTTTCGGTAGTGCTTAGCGCATCGGCAGGAGAAATTTCAATTGAGTTTAATGGAGGCAAACCTCTTAACAAGGCTCTTCATTCCTCCGGGTGGACTCCTCGCTCATATAACCGATCAATGCAGACGGATGATGATACAATTAAGTCGATGAATCTTGCCTATACCCGTACGCACGATTGGCCGATTGTTAATTGTGGACAGCGTATGGTGGACTATCAGTATATTTTTCCGTTGTTCCACCTTGATGCGAAAGACCCTAAAAATTATTACTTTAAGCCAACTGACCATATTATGCAGTTGGCCAGAAACATTGGTCTAAAGATTTTCTATCGACTTGGCACGTCCATTGAGCACACAGAAAACGTGACGCATTTTAATACGGTCGTACCTGAAGATTTCGATAAAACGGCTGAGATTTTTGCTGCAACTATCCGCCATTACAACAAAGGCTGGGCTGATGGGTTTAATTGGGATATTGAGTATTGGGAAATTTGGAACGAGCCTGATATCGGGCCGAGGATGTGGTACTTGCCAGGTCCAGAAGGGCTTGACATGGCAGGTATGCGCAAGAAGTTTATCAAATTGTTTGTAACGTGTCTTAAGCGCCTTAAATCAGAATTTCCAGAGCTTAAAATTGGCGGTCCTGCTTTAGGGACTATGAGTATTAAGTATCTGCGTGAGCTTTTAGAAGCGTGCAAGAAAGAGGGCGTAAAGCCAGATTTCTTGTCATGGCATTACTACGGCTATAACCCGAAAGAAATGATCGCTACTGGTGATAAGGTTCGTAAGCTTTGCAATGATTTAGGCTTCGAAGGTATGGAGTTTATTCTCAATGAATATCACTATCTTCTTTCATGGGAGGGTATTCACAGCGTAAACCCAACGCCTGCGATGGTGAAAAAGGCAAAAGAGGGGCCTATGAGCATGAATGGTATTGATTCTGCATGTTTCTATCTTACCGCTCTTTCGCTCTTCCAGTATTCAGAATTTGAGCAGGCCTACTACTATGGCTGCAGCCACTCCGGCTCCTGGGGCTACATGGATCATAACAAGATGTTCAACAAGCCCTATTATGCGGCGAAGATGTTTGGTCGCATCTGTAAAGAATATTCAAAAGTGTGCGGAGTTAAATCAGAAGGCAGTTGCACGGCATTGGCGTTAAAAAATGACGATGGCAGCAAGGCCTCGCTTCTTGTTACGGATTACAGAGGTAACGAAGATGTCATAACCGTAAAAGTTTCAGGACTAGACTGTTCAAAAATCAAACGCGTTACGGCGCGCGTTCTCGATGATACACGTGACGATTATCCGTGCCAGGTCGAGTGGTATAACGGCGAGCTTACAATCGTGAAAAAAGACAGAAATTCAGCAGCCTTTTTAGTTACCTTTGACTTCCGATAAGAATGAACAGACGAGAGTTTTTGACAAGTGCAACGGCACTAATGTTTGCTTCAGGTTGCAAATGTGTGCCGTTTGCGCGTAGACCCAATTTGGTTTTCGGTGTAGTCAGCGATATTCATATAACGACGGAAGAGTCATGTGCTGACTTTAGAAAGGCGTTGAAATATTTTAAGCGCCGCGGCGTTGACGCGGTTATGTCGCCGGGTGACCTAACTGATTGGGGCACAAAGAACTCGTTGATATATTTGAAACGCACATGGGACGAAGTGTTTGGAGGAACAAAAGTTGTGCCTCTATTTTGCACTGGTAATCATGATTTTGAGGGCTTCCATTATGGAGATATGGCTCTTGAGATGCGTGCAAATGGAGTAAGCGATAATGAAGCGCTGGTTAAGAATGGCATGAAGGCTATGTGGCGCGAGATAATGGGTGAGGAGTTTGAGCCTATAGGCGTAAAGACCGTCAAAGGTTATGATTTTGTTTCTCTAGAGTGGAATCAAGATGGCAAACTTAAACCTTGGATGGAAGAAAACGCTTCACGATTCACTGGAGATAAGCCGTTTTTCTTCTTTCAGCATTACCCTATAAAAGGCACTACTTCGGATAGTAGAGCAGGCACTAATGCAAAGGAAGTTTTGTCAAATTACAAAAATTGCGTTGCATTTACAGGCCACACTCACCAAGTATTTCATTATGAGAAATTGTTCTGGCGCGGCGAATTTACAGCCATTTCTACGCCATCTCTTTCTTATGCTTCCTTGCCTGGTGGCGAAAACGCTCTTTCGCGTAGCAAGGACGCTTTGAAACGGTCAATGCAGCCCATCCCGTCTAGGAGAGATCTTAGAGGAGATCAAGGGTTTCTCGTAAATGTTTTTGACGACGAGATTATAATCGAGCGCATTGATTTAGAGGAAGAAGCCTCGGATTGCGCACCGTGGGTAGTTCCTTTGTCAGAAGAAGCAAAATGTTCAACGCCTAAGTTTGAGATGCATCTAGTGGGGCCGGAATTTCCTGAGGGCGCTTTCATAGTTACTCAAACACGAAATACGGAAAACCGCGCTGGCGAATGGACGATAGTTATGAATCTTGAATTTCCATCTCCTGTGACAGATGACAGATGCCGTGTCCACTATTATGAGGTGCGTGCCTATCCTGTAGACGGTTCAGAGTGCGAAATGGTTAAAAAATTCGTTTCCCCGGCTTATCATCGTATGCGCAAGTACGAGCCGAAGACACAGCGCTTTTGGTTTGATGTTAGAGACTTGCCGCAAGGCAAGGAGTATTATTTAGAAGCCCGTGCCAGATGTACATTCGGTGTTTTATCTGCACCAATTCGTTCAAAAAAACTATTTATGCTCCCTGATCCGCGAGATAAGCAGTCTTAGTTTTTAAAAAGAGAGTTCAAGATGTATTCTAAAATCAAACTAGGAGCTAAGTTTTTATTGGCCCTTGCTTTTTTAGTTTTTGTCTTTGATTTATTTGCCGCCACTACTCTGACTGGTAGACGAGTTGAAAGTTACAATGATGGCTGGGAGTTTTCTCGCGATGGCAAAACTTGGAAAGCAGTAGATGTGCCGCACGATTGGGCTATAGAAGGGCCATTTGAGCCTAATGGCGACCCAAATACTGGTAAGTTGCCTTGGAAGGGAGTAGGGTATTATCGCAAAAACTTCGTAATAGATAAACCTCTTAATGGTAGGCGTTTATTCTTTGATTTTGATGGTGTGATGTGTGATGGGACGGTTTTTGTTAATAATCAGCCGTGCGCACGTCAGCAATATGGTTATCTTGGTATGTGTGCTGATGCTACGGCTTATGTTTTTGCCGGCACTAATACAATACTGGTAAAAGCAGATACAACGAAACTTTCCTCTCGTTGGTATCCAGGTGCTGGCATGTATCGCCGCGTGAGGAAAATAGAGACAGCAGAAGTGTATATAAGTAGCAAAGATGTTTTTGTTTCTCATGAAAATGTTTCAGAGTCGAATGCAACATTAAAAGTTGAGGGCGTTGTGATTAGTCGTAGGCTAGATGACACAAGTGCGAAACTTAAAATGATTCTTCTAGCTCCAGACGGCAAAGAGGTTCTTTCTTTAGAAAAGCAGCTTAAACTAAATGAGTGTGCAGAGGAGAAGTTTTCATTTTCAGCAAAAGTCAAAAATCCACAGTTATGGTCGTTGGGTTCAAATGCAAAACTTTACAAAGTAAAATTAGTGCTTTCTGCTCAGGACGCTGAAGACGAGGTTATGGTGCGAACTGGATTTCGCTTTTTTAAGTTTGATCCAGCGGGCGGTTTTATTTTAAATGGCAAGCGTGTCCAATTAAAAGGCGTGTGTCTTCATTCTGATTTAGGGATTCTAGGTGTTGCCTACAACCGTTCAGTTATGCGTCGCAAACTCGAGAAGATGCTTGATATGGGTGCTAATGCTATTAGAACTGCTCACAATCCAGTTTCTCCAGAAACGCTAGATTTGTGCGACGAAATGGGCATATTTGTTTGGAACGAATGTTTTGATAAATGGAATCAGACGACTGCCCGTGGTGATGAGGTACTAGAGGATTTTGTCAAAACAAAACTTCAGGAGTTTGTTCGCCGCGACCGCAATCATCCTTCGATATTTGTTTGGTCAATTGGCAATGAAATCCCCCCTGGCGGCGGGTTTGCTCCCGGTCAAGAAATATGGGATATGCCATCAACTATTGGCACGACTGCTGAGCGTTGCACAAGATTTAGAAATGCAATTCGTGAGCTTGATACTACTCGTCCCGTAGGAATTGGTAGTTGTTTTTCTGAGGCTGTCGAATTAGGTCACTACAATAATCTTGATATATCGGGGTGGAATTATGGCGTTCAGTATCGTATTATGCACCGTAAATACCCGCATTTGCCAGTTCTTTATACTGAATCAGCCTCAGCGTGCTCTGAATATGGTTTCTATGCTGATAAGTTGCCAACTAATAAAACAGATTATGCAATTGCCTCACTTCGTGTCGATTCCTATGATAGAAATGCCTCACCGTGGAGTGATATACCTGATCGCGAATTTGAGAAAACCGAAGTCGACACTTACATGGGCGGAGAGTTTGTGTGGACTGGTATTGATTATCTTGGCGAACCTACTCCTTATGCTCACGGGAATATTAGTCATACGAAAATCCCCGTTCCCCCTGGCAAGGCTTCAAGAAGTTCCTACTATGGCATTTTTGATTTGTTAGTATTTCCAAAAGACAGAGCTTATCTTTATAGATCATACTGGAATAAAGATGCTTTTACTTTGCATATAGTTCCTGATCACTGGAATTTCGAATACCGCTCAGAGAAGAAACTGCCAGTGTATGTTTATACTAGCGCACCATCGGCAGAGCTTTTCGTTAATGGTGTCTCTCAAGGCGTTAAGACAAAAAATAAAAAGGCGTCGTTACGCTATGGCTACTACGGTGGTATGCCGCGCTATCGTTTAATATGGAATAATGTTGAGTGGCAAAAAGGCGAGATAAAAGCTGTAGCATTAGATGAGTCGGGTAAGCGCCTAGGGGAGAAAGTTTTGAAAACTGCTATGCAGCCTGCTCGCGTAGTTCTAGAAAGTGAGTCTAAGGTCCTCTCTCAGAACATAGAAGAGTTTTTGTATATTAAAGTTACTTTAGAAGACAGATTTGGTGTTAAAGTTCCTCGTGATAATCGGCGCGTAAACTTTAAGATAGAAGGTAATGCGAAGATTGTCGCGGTAGGAAACTCTGATCCGCACGGATATGATTCGTTTAAGGAAGTCGCTTCTCATCCGCTTTTTGGCGGTAGAGCAGGACTTGTCATAAGGCGTACTGCCCCAGGCGAAGTCGTCCTTACAGCGTCGGCAGAGGGCGTGGAGCCTTCGACGATATATTTTAAATAAATTTTCTTTTCCCCCTCTTTATTCATAAGCAAACGCAAGTAAAGTGCGCTTTTGCCGTTGGGTATTGCCGAAGTTTTGTTCATATTATTATTGACAAGGGGGGGGGGTAATTGCTAAAATACTCTCAATAATAGGAAAGGGGTTGTTATGGCTATTAAATTATTAGTGGTAGCTTTTGTTAGTGGTATAATTTCTTTTGCTTCTCCGGTTTTTGCCGATACCTACACATGGGCGTTGAAAAATGCAGAAACAGGAGCGTTAAAGGACGGCACTTTCGCAACGGCGGCGAACTGGACGCTTTCTGACGGAACTGTTGCAACGGAAGCGCCGGGAGTAGATGACGATGTTATTATCCCGTCCGGAACTGCCGCGTATACGGTGACGGCGTCATCTAAGTTTAATGTAAAATCACTTACTATCGGTGACAATGAAGATGCAAGTGCAGTCGTTACGCTAAAACTAAATGTTCAGATAACTAAAGATAATTTCGTAGGAGATATAGTTAATGATATTGTTGTTGGCGCAAAAGGCAAGATTACGCATACCCCTCTAGCGACGACAAACACAGGAACTGCGGCGATTGGTAAAACAGATTACAAACTCAATTTAAAAGCAGGCGGTAATATTACTATTAAGGATGGAGGCGTAGTAAATGCTAATGGTTGTGGGTTTGCTGCCGGGAAAGGTCCTTACCCTGGTAAAACATATGGTAATGATTATAGAGGCTCTTCTCATGGTGGAGTCGGAACACAAGGTAGTGGTGCAGCCAATCATACATTAAATGCATATGGTTATATAAGAAATCCAGTTGAGGGTGGCTCTGGCAGTGGTGCAGCTGGTGGCGGAGTAATTTATCTTTCTGCCGAGGGTTTAATATCATTAATGGGAACGATTACTGCTAATGCATCTTCTAGTGGCAATGGAGCAGGAGGCTCAATTATTGTTAAAGGTGGAGCTTTATCTGGCACAGGCATAGTTAGCACGGTAGGTGGCACAGGCACTTCTTATCCTGGCGGTGGTGGAGGCAGAATAGCTATTTATACGAAAGAACAAAAAGAATTTAGTGAGGTGCCATTTTCAGCTAAAGTAACAGCTGCCTGCGGTCAAACTGGCAAGGGTTCGTGTGGGACTATTTATTTTGAAAGTGCAAAGCACGAATCAGGTCGTGGAGACTTAATTATCGATGGCAAAAGCCAAACAAGTAAAAAATATACATATATTAAAACTAACGTTACAGATGCCGAGCAACCATTCGGTAAACTTATTGTCAAAGGAGGCGCGTATGTATCGATAAATGATTTCTCTATAACATTAACTAGAGGATTGGATATTGAGAATTCAACGAGCATTTCTACCGCTAAGCGAAATAATGGAACAAAAGTAGGCGGAATTATTATAAGCCCAGAACCAGGTGACGTTTTTGAATATACTTATACAGACGCAAATACAGTCTTAACTCTAGATTCATTAGTTTGCAATACACCAGAAGGAGCCACTATTAAGTTAAAAAACTCTTCAACTATTGCAATTGCAGCAAATGGAAAGCTTGAACTTAATGGTGCAGAAAATAATCTTCTTAAACTAAAACCTGCTACAGATGATGGCATTTGGACGCTTAAGGTTAACAGTGGAGTAGCAATGTCTATTAATTATGTAGATGTTCTCAAATGTAAAGCTTCTGGAGTTGCTATTATTGCTGATAATTCTAATGGCGATGATTACTCAAAAGAAAATAATTGGAGCTTTCCTGTTCCAGCAAAACCAGGAGACCCCCTTACTTGGACTGGAGCTAAAGATACTTCTTGGAGAAATGCCGACAATTGGCTTGATCAATATGGTGGAGTTCGCTTGCCATTAGAAACAGATGTAATAATTATACCCTCTGGGTGTGCAAATTATCCGAACATAATTGCGGAAACTAAGGTAAATACGCTTATAACAGAACAAGGAGCGTCTATTAAACTTTCGGCAGTTAATTTAATAGTTACAAATAACTTATCCTTGGCGGGCGCTATGACGAGAACTAATACCGAGAAACTTATCATAGAAGGCCAGGGCGATGCGACGCTTGACTTTGGTAATGGTGAGTACGGAGATATTTTAATTACCAAGTCTGGAGGCACTGTTACCTTGCCAAATGGCTTAATAGCAAAGCGCCTTAAGGTTCTTTCTTCATCTGTTACCTCCTTCATAATGCCAACTGGTAAAACGATTGAAGCAGATGTTTTTGATATTGATGGTGCAAATGGCGATTATGCTAATAAACTTATAACTCTTACATCGTCTAGTTTAGGTGAAAAATGGGGACTTAAGGTTAATGGCGTTATGCGCGTTCGTGGCGTAGCAGTAAGTAATAGCAATGCTAGTTTAGGGCTTATGATTGCTGCTGGCGACTTTGCCACAGATAGCGGTGGTAACATAAATTGGAATTTCACCTCCGGTAGCGCTGTAGAGTGGGTAGGTGGCGTTGATACAAGTTGGTCAACTCCTGAAAATTGGCTTCCTGTAGGAGTTCCTGGCGAAGATGCTATTGTTGCTATTTGCCCAAAGACGTCTTCTGCCTCTGTAGTTCTTAATTCAGATGAAGCAATAGTTTCTTTGGGAGGTTTGATAATTGGAGGAACAGACTATGTTGCATCATTGCAATGTAATAAAGCAATTGAAACTAAAAATGCTCTTGATGTATCAGAGAAGGCAACACTTATTTTAAACAGCATTGCTACAGATAATATAATAAACTTATTTGCGATTGTTCGCCCAACAGCTACAATTACTCACGATGGACCTCGCAGTGCTAATACTCAATCGTGCGGAGTTAATCTTTATATCAAAGGTGATTTTACAGTTGAAAAAGGTGCTTCTATTAATGTTAATGGAAAAGGATTTGCCGCTGGGTATGGACCAGCGAAAGGTTCTGGACAAGGTGATTCAACGATAAGCCCTTCGCACGGAGCTATTGGATATTTGCAATCAGTTTCCTCTTGTTATGGTTCAATCCTTAACCCAGTGACATTCGGCTCGCCATACATTCAAGGTGCAGGTGGCGGTCAAATAAAGATAATTGCAGATGGCGATTTAACAAATAATGGTACTATTTCTGCTAATGGTGGGACAGGAAAAGGTGGCGCAGGAGGTAGTATTATTATATCTGCGGCAGCTCTAGTTGGTAGCGGATCTATAACTGCCGATTGCAAGAGTTCGGAATATGGTGGCGCAGGTGGAAGAGTTGCGATTTATCAAACAGAGGCTACATCTTTATCGTTTGCTGGTGGCATTTCAGTAGCTCATTATTATAATGGCACTCGTTACTCTGGCACAGGCACTAAATACTACCAGTTTGCCAATAGCGAAGAGGGTGGTGGCACAATTTATTTTGCCCCTGGCAGCAATGCAGGCACGTCATTCCCAATGTCGGCAGATGGTCCAGCAAAGTCGGCATATGCAAAGGCGACGGTTGACTTGTCTTCTGGCACGTTATATTTACTTGCTGATACGAAGGTATATGATTTAAATATACGTGGCGGCAAGATTAATCTTCAGGGTCACACCCTCCGCGTTATGTCAAAGAAGCATAAAGACGGCAATGGCTGGGGTGGCTCGTATGCAAATTTAGTAGTAGAAGGTGGTGGCAAGATTATTTGGCCAGCAGGAATGTCGCTGGTAATTAGGTAAGTTTGAAAGAAAAATACTAAGGCATACTCTCCAATTACTCCTAAGCCTAGGTTATAGGCTTAGGAGTACCACAATTCAATAATTGACTATGAACTGTGATTTTGCTATACTTTACGATAACCAAAAAAAGGGGGTAAAATAAATGGAATCTCAAAATAAGTCCAATAGCAATATTGCTGCAATTGCCACGATGTTCGCGTTGTTTTTTATGATCGCGTTCGTTACAAACTTCGCTAGCCCCATGGGCGTTATAGCTAAAAACCAATTCAATGCGTCAAATGCTCTGTCACAGCTTGGTAACGCGGCAAACTTTATTGCTTACCTCTTTATGGGTATCCCTGGCGGTCTTATTCTTAAGCGTAAGGGTTATAAATTTACAGCTCTTGCTGCTGTAGCTGTTGGTTTTGCAGGTGTCGCTGTTCAGCTGGTTTCCGGCTACGTTGGCTCATTTGCCATTTATGTTCTAGGTGCATTTATTGCTGGCTTTTCTATGTGCATGCTTAATCTCGTAGTAAATCCGATGCTTAATACGCTCGGCGGCGGCGGCAACAAGGGCAATCAGCTCGTTCAGTTCGGCTGCTCGCTCAACTCTGTCGGCGCTACGCTTTCGCCGGCGGTTCTCGGTTGGCTTATCGGCGAAATTACTAAAGATACTGCATTTATTAAGGCAGCTCCAGCACTTATGATTGCAATGGGTATTTTCGCGCTCGCTTTTGTTATTGTAGCTTTCTCTAAGATTCCTGAACCACATATGGAAACGGCAGAAGAGAAGGCTTCTCGCCTTGCAGGCAACACCTCAGTAATGAAGGATATTGCATCTACCTTAAAGTTCCCCCACTTTACTCTTGGTGCTGTGGCCATCTTCTTCTATATCGTTATTGAAGTAGGTGTTCCTTCGATGGGTATGCTTTATATGACAGATTGTGTCAAGGATGCCGCAGGCGAAATCGTTTCGAAAGGTCCTGGCTACGTTGGCGCCGCTGTCGCTGGCGTGGTTTGCGGTGCATATTGGTTCCTTATGATGTGTGGTAGACTTTTAGGTGGCGTTATCGGCGGCAAGGTCTCTTCGCGCGCTCAGACAACGTTCCTTGCGATTCTCGGCATTTCGCTTCTTCTTGCGGCGATATTTGCACCAGTTAAGATGATTACTCTATTTAACTATAGCTTCCCGCTTTCAATGGCGTTTATGGTTGCTTGTGGTATCTGCACTTCTGTTATGTGGGGTGGCATTTTTAATATGGCAGCAGAAGGTCTTGGCAAGTATGTCCCAATGGGTTCGGGCATATTCATGTCGATGGTTTTTGGTGGTATCCTTATCCCCGTTCAGGGCTTAATTGCCGATAAGATTGGCATTCTAAACAGCTATTGGTTTACGATTGCGCTTTTGGCATATGTTCTTTTCTATGCGCTTATCGGTTCTAGACTTGGCCAGAAAAAAGATTGAGTTAATTTGATTGAGGTATTTTATGGTAAATCAAGAAATTTACGACAAGGTAATACTTAAGTTCAATGAGCTTTATGCCTCAAAGCCTGAGGCTGTGGCATATGCTCCTGGCCGTATCGAGGTACTTGGTAACCACACTGACTATAATGAAGGTTATGTGTTTTCTGCGGCCATTGATAAAGGCACGTTTTTCGCCGCGTCATTGGCTGAAGATGATAAAGTCGAAATTTTCGCTCTTGATATGAACGAATCATGGTCCGGCACTTTAGCAGAAGTTAGCAAGATCGAAGAAGGTGCCACATGGGCTAATTATCCATTGGGTACTTTCGCTTGGCTTTTTAACGGCAAACCTGCTACTGCTATGAAGGGCTTTAAAGCTGTTCTAGGTGGTAATGTGCCACTAGGTGCAGGGCTTTCGTCTTCAGCATCTTTGGAAATGGCCACAGCATTAGCTCTCCAGAAGCTTTACGGCACTTCTTATGGCCGTACTGAGTTAGCGAAAATCGGTCAAAAGGCTGAGCATACTTATGCTGGGTGCCCCTGCGGATTACTTGACCAGGCATCATCAATGTATGGCGTAGAAGGTGGTTTAGTAAAAAGTGACTTCCGCACAAATGAGTTTGAGAGTGTTACTCTTGGGCCATTAGTTGCGTTTATGATGGTTAAGTCTAATGCTAAGCATGCTCTTGTAGATGGTGCATATGCTTCACGTCGTCAAGCGTGTGAGGACGCGGCGAAATATTTTGCTGGTGTCCTTAGAAAGCCAGTCACACATCTCCGTGATGTGACGATGGCCGAGTGGGTGCTTTATCGCGGTGGTTTGCCTGAGACAACCGCCAAGAGAGCTGTTCATCCAATCGGTGAAGATGAGCGCGTGCTTCAAGGAGCTGAGCTTTTGGCAAAGGGTGATGTTAAATCGTTTGGTGCGTTAATGTATGATTCGCATGAGTCAAGCCGTAACTGGTTTGAAAATTCATGTGAAGAACTTGATGCGATCGTTGATGCTGCCAAAGCCATCCCGGAGGTGTATGGTGCACGTCTTTCGGGCGGTGGTTTTGGTGGTAGCTGCTGTCTTTTAGTTGATCCAACTGCGGCAGATAAGATTTCTACACAAATTAAAAAAGAATACAAAGCGAAATTTGGCGATGAGCCAGAATGCAGCCTTATTCGCCCATCTGCGGGTGCTTCATTGCTTTGATTTCTAGGAGAATGTCTATGAAAAAACTTTTAGCGGCAGTTGCCGTAACAACCATTTCAACGGTGATATTCGCCGATGAATCTATTGACGGTGCAGAAAATACACCGGTTCAGGCCGAAGAGGTTCAACGCCCACAGCAGCCGCCGCCAAAGTATTTCACGACTCTTCCTGTCTGCAAATCTGTCTTAGGCAGTGTTGAGGTAATGATACCTGGCAGCAATGAGTGGAAGCCAGTTGAGGTTAATCGCTATTATCCTCTTGGTGCTTTCTTCCGTACGCTAACTGCTTCTTCAAAGTTTGAAATGCAGCTTGGTAAAAAGTGTTTTGTTACGCTTTATGGAAATTCAAGCTTCGGCACAAAAGCTCAAGGTCTTGGTGATTTAACTCGTACAATCGTCTTAGGTCAGGGCGAGTTGAAGCTTCGTTTGCCGCAAAACATGCAAGACGGGTTTATGTTTGTTTCGTCTACAGGCTTTAAGGTAACAGGTCTTTCTGGCGAATCAAAATACAGCCGCAAACTCACCGGTGACGGAGATGATGTTCGCATCAAGTGCTCTAGTGGCTCTCTTTCCGTAGAAGGCATGCATTTTAAAGTTCTTCAGCTTAGAGCTCAGAATGCTATTAGGCTTCGTACTTCTCAAGATATGCTCTTTACTTGCATTACAGGCATCGGTGGCGATTACATGTCTAAGCTTTTTCAGGGTTTAGTTGAGATTAAGAATTACGAAACCGGCACATCTAAAATAGAAGAGAAATATCTTGATTGGAAGATATCGCCTCAGACAAATGTTCGCATTCATCGCTCACGCCCACAATTAGGAAAGAATCTTTCAGTTGCGATAATGACATTTGATGCTTCTGGTGTTCTTTGCAATAGTTGTGCTTTTACTGAAGGTCGTTATGAAGTCAATACTGGAGAGACTGCGCCAACGGCTAAAGATCGTAAGGCAGAGCTTATTAAAAAGTCGCAGGAATCTGTTGACGCTGGTAGTGTCGTGACGACTGCTCAGGCTGAAGAAAACTCAGAAGAGAAGGCCTCTGAGACTACGGAAAACACAGAGGAAAATTCTTCTGACGATAATTTTGATTTTTGAGTTACATTAAAGGCTCGACTACTCGAGACGGAAAAATAAAAATAAAGCAAAGGAAAGCAATGGTTATTCTGCAGTTCAATAAGTTGATCAGGAACAAGTGGGTGTGGGGCGCGTTCGCAATTGCGATTTCACTCTTTTTCTGCCTTGATGATTCTATAATACGTGGTGGCGATGAACAGAGAAAGTCTGGTGCTGGCAAACTCGGCGGCGAAGAGATAGATTCTGATTATTTCACGAGTGTCGCAGAGGATGTTCGTGGCTTTGGTATGAATCGTGACACAGACCGCAGTTTTACAGAAGTAAATCGTCAAACATGGGAGATGATTGCGGCCCTTCAAGTAGCAAAGGAAAACGGTTTAATTGCTACTGATGATGAAGTTGCTCAAATTATTCGTTCTGATAGAAACTTCCAGGCAAATGGCGGCTTTAGCTTTAAGCTTTATAAGTCAACGCTTGCAGGTATTGGTCTTACTCCAGAAAGATTTGAAGAGTACTTCAAGCGCCGTGCTACTCTTATGCGTTTAGCTTCTACAGTTTCAGATGTCGCTAGCTGGGCGTCACCGGCGGAGTTGGATCAGGCAGTTGAAGATATGACTGACACTATTACAGTTCGTATTGCTCGCTTTACTCAAGATAAAAAAGCAGCTGATGCTGTTAAGCTTGATGAAGCAGGTCTTAAAAAGTGGTATGATGAAAATGTAAAGTCACTTGCTCTTCCTGAGCGTATGAAAGTTCGCTATATTCGCTTTGATGCGAAAGATCCTGAACTTTTAGCTCGTATGGTCGTTACTGAAGATGAAATGCACGATCGTTACGATGTTATGATTGATAAATATACTACTACCGACACTAACGGCGTAGAAAAGGTTAAGGCTTTTGAAGAAGTTAAAGGCGAAATCGAGAAGGAACTTCGCCAAATTGCTGCTATTGAGTATTTTGAGACGAATTTGCTCCATAGAGTCTATTCTGCTCCGGCCAAAAAGGGCGTTTCTATGTTGGATGAAATAGCAAAGGCCGATTCTCTTAAGGTAGTTACAAGTGATTACTTCGCTCTTAATGGCGCATGGCAAGAAGGCTTCGTTAAGCGCCTTTCGCAGGTTTTGCCTGGCGCGAAGAACGCTGCTGAAGTTATAGCTGAACTTGATCCAGAAGTTGAGGATCTTCGTTATGGTATCGTAAGCGCAGAGAAAGCAGTTTGGCTTGTTGAGCGTGCAGAGCTTTCTCCTGCTCACACGCCATCATTTGAAGAGGCAAAGGATAAGATTAAAAATCGCGCTCTCCGTGACGCGAAAAAGAACGCATTCAAAGCTTCCGTTGAAGCTATAGCACAGAAGGGGATTAAGGCAGTTCTTGCTAGTGGTAACGTTTCAACGAATATCACCTTCTCTGTAAGTGACGTTCAGCCTGGCACGTTTGATGACCAGAACGTTGTTATGCAAAATGCCATTAAGCTTTCGAAGGATGGTATTTCACCTTTCGTTTCAACAGGTTTAAATCGTGGTCTTCTCGTTGTCTGTGTTGACCGTGTTCGTGGTGACGCGGCTAAGGCAATGATGCTTCGCTCGCAGATTGCATCTGATGTTCAGATGCTTCAGCGTAGGCAGGTTTCAGACAAGTGGCAGAAGACGACTCTTGATAAAATTGGTTTTGAGCCAGTAGCTGCCACTATGACAGTTGAGCAGTCTAGCGATACGGAGATTGAAGAGTGATTAAATTTGGTTTCAAATTAATCCATCCAGATGCGGTTCTGCCGTCCTATGCGCACGAATCTGACGCAGGTATGGATGTTCGTTCGGTAGATGACTTAGTCATACCTCCGGGCGGCAGAGCCTTAGTGCATACAGGGTTAGTGGCAAATCTTCCCCTGGGTACTGAAATTCAGGTTCGCCCTCGTTCGGGGCTAGCATTGAAGCATGGAGTAACGGTATTAAATACTCCTGGTACTGTAGATAGCGGTTATAGAGGTGAAATTGGCGTAATACTAGCCAATTTTGGTGACCAAGACTTTGTAGTTTCAAAAGGCGATAAAATCGCCCAATTTGTAATAGCAACAGTTACGCAGGCAGAGGTTTTTTGCGTAAGTGATGTTGAAGAAACAGACCGTGGAGACGGTGGTTTTGGTTCTACTGGTGTGTAAAGAGCTTTGATCGTCTGGGGGCGATATGGTTTTGGAAATTACAAAATACGGTCAAAAGGTTCTTAGAGAAAAATCAAAGAAGGTTAATGAAGTTGATTCTTCTCAACGCCAATTAGCAGACGATATGCTTGAAACTATGCATAAGGCCAAGGGCGTTGGATTGGCGGCTCAGCAGGTAGGTAGGCTGGAAAGCCTTTGTGTTATTGACATCCCAGAGGGTTGCGATGACGAATTTGACGAGATGTTTAATGCGCCAGTAAAAATGCCGCTTAAAATGTGGAATCCAGAGATAATTCAGCGTAGCGGTAGCGTGATAGATAAAGAAGGTTGCCTCTCGTTTCCAAATATGAATGGTGAGGTTGTCCGTGCAGAACAGGTTACTTGTTCGTATATTGACGAAAATAACAAGCCACAAATTATCACAGCGCGTGGTTTTTTAGCAAGAGCCATTCAGCATGAAACTGATCATTTAAATGGTGTTTTGTATATAGATCATTTTAGCGCCATGGAGCGCCTTGCTAAGGCTGCTAAGCTGAAGAAAATATCTAAGGCCAACGGCTCTACAAGATGAAAATCTACAAATACCTCGCCTTAGCAGCTTTCGTCATATTGGCGGTAGCCGCCGTAATTCTAGGTTCATTAAATCAAGACGAGGGTTGGTATTTGTATGCAGCTAAATTGGTGTCTAAAGGGGAGATGCTCTATCGCGACTTCTTCTTTACACAAGGCCCAGTAATGCCGATTGTCTATTCTTTTTTCTCTTCGATTTGGGATAACTACGGTATTATTGGCGCGAGAGTTTTTACTGTTTTTTTAGGTTTATTATCCTTGCTTTTTGCGTCACACCTAGCATATCGTTTAGCACCGGAAAAAGAAAAAAACATCGCAGCTATATTAGTTTTTATCCTTTTAGGCTCAAATCTTTATCATGTTTATTATTTAGCGATACCAAAGACATATGCTCTTTCATCTCTCTTTCTTGTAGCAGGGTTATATCTATTTTCGTTTTTAGATTCGAAAAAATCATCTATATTTGTCTTCTTCTCGGGCTGCGCTCTTGTTCTAGCTGCAGCAACGCGCATAACATTAGTTTTAGTACCTATCATGCTTTTCCTTTATCTTATTATTAATAAAGAACGTAGGGGAGCATTAGCTTTTTCGTTTGCCCTAGGTTGCATACTTATGGCACTTTTGACATATTCACCATATCTTATTGATGAAACAGCTCGTCAACGTTTCGTTTTAGCTCATTTTTATCATGCTTCTCGTGGCTCGTTCGATTTAATGCTTTTTATTGGTAGCCTTAGCCGTATTGTTCGTTGGTATTTACCAATTTGGGTGTTGTTAGGGTTGTCTTTTGCATTTCCAAATTCAAAGAATAAAAGTGTACTAACTGTGCTACTTGTGTCTTTTGTTGCTGTTGCGTTAGTGCAGTTTTTAGCGCCTTTCCCATATGATGATTACCAGGTGCCGATAATGTCGCTGATAGCTATTTACGCTGCGGTACGTATCTCTACAGTTAAATTTCCAATTGTTTTACTTACTCTTGGTATGACATGGGCGTTAAGTTTTGGCTCTCCTCTTTTAGAGTCGTTTATGACCGCTGGGCAAGATCGTTTTTGGGTTGTCCGTAAAGACGCGCCTGATGTGTTGACGCTTCGAAAAGCGGCCAGCGAAATAGAAAAATTAGATCCAAATGGAAAAATGCTTTTAACTCAAGATTTATATCTTGCTATTGAGTCAAATAGAGAAGTTCCAAAAGGCTTTGAAATGGGTCCGTTTTCTTATTGGGGCGAGAAGGAAAACACTCCAGGACTAAATGACAAGAAAATACTCGAATACTTAAGAGCATCGCCTTGCAAGGTTGCGGCTTTAAGTGGTTATACATTTGCAATTACTGCGCCGACATGTGTAGAAACTCCAATTGCAAAACAGATAAGATTCTTTGAAGAGCTTAAAAAGAATTATAGCCTTGTTTCCAAAATGCCAAATTTTGGTCAAAACTCTACGACATTGATGATTCTTTTAAGAAAGGATGACAATGGCAAAGAGTGAAGAGAAAAACAATCTCGATCTAGTTCAAAAAAGTAATGAACTTAGGCGACAGATCATTTCAACGGTTGCGAAAAATGGAGGGCATCTTGCTTCATCACTTGGCGCAGTTGAGATAGCAGTAGCTCTTAATGAGGTTTTTGACCCAATATCAGATAGAATAGTGTGGGACGTTGGTCACCAAGCTTATGCGTGGAAGCTTCTTACTGGTCGCGCGGAAGTGTTTGATACGCTTAGAAAGCATAATGGTATTGCGCCGTTTCCTACTCCTAATGAGTCTGCTGCAGATGCGGCCGTAGCAGGGCATGCTGGGGCTGCCTTGTCAGTATCGTTTGGCATGGCGTGCGCGCGTGATAGATTAGATGGCGCGGAAAGTGTTGTGGCAGTAGTAGGTGATGGAGCCCTTGCTAATGGCATGAGTTTTGAAGCTCTTAACTCGTATCTATCTTTATCTACTCGCTCAATTGTTATTTTAAATGATAATGAGATGAGTATATCGAAATCAATAGGTGCTTCATCGAGATTTTTAGGCAGGCTTATTTCCGGTGTAAAGTATAACCGCGTCAAAGCTGCAGCAGAGAATGTGGGGCACGCGATGCGTCTTACATTTTTGCGAAATATTTATCACCGAATAGAAAGTAGAATAAAGTCACTTTTTTTAGGCAATAGATATTTTGAAGAGTTCGGCTTACGTTATATTGGCCCTGTCGATGGGCATGATATAAATGCGCTTGTTTCTGCTTTTACTGTCGCCAAAGAGGATAAGCGTGGAGTAATTGTTCATGTTGTCACTAAGAAGGGTTATGGTTTTGCTCCTGCTGAGACAAACCCGACAAAATGGCACGGAGTAGATGCGTTTAACCTTTCTGAAGATTTTTCAACAGGAAGTTTAATATCTAGAACCGATGGCCAGACGTGGTCGACTGTCTTTGGGCGAATAATATGCGACAAGGCAGATGTTGATTCGAGAATCGTAGCGCTTACTGCAGGAATGACTGACGGGACGGGGCTTGCTAAATTTTCGAAGGCTTACCCATCTAGATTTTTTGATGTTGGCATAGCAGAAGGTCACATGATAGCAATGGCGGCAGGGTTAGCATCGCGAGGAATGCGCCCAGTCGTAAGTATATACTCGACTTTTTTGCAACGCGCAATAGACCAAGTAATGCACGATGTGGCAATTTCCTCGTTGCCTGTAATTATTACGGTAGATCGAGCAGGAGTTGTTGGCGCCGATGGCAAGACTCATCAAGGGCTTTATGATTATGCGATGTTAAAGTGCTTGCCGAATTTAGTTATATGTCAGCCGCGTGATGCTGCTGATTTGGAACTTCTTATAGATGAAGCATTAAAGAGAAATGGTCCAACGCTTATTCGTTATCCTCGTGGATTGTGCCCAGCAAATTTTCCTCTAAAAGAAATAACTCAGAGCAAAGTGGCAATATGGGCAACTGCTGATTGGTATGATAAAGCATGCCAAGTATCTTCCCGAGTTGGCGGCACGAGCGTTTGTGCTAGATACTTAAAGCCATTTGACTTTGAGCTACTAGCAAAGCAGCGTGCTGATGGTGCGCTTATTGTTTCAATTGAAAATGGTTGTGTATTGGGCGGTTTTGGAGAAACCATAGGAGCTGATTTAAAATTTGGCTGGCCAGATGTATTTATAGAACATGGTAGCATACCGGAGCTAGAGAAGAAATATAAATTAGATGTTGATTCTATTGTGGCAGCAGTTGAGGCGCATCTTAAATTAAAGGAGACTAGTTAATGGCTACAGTCCATGGCATACCTGGAGAGTGGGCTCGTGTAAGAGGTGTGATTTTTGGCCTTTGGCCATTGTTTCTTACCGTTTTTCTTTTGGGCTTTTTTATCGCTATTGCGATACTGCTGAGTTCTGCAATTGGCGCGATTTTGTCTTTGCTAGCGCTTCTTTTTTTGTGGTTTATGCTACTTAAGGGATTGCGTCATGTAGAACGCTTCTATAAGGGCGCGCGCGGAGAGGAAAAGGTTGCTGGCATCTTGGAAGGATTGCCACCGCATTATCATATCTTTAATGATTTTGATGCAATGGGTCATCATATTGATCATGTTGTGGTAGGGCCAGCTGGTGTCTTTTCTATAGAAACAAAGTTTTGGTCTGAGCGCGTTTCTATAGAAGATGGTCACATTCTTGTCGGTGGTAGGTTGCCGTCGCGGCCTCCATTGAAGCAGACGCGTCGTGAGGCGCAATTTGTTCGTCAGGAATTAGAAAAATCAGGCTGGAAGGGCAAAGTGACGCCAGTGTTGGCTTTTGCTTCTGATACATTTGATGCTCATGTTGCAGAGTTGCAAGGGGTAGTGATTTTAAATTCTAATGAGTTAAAAGGTTGCTTCAGTACTCAACGCGTTATTATTGATCCAGTGGAACTGGAGAGAGTGATAAGCTTATTGGAGAATTCAAAGTGAAGACGTTTAAAATATTTCTAACATCTCTATGTTTCTTTGTTGCAAGTAGTTTATATACGTTTGCCGATCTTGCGCCAAAAGATTATTATGGCGAGATTGCTAAGCGCATGGTTAACATGCTACCAAAATATCATGTGCTAACTCAGAGAGTTGATGATGTTATAAGCGCGCAAGCGTGGACGAATGTGATTACAACTTACGATTACGATCGTTCTGTATTCTTAAAAAGCGATATAGATAGCTTTGTAGGCCGCAAGTTTTTACTAGACGATGAACTTAAAAAAGGTGACGTGCGCTTTGCCTATCTCGTCTATAATACATATATAGAGCGCCTTACAGAGCGTATGTTCTATGCGACGAATTTTCTTATTAACGCTGAAGTAGATTTTACTAAAAAGGAAAACTATTTAATTGATCGAAAGCAAGCTCAATGGCCAGCTGATAAAGCGGCGGCTGAAGATCATTGGCGCAAACGTCTTACTAATGAGTTGCTAGCTCAAATAGTTTCTGCTGAATTAGAGGCTAACAAAACAACGAATATATTTTCTTTTGCTGATGCTCTAGCAACGGCTAGAACAAACCTTGTAAAACGATACCATCAATATAGTCAGGTAATGAAAGATCCAGACGACGAACAAGTTTTACAAACTTATCTTAGTTCTGTCTGTAGGGCATATGATCCGCACACAGATTATATGTCTCCGACGCTTAAAGAAGATTTTGATATAGATATGAATCTTACCCTTTGCGGAGTGGGCGCAGTGTTACAATTAGATGAAGGGGCCCTGAAGATAGTTGAAATTGTTCATGGAGGTCCACTTGATCGTGACGGAAGAATTAAAGAGGGTGACAAGATCGTCGGTGTGCGTAAAAGCAAGGATGCTCAATTAGAAGATATTACATGGCAACCGATGCGCAAAACTATAAAAAAGATACGTGGCCCTAAGGGTACGGTTGTGACACTAGAGATAGTTCCTCGAGGTGATGTAACAGGGGCGAAGAGGCAGTTAGTTGATATCGTTCGCGATGAGATTAAACTTGACGACATGGCAGCGACAGGTCATGTAGAGAAGGTTGTCTTAAATGGTGTTACAAATAACTTAGGGTACGTTTATCTGCCAAGCTTCTATGGCTCCATGGATAAGCGCCCTGGCGAGAAGGGTTATAGGTCTTGTGCCTTTGATGTGGCTAAATATATCGCCGAATTCAATGCTGAAGACGTAGGGGGGCTGTTGCTTGATTTACGCGGTAATGGTGGTGGTAGTTTAATGGAAGCAGTGATGCTTTCTGCGCTTTTTGTCCACTCTGGCCCCGTAGTTCAAGTAAGCGACGCGGTAAATTCTACGCGCGCATTATCTATCCCTTATGGTAATCCTGTAGCGTTTTTTAAACCTATCGTTGTTCTAACAGATCGTGCTAGTGCTAGCGCTAGTGAAATTGTAGCTGCTCACCTGCATGATACAGGTAGAGCAATAGTCCTTGGAGATGCGCGTACTCACGGTAAGGGAACTGTTCAAACGGTGATGCGTATGGGGCCAGAAACGTTTGGTTCTATGAAACTTACCACCGCGCGGTTTTATAGGATTAATGGTGAGTCTACGCAGATTGAAGGAATGCCTGCTGATATTAAGTTGCCTTCGCCCCTAGATGCTTTAGAAATTGGAGAGGATAAACTTCCTAACGCGTTGCCTTTTACTAAGATTGAGCCTGCAAGATATTCGCTTAGTTGGAACCTTTATACTTACGCAAAAGAGCTTTCAAGAAATGCAGAAAAGAGGCTTGCTGAAAATGATAAGTATCAAAGACATTTGCGTAATATTGAAGAGATTCGCAAGGTTGCACAACGCAAGGAGGTTCCTCTTGATTACGCCACCCGCAAAGAGATGATGCTAGCAGATGAGAAACTTCATCAAGACGACGATAATAAGGAAGAGCCTCCCTCTCGTAAGCGTCGTAAAAAGAAAGACTCAAAGGATGTTGTGCTTTCAACGGCATTTGATATACTAGCAGATTTAGTAAGGCTAAATGGCCAATCTAAACTCCCTGGAGAAAGAAGGTGGTGGGAATGACTCAATTTGTAAAAATGCATGGTGCGGGCAACGATTTCATAATGATTGATGACCGCAAAGGTGATTTTCCAGCTGATGATTATATTCTTATTTCTTCGCTTTGCGAAAGGCGTACAGGCATCGGTGCGGAAGGGGTAATACTCGTACAGAAGTCAGATAAAGCTGATTTTAAAATGCGTTTCTTTAATCCTGACGGGACAGAAGCTGAGCTTTGTGGCAATGGGGCAAGGTGTGTAGCGCTTTTTGCTCGCTTGATTGGAGCGGTAGATTCAAGGTGTATGAGTTTTGAAACTCAGGCCGGTCTCATAGAGGCAGAAATTATTGATGAGACAAAAGTTAAAATTTGTATGCCTACGCCAAAAGATCTAAAGGGAGATTTTGTAGTTGCAGGTGTTCCTCATAAGATTGTGCCAGTAGAAAGTCCTGCTAAAATAGATGTTGAGACGGAAGGACGGAAAATTCGCCTTTCGCCAGAGTTTGCGCCTAGTGGCACGAATGTTGATTTTGTTGCGTATCACGCTCCAGATAGGCTGTCTATTCGCACATATGAGCGTGGTGTAGAGGCAGAGTCTGGTGCTTGTGGCACAGGTTCCGTGGCGGCTGCTATTGTGGGAGTAGCTTCCTACTCAATGCAATTTCCTGTTAAGGTAACTACAGTCAAAGGCTATCTTCTTGTTGTAGATGGCCAATACTCTAATGGCGAATTTAAAAATATTACTCTTACGGGACCTGTGAAAAAAGTTTTCAATGGTTCATTTGAGGTTTGAAATATAGGAGCTATTAGATGACGGATATGCACGCACATGTTCCCGGTAATGATCCGTCCGTTGTGGAGTATCTTGCTGACCGTGATTTTTTCGGGTATCACCCTTGGCAAGACCCTGATTGCTATGTCGCAAATGAGATTGCAGAGAAAATAGAGAACAATCCTTCGGCATGGGTTGGGGAAATTGGCTTTGATCGCTTACGCAATAAAGAAATATCCAATAAAGCTAGATCCGTATTTGAGGATATGCTTATGATTGCTACGTATTTCAAGCGTCCAGTGACATTGCATGGTGTAAAGTGTTGGGGAAAAATTATTGAAAATATTAAAGGTATGGCTACAATGTTTCCTAGGCCGCCTGCTTTTTTGTTTCATGGTTTTTCCCGCTCTGACGGGCTACTGCCGGAAATTGAAAAGCTTAATGGATTTATTTCCGTAGGTCCGCAGGTGATGAATGATCATGCAGTTAATTATCGCAAATTAGTTGCGAAGATACCTAATCACATGCTTGTTTTTGAGACTGACCGTACAGTTGAAAATCAAGAAGGACTTCCAACAATAAGAGAAATTCTCATTAAGACTGCTGAGATACGAAATACAAGCCCAGAAGAATTAGAGAAACTCACAGATGAGAATGCTCTGCGCTTTGTACAATTTTAATGTATGTCTGACATAAATATTATCAATGCTCGCACACATAACTTAAAAGGTGTAAGTGTGCGAATTCCTCGCAATTCGCTTACTGTAGTAACAGGGCTTTCGGGCAGTGGCAAATCGTCGCTGGCCTTTGACACTCTTTATGCGGAAGGTCAGCGTCGCTATGTTGAGTCATTATCAACGTACGCTAGACAATTTCTTGATCGTTTAGGCAAGCCTGATGTTGAAAGGATAGAGGGGCTATCGCCTGCCATTTCTATAGAACAGCATACGTCAGCAGGCAATCCTAGATCTATCGTAGCTACGGTTACTGAGATACACGATTATTTAAGAATTTTATATGGAAGTGTTGCAACTGCCATATGTCCAAAGTGCGGTAAAAAAGTGACGCGTCAATCAGCCGAGGAAATTGTAGATGCTCTTCTAGCCTCAGTAAGCGAAGGCAAAAAACGAGTATTGCTGCTTTCTCCTATTGTAAAAGGTCAGAAGGGCGCGCACGAGGACGTATTTTCATATGCTCGCAGAAATGGTTTTTCACGAGTGCGTGTAGATGGTGAGATTCAACAAATTGATGATGTAAAAGAATTAGACAAAAAGCGCCGCCATAGTATAGAAATTGTAGTTGATCGTCTTGTTTTGCCATGTGATAGAACAAGGCTTACTGATTCTGTTGAGTTAGCGCTTAAAGAAGGACATGGGGTAATAAGTGTTCTTAATGCTGATGATCAAACGGATGTAATGTTGTTTAGCGAGCTTAATGCATGTATAGATTGTTCGCTGAGCTTTGAAGAGTTAAAGCCTAGATCATTTTCTTTTAACTCTCCTTTTGGTGCGTGTCAAAAGTGTGCAGGATTAGGGCAGATATATTATTTCGACGAGGATTTAGTTGTCCCCGATAAGTCATTACCATTGCGTGAATGCATTCATCCGTGGCGTCGAGCAGGACACAATGCAATAATGTATTACAATCACCTTCTTGAACAGATTGCTCGTCAGTATAAAGTCTCGCTTTCCACACCGTACGAAAAATTGCCTGCGCAATTTCGCCGTTCTTTGATGCATGGCTTTAAAGATGATTTGCATTTGCCTTGGCGTAATGTTGATAGACCATTTGAAGGCGTGCTGGCAATATTAGAGAAGCGACTTGAAGAAGCAGAAGATGACAAGACTCGTGAAAAATACGAGGCGTATCGTAGTTATAGCACTTGCCCAGAATGTAATGGCGCGCGATTAAATGAATTTTCGCGTTCTGCTGTTTTTTGCGGTAAAACTATTGTGGAAGTTATGGCTATGAGCGTGGAAAACGCTTTAAAGTTTTTTGCATCAGTTGATACTCATCCAGAAAAGCCTGACCTTTCGGGGTTACATGATATTCATGCAGAAATTTCAAGGAGGCTTAAGTTTTTAGCAGATGTTGGGCTAGATTATTTAACGTTGGATAGACCTAGCGCGACTCTTTCTGGTGGAGAAATGCAGCGTATTCGTCTAGCTACACAAATAGGTTCTTCATTAACAGGAGTATTATATGTTCTTGATGAGCCTACGATAGGTCTTCACCCTAGAGATAACGAGCGTCTTATTAACACATTAAAAGGGCTAAGAGATCGCGGCAATACTCTTGTTGTAGTAGAGCATGACGAAGAGATGATGAAGTCATCTGATTATATTGTAGATTTAGGTCCAGGTGCAGGAGTAGAAGGAGGAGAAGTCGTTTATCAGGGGCCTTTTGATGGGCTTTTAAAATCAAACACTTTGACTGCTCATTATTTAACTGGGGTAAAAACCGTTTCGCAGCGAAGAATAGGGACATTTAAACCGCAGAAAAATAGTTTCATAACCCTTACAGGAGCAACGGGACATAATTTAAAAAATGTAACAGTTAGAATTCCGACTGGTTCTTTTACGGTAGTTACAGGAGTTTCTGGTTCAGGTAAATCCACCCTTATAGACGAAACATTAAAACGGGCGCTAATGCAACAGTTTTACGGTTCGAAAGAAAAACCTGAGCCATTTAAGAAGCTAACAGGAATAGAGCTTATAGACAAGGTAGTAGAAATTGATCAGTCTCCTATAGGTCGCACTCCGCGCTCAAATCCCGCAACATATACTGGTTTTTTCTCTGAGATAAGAGATTTGTTTGCTAAGACGCAAGCTGCAAAAGCGCGGGGATATACGGCAGGTAGATTTTCCTTTAATGTAAAGGGTGGTAGATGTGAGGTTTGTGGTGGTGATGGTGTTCGTAAGATAGAGATGAGTTTCTTGCCTGATGTGTATGTTACATGTGAGCAGTGTGGAGGTAAGCGTTTTAATTCAGAAACGCTAGAGGTTCTTTATAATGGGGCGAATATTGCAGATGTTTTAGAAATGAGCGTGAGCAAGGCGTGTTCATTCTTCTCAAAAGTGCCTTCGTTAAAACGCCGTCTAGAGCTTTTGAGCAATGTTGGATTAGGGTACATTTCTCTTGGACAAAGCGCCACAACTCTTTCTGGCGGGGAAGCCCAGCGCATAAAGCTAGCGCATGAGCTTTCGCGGAAATCAACTGGTAAAACATTATATCTTTTAGATGAGCCGACTACGGGGTTGCATTTTGATGATGTAGCTAAATTAATGAAAATACTCCTTGAGTTGAGAGATCAAGGCAATACAATTGTTGTAATTGAACATAATATTGATGTTATATCCGCGGCTGATTGGATGATTGACTTAGGCCCAGGGGGAGGGACGAACGGTGGACATCTTGTATACGAAGGTCCCGTTCAGGGCATAAAGAACTGTAAAGATTCTCTTACTGCACCTTTTATTCATTGATTTTCTGCCTTAGGTAGAAGATTTTTTGCTAAATTGGCACGGTAAATGTAGAAGATTTATTTGATTTTATATTAGAAATTAGATATAATACTACTAATACAAGGGGATTTTACGTCTATGAGTGAAGATATTCAAAGCTTGCTTGAAAAAATTAACAAAGAAGGTGTCGAAAAGGCCCGTGCACAGGCTGCAGATATAATTGATGCGGCACAAAAAGAAGCGGCTAAAATCGTCGCTGATGCTAAGGCTGAAGCTTCTGATGAAAAGGCTGCTGCCCAGCGTGACGCTGAGCGTTATATGCTAGGAGCTACGGAAACACTTCGTCAGGCGGCGCGTGACATGATTGCTAATGTAGAGCAGTCTGTAACAGCATTGCTTGAAAATCTTCTTTCAAAAAATGTAGACTTATCTCTAGCTTCTCCTGAAAATGCCGCTAAACTCGTTTGTGCAGCAGTTGAAGGCGTAGCAAAGTCTGGTGAAATTGTTTGTAATAAAGAAATAGCCCAAGCTCTTCAGGCACAGTTGGCTTCGTTAAAAAACTTCACCGTAGTTGTTGATGAAACATCTCTTTCTGGCTTTTCGGTGAAACTTGATGGCGGTCGTATTGAGCATGATTTTACTGCTCAGACTATTTCAGGTGAGCTTGCAAAGCGTCTTAGGCCAGATTTAGCCGCTCTCATGAAATGAGCATTGATTACACAGTAGCATCGCTGCCATCGCTTTATTTCGGACAGCCAGCTCCTCTTAGTAGTGAGGAATTTGCAGAAATTTGCGGAGAAGAAACTCTTGCTAGTGTCAATAAGTTGTTAGAAAATTCTTGGCGCGACTTAGATGCACAACTTAAAAATGCTCTAGCAAGTTGTAGAGCAGGTGAGCGCGATAGTCGTCCAGTAGATGGGTGTAGTATTTATTGGAAAAATCGTGTAATTTCATGCTATAACGAAAAAGACATTATGAAGAGGCAGATGCTTCTTGATAGAGTTTGGTGGGATGCCGCTGAGGAATTGGTTGAACTTTCTTCTCCTTTAGGTATTGGGGCTCTAGCGGCATATTCTGTTCGTCTTGAAATTGCCCTTCGTCATTCTCTAATTTCTTCTGCTGTTGGTATCTCGAAATTCGACTCGATTATCGGTAGCGAAATATCAGGACTTTCTGTTCAAGTTAAATGAAGGTGTGGTGGTTCTTATGACAAAAGGTAAAATCTCACTAGTTAACGGTAATATGGTGACGGTAGCTTTTGATGGTGCTGTTGCCCAAAACGAGGTCGGTTATATTTCGTGCGCTGATAAAAAGTTGATGGCTGAAATCGTTCGCGTCAGAGGTGAAAAGTGTGATATGCAGGTTTTTGACGCAACTGGTGATTTGATGATTGGCGATGAAGTTGAGTTTTCTGGCGAAATGCTTGCTGCAGAATTAGGCCCAGGTATGTTAGGGCAAGTGTATGATGGTCTTCAAAATCCTCTGGAACTTTTGGCAGAGCAAGCGAGCAAGATTTCTCGTGATGCAGGGTATTTCTTGCAACGCGGCATGTATTTAAATGGTCTTTCTCGTACTACGAAATGGGATTTTCATGTAACAGCCAAGGTTGGTGACACTGTTCGTGCTGGTAGTGTCATCGGTTGGGTTGTAGAAGGCATATTTGATGGCGTGACGATGCCTGGTCATAAAATTATGGCACCATTTGCTTTGAAGGGTGCGTGGAAGATAAAAAGCATTGTAGCAGATGGCCAATATACAGTTGAGGAAGTTATCGCCGTTCTTGAGAATGGTAATTTAACTCAAGAAGTTAAAATGATGCAGCGTTGGCCAGTTAAAGTGCCTATTAAGTGCTATAGTGAGCGACTTGCACCTACAGAGACTCTAGAAACAACAGTGAGAACGATTGACACGTTTTTCCCTGTAGCTGTTGGTGGCACATATTGTATTCCAGGCCCATTTGGCGCAGGCAAGACAGTGTTACAGCAAACGACTGCTAGATATGCAAAGGTTGACGTTGTTATTTCGGCTGCTTGCGGTGAACGAGCTGGCGAAGTGGTAGAAACTCTTAAAGAATTTC
Source organism: Kiritimatiellia bacterium (assembly GCA_017628025.1). Classification (GTDB taxonomy): domain Bacteria; phylum Verrucomicrobiota; class Kiritimatiellia; order RFP12; family UBA1067; genus UBA1067. Next base: position 52,351 of record JAGBZX010000033.1, on the reverse strand, counting down.
CAGTACTAAACGACCCGCGTACCGGCAAGTCATTGATGGAGAGAACTATAATTATTTGTAATACATCGTCAATGCCAGTTGCTAGCCGTGAAGCTTCAGTTTATACTGCAGTCACTTTAGCTGAATATTATCGTCAGCAGGGCTTAAATGTTTTGGTTTTAGCAGACTCGACTTCGCGTTGGGCGCAGGCTATGCGTGAGCTTTCTGGACGACTTGAAGAAATTCCTGGAGATGAAGCGTTCCCTGCGTATCTAGAGTCTCGCATAGCAGCGTTTTATGAACGCGCAGGTAGAGTGCGTCTTTTAGATGGCTCAATTGGCTCGCTAACAATTGGTGGCACAGTCTCGCCTGCTGGTGGTAACTTCGATGAGCCAGTTACCCAGGCAACACTTAAGGTGGTCGGAGGCTTTCATGGCCTTTCGCGTGCGCGCTCTGACGCCAGACGCTATCCAGCAATTGATCCTCTTGATAGTTGGAGCCATTATAATAGCGTTATTGAGCAGCCACGCGTAGAAAAGGCGCGTTCAATCCTTCGCCGCGGAAGTGAAGTTGGTCAGATGATGAAGGTCGTCGGTGAGGAAGGTACGAGCATTGAAGACTTTATTATCTACATGAAAGCAGAGTTTCTTGATATGGTGTATCTCCAACAGAACGCCTTTTCGGAAACGGACGCTTCTACTCCAGCAGAACGTCAGAGAGTTATGTTTGACCTTGTTGAGAAAGTGCTTCTTCTAGAGCGTGTTTTCAATGACAAGGATGAAGTCAGAAAGTTCTTCTTCGATTTGCAGCAGAGATTTATTGACTGGAACGATAAACCATCTGCGTCACCAGAGTTTGCTTCAATCAAGAAAGAAATTGAAGCGAAGCTTGAAGGTTGATGGCCTAGGTTTAAGTTATGGCGCAACAGCAGCTCTTTGCAGATGATTACAAAGTTAACCTTGATGTTTTCGAGGGGCCGCTTGATTTGTTGTTGTACTTAATAAGGCGCGAAGAGCTTGATATATACGATATTCCAGTAGGCCACATAACTTCAGAGTATATGAAGTTTATTGAGGCTGCGCGTGAGCTAAACCTTGATATAGCAGGTGAGTTTATAGTAATGGCTGCTACATTGATGGTTATTAAATCAAGGATGCTATTGCCTGTTGACCGCCGCACGGCTAGTAACGATGTTGATGAGCAATGGGTTGACCCAAGACTTGATTTAGTTAGGCAGTTAATTGAATACAAAAAATTCCGTGACGCAGCTATTCGCTTTGAGCGAATGGAGGCGGAGCGTCAAAATTGTTTTGATTATGGCGGCGGCAGACCTAAATTTGAAAAAACTCAAGCCGATGCTCTTAATGCGCTTTCCTCGTTAGATTTGTATGATCTTTTAAGTGCTTTTCAAGAAGCGTTAGCGCGAGCCAACGAAATACCACACGAAGAGCTAAAGGGCGCTCGTTTTTCAGTGCCCGAGAAGATGGATACAATTCTTGAGCGTATTCGTAATGAGGGCCAACTTTCGTTTTTTGTGCTTTTTGATCCGGAGAATTCGCCAAAGGGTGAAATTATAGTTACATTTTTAGCACTCTTGGAACTCTTGCGCCAGCATAGAGTAATAGTTTATCAAAATGCTCCGTTTCATGAGATAACGATATTACAGTCAAAGGAAGCGCCACAAGACGCTCCGCTTGAAATACCTGACGATTATGAGTGATGAATTGAAAATGCCTTTGCCTGGTAGCCTTCAAGAAATTGTAGGTGCATTACTTTTTGCAAGTGAAGTCCCATTAACTGCTGCTGATATTCGGCAGGCTGTTAAGGCTGTTGAATGTGAGCAAGGCGAGAATGCTGAAGTTATGGAGGTTTATCGCACTTGCACTTCTAAAGAAATAGAGAGCGCTCTTCGTGGGCTTGAAAAGGCGCTAGAGGTGGCTCAATCTGGCTTTAAGTTGGTATGCACGGGCGGCGCCTATCGTTTGCAGACGATTCCTTCATGTGGTAGGTATGTTAGAGCTATGCTCAAAATTGATCGTCCTAGTAGACTAGGTAGGGCTTCTTTAGAGACGTTAGCTATAATTGCTTATCGCCAACCAATTGCGAAAAGTGAAATAGAGGCGATTCGTGGCGTAGATGTTTCTGCAAACATTAAAACATTAATGGATTTGCAACTTATTAGATTAGTTGGTAAATCTGAACTTCCTGGTCATCCATTCCTTTATGGTACGACTCCTTTGTTCCTTGAGCATTTTGGATTAGCTAATCTTCAGCAGTTAAACGAATTAGATCCAACGTTACAGCGTTCCAATCCTAGAGCGAAAGCGGCTCAATACAAAAAGGTTGAGAAGACTGAGCTAGAAAAGGCTGCTAGTGAGGAGCTTGAAGAGAAGGCAGCTCAGGAACAATTAGAAAATCAGGAAAACGAGCAAGCACAGGAAGAAACAGCTCAAGAAGAAGTAGAAAGTCCGATCGAAGAACAAGAAGATTTACTTTCTCATCTAGAAGCTCCAGCTGTTGGAGCGGCAGTAGGTGATGACGACGAAGATTTCGAAATTGATGATACGCCAGACGAGTTTGATGATGACGACGACGATGAGGATGAAGAAGATGATGAGGAAATGGAGGAAGAAGACGATGAAGATTAATAGAACTATCGCGTTTTTAGTAATTTGTTTTGGAGTGGCTGCCTGCGATAATTCTTCAGATGCTTCTAAGCGTTCAACAGGCAGAGAGGACGCGAAGTATCGAGAGGCTATGACTTATTATCAAGCAGGAAATCTAGAAAAAGCGATAGAAGGGCTTGAGCGTTGCATTAATATTAATCCACTTAATACGGCTGCGCGTTTTCAACTAGCGTGTCTAAAAGAGGAGGCTAAAAAAGATTATTTAGGCGCTATTCTTGAATATAGGGAATTTTTGCGAATGAGTCCAGATGGAGAAAAGGCTAAGATAGCGGCCGTTCGTCTAGAGAGGTGCAATAAACTTCTTGAGGAGAGGTTTGAGGCTGTTGAAGCGCAAAAAGAACTAGAGGCGTCAACTAATGAAGCGATAGCTAAACTAACAGAAAAGAATGATAAGTTAAGTAAAGAATTAGCTACTTCACGTAAGGATTTAGAAGATCTTCGCGCAGAGTATGAAAGGCTTAAGAAGATGGTTTCTTCGATTGGTGCTTCAGATGAAGAAAATACAAAAGCACCAAAAATCGCGCTTACTGATGAGGCTTTATTAGAAGATGCTCTTTCTTCTCCTCCATCTGTCGTATCTTCAGAGGAAGTTAAGAAATTGAAAGAAAGCCTCGAAGAAGATGAAAAAGCTCCTCTCCCACAGGTGGAAAAGAAAAAAGTTAATGAGCCTGCTAAAACAGAAGTTAAAACTCCTCAAATAGAGAAGCCTGAAGTATATGTAGTTAAAGAAGGCGAGACATTGATATCTATAGCGCGCCGCTTTTATGGCAAGGCTTCGTATTGGAGACAAATACAACAAGCTAATAGGGCGGTTATTTCAATTGATGGCAAGCTTAAAGCTGGCATGGAGATAAAACTTCCATGACTCGTAAGTATCATACCAATTTTAAGTGCGATAGTCATTCGTATACGCGTTCCTCTGAGCCATGGAGTGTTAATCTTGAAGAGGAGTCGTATCTTGCCGTTTCGCCTGAGGCGCGTCATAAATGGAGGCTATTCCATTATTTAGCTGGTGGTGGGCTTAAGATGTGCAGCCGGACTCTTGAACAAGACGCTAGATCTAGACGGCAGTCAAGATTCTTGGTTTTTTCAGCAATACTTATAACCTTTTGGGCCATTTTCTTAATGTTTTGAAAATTGAGGGACAAGATGAAACTTAAAAGTATATTATTTTTTTCAAGTTTAGTAGCAACGACTTTTTGCTCTGCTAATACGGCTCGAGATGCATTTCTCAAGCAACAAGCATATGCTGAGATGCAACGTGTTTCAGGAGAAATTGATGTTTTAAGACAGAATTTTAGTGATTTAGAGTCTAGAGTGCGTTCTTCGAATTCGGCAAAAAGCGAAATTGAAGATTTGAGGAAAGAGTTAGAAGCTGTTAAGTATGCTGTAGCTCGTCTTAAAGACGAGATGTCAAATATGCGTTCAGAAATAGTTTCAGAGTTGTCTAGAAAAATTGTAAAGGTTCAAGCAGAAACTCGAGTTGAAAGTAATCATAAAGCCACAGCTCCTTCTTTTCAATACAAAGGTGAGACGCGCGAGTATGAAGTGGTTTCGGGCGACACACTTTTTGTCATAGCCAAAGCGCTAGATACAAATGTTGCACTTATTAAGAAGTTGAATAATCTTAAATCAGATAAGCTTAAGATTGGGCAAAAACTTATAGTACCTGTGGGGAAGTAAAATGAAAATACTTGTAGTTGGTGGCGGCGGCCGTGAGCACGCAATTGTTTGGAGGCTTTCTCAAGACCAAGAGAACCATGAAATCTATAGTGCCCCTGGTAATGCAGGTATGGCAGAGCTTTCTAAAATCGTTAATCTGAAAGCTGACGATATTGAAGGAATTACGGCTTGGGCACTAGCTGAAAAACCAGATTTGGTAGTAGTTGGCCCAGAGGCACCTTTAGTAAAGGGGCTTTCAGATGAATTACAGAAAAATGGCTTTGATGTGTTTGGGCCTGTTGCAGATGGCGCCCGCATAGAGGGATCTAAGAGCTTTGCTAAGGAGATTATGAAAGCTGCAGGAGTTCCCACTGGCAAAGCAGAGGTTTTTGATGACCCTGAAAAGGCAAAGGCACAGCTTCCAGAGTATGGTTTGCCAGTTGTTATTAAGGCTGATGGTCTAGCAGCTGGCAAAGGCGTTATAGTTGCCGAGACTTTAGAGGAGGCGACTAATGCTATCGATGATATGCTCTCTGGTAACAAGTTTGGTTCTGCAGGAGCTACTGTTCTTATAGAAGAATTTCTTCATGGTGAGGAGTGCTCGATACTTGCGGTGGTCGATGGAGAAAGGGCTTTCTTGTTGCCGTCTTCTCAGGATCACAAACGAGTTTTTGATGGCGACAAGGGGCCAAATACTGGCGGCATGGGAGCTTATAGTCCAGCGCCAATAGTTACAGATGATATGCTGCCAGAAATTAAGCAAAAAGTCATTCTTCCGGTGGTGCGTGAGCTTTCTGCGCGAGGTATAGTTTATCGTGGCATACTTTATGCAGGGCTTATGATTAATGAAAATCCAGATGGACTTTCTCCCAATAGTAAGGTTAAGAATCATTTAGCAGCTAGTGGTGATAAAATTAATGTTGTAGAATTTAATGCTCGTTTTGGTGATCCTGAAACAGAAGCTGTTTTGCCTCGACTTAAAGGTTCGTTTGCAAAGTTATTACTTAATGCTGCGCGAGGTTGTCTTAATGGAGATGAAATAGAGGTATCTACTGACTCTGCAGCGACTGTTATTATTGCTTCTGCTGGCTATCCTGGCGATTATCAAAAGGGCAAGAAGGTTCGTGGGCTTGAGCAAAAAGTTGATAATACGGTAGTCTTTCATTGTGGCACTAAAGAGGTAGATGGAGATATCCTTACTTCTGGTGGCCGTGTGTTTAGTGTTACAGGATGCGGTTCAACGCTTAGAGAAGCAGTTGATAGGGCATACGAGCGGGTTGGGCAGGTTTCATTTGAAGGGGCTTTTAGCCGAACAGACATAGCTCGTAGAGCATTTGAGAGAGGTTAATTGGATTTTTTCACTATAGCAAGCTCGTCAAAGGGCAATGCCACCGTTGTTACGCATGGACAGGAGGCATTGCTCATTGATTGTGGCGTGACTCGTAAATTAATATTGGAGTCTTTTGAGAGTAGGAATTTTGATCCGTCGTGTATTAAGGGTGTGTTGATTACTCATGACCATACAGATCATATTTCTGGTCTAGCTACTTTTTTGAATAAATTTGATGTTCCTGTTTTTGCAAATGCTCTTACGGCTGAGGTTATTGCAAAAAAATTGCATTTAGATATTAGTTCTTTTATAATATTTGAAAATTCCCAAGAGTTTGATTTCGGTTCCTTTAATATTTGTCCTTTTAGTATTCCTCACGACACTCCCGATCCAGTAGGGTTTCTTATTACTGCATCGGGTATAACATATTTTCATGGGACAGATATTGGCACACCATTAGATTCAATTGGGCAGATGTTTAATAAGGCTCATCTAGCTACGCTTGAGTCTAATCATGATTTAGAAATGCTATTTGCCAGTGGAAGGCAGATGTCGCTTATAAAACGGATTTGTGGACCAAGGGGGCATCTTTCTAATGAGGAGGCAGCAGAACTTGTTAAGAGGTTTGCCTCAAAAGAATTAAAAAAAATATTTTTAGCACATCTTTCTGATGATTGCAATGACCCAACTTTAGCAGAAAAGACAATGGCACGAGCATTGCGCGATATCGGAAGAGAAGATATACATATTTGTTTGAAAATTTCAGTGTAATCCTACAATTCGTCATCAAGATATCGGAAGAGTAGGTATTCAAATTTTCTTGCAATGCAATAAACCGCAGTGAGATTTGCTTAAAAAAAGCAGTGCGAGTTGCGTGAAAAAAGCAGTAAGATTTGCTTAAAAAATGCAGTGCGAGTTGCGTGAAAATCAGTAAGATTTGCTAAAAAAATGCTGTGAGAGTTGCGTAAAAAGAAAAAGTAGTGACTCATTAGCTAGATATCTAAAGCAACACGTCTTTTATATAATGCGCCAAAAAGTTAGGGGGTTGGTAATTTATTGCAAATAACGAAATTCTTAGGATTGACGAAAACGGCAGAATGTGATACCATTCACTAAAAAAAAGAAAGGTATTCATCCCTCTATGTGATGGTAGTGTTATTAAAGGGAATGTAAATGGATAGTAAACATCAATTGCGATTATTGGTTGTTGATAATTTTCAGATTCGCCGCTATGGTGCAGGTCGTGAAGGTCAAGGATATCGTTTTATGTGTGGCGGCGTTCGTAATAATTATCGTGTAATGTCATTTTCAGAGCGTGATATTACTCGCTATCTTGCACCGCTTGGTTTTTTGCGCAATATAGGCGCAAAGATGATGAATAAGAGATTTATCAAAACTTGTCTAAATTTTAGACCTGATTTAGTGCTTATTGGACATTGTGATTATCTTCGTAATTCAACTCTCGAAAAAATTCACTCATTGCTGCCTCAGGTTAAACTTGTTCATATAAATGTAGATCCCATATGGCAAGAGCATACTGTAAATCAAATTCGAGAGAGGATGTATTCGTGTGATGCGATTTTTATAACTACGGCTGGCGAAAAACTGCAGGAATGGACGACAGGGAAGAATATTGTCGGTTTTCTTCCAAATATGTGTGATGAAACAATGGAATGGGAGAATGTTTCTCCGCGAGAAGATTTTAAGTATGATTTATTTTTTGCTGGTCACGATGGATCAGGAGATGAGCGTATATCATTAGTTAGAGAGCTTGATAAGAACTTATCTAATAAAATTCGATTTGGTCTTTTTGGTACTTGTGGCAGGCCTGCTATCTCGGGAAGCGATTATGAAGAGGCCCTGCTTTCTAGTTCCATGTCACTGTCATTAAATCGCAGAGAAGGCTGGAAGTGGTATTCTTCAGATCGACTTGCTCATTTAATGGGTCGAGGGATTTTTACTTTTATTTCCAATAAAAGCGGATATCAAGAATTTTTTAAGGATGGCGAGGAGGCTGTTTTTTTTGATGGCCCAAAAGATTTGGCAGAAAAAGTTCTTTATTATGCCGCAAATCCAGAAAAGCGTAGAAAAATAGCTTCTGCTGGCAGAAAAAGATATCATCTGCTTTTTAACTCTGCTCGTGTTCTTCGTTACATAGTTGATACTGTCTATGAAACTGATAACGCTAAAGAATATGAATGGAGTAATGAGGTTTATAAGACCAAAAATAGTTGATAAATTTGATTGCTTCAGTAATCTAGGCAAGGTGAGTAAACAATGAAATTAAAAGATTCGTTGCTTTTTAAGTTGTTTGTAGCTATGATTCTTGGTGCTATGATAGGTGTTTTTGCGCCGTCACCAGTATTAAGAATGCTAAACTCCTTTACAGCTATATTTTCTCAAGTTATAAAATTTGTTGTTCCTTTTATCATTGTAGGACTTGTGACGCCTGCAATAGTTGACTCGGGAAGGTCTGCTGGAAGGCTTTTGATTTTAACAACAATTATTGCATATATTTCAACTTTCTTCTCTGGGGCGTTCGCCTTTCTAGTCTCTAAGTCTGTATTTCCAGTGATTCTTGGAGGTGGCTTATCAGAGAATATCGTGGCAAAAGAGTTCCCAGCTTATTTTTCTTTGGCGATACCACCAGTAATGGATGTGACAACTTCTCTCGTTGTCTCGTTTATGTTTGGACTTGGCATGGTTGCGACAAAATCGGAAATATTGCCTAAGATTTTCGATGAGATGAAAAAGATTGTCTCGCGCACGATTGAGAAAGTTGTAGTGCCGCTACTGCCGTTCTATATTCTTTCTGTAATTGCAAATCTTACAGCAAGCGGGCGACTTAAGATTATTGGTGGCTCTTGTGTCATGATTATGCTGCTAGCTATTATAATTACGATTTTTGTTCTTTTAATACAATATACAGTAGCAGGAATTGTTTCTCGGCGCAACCCATTAAAAGCACTTTGGACGATGTTGCCAGCTTATTTTACCGGTTGCGGATGTTGCTCCTCGGCAGCAACAATTCCTGTCACATTAAGGCAAACTAAGGAAAATGGAGTTTCTCAAGAAACAGCAGATCTCGTAGTCCCGCTTTGCGCTAATATTCATCTATCTGGTAGTATGGCAAATATGGTTGTTTATGCTGCTGGTCTAATTATTCTAGCTGGCGAGCCTCTTTCAATAGGAGCTTTTGTTGAATATATAATAATGGTTAGCATAGTTGCTGTTGCTTCACCAGGCGTTCCAGGGGGCGTTGTTTTAGCGTGTGCTTCAATAGCAGAAGTTGCCCTTGGCTTTTCGCCAGAGCGTTATGCTCTTATGATTGCTATTTACATGGCGCTTGATGGGATGGGGACGGCTTGTAATCTTACGGGCGATGGTGCCATTGCTATAATAGTTGACCGATTAAAAAATATTAAAAAGTGAGGCATAAAAATGCAAGACTCAAAAGAAATGCTTTTTGAAGTTGACAAAAATAAGTGCTTAAAGTGTGGTATTTGTGTTAAAGACTGCGCGTTTGGTGCGCTTGGCGTGGGTAAAGATCAAACGCCAGTTATGAAGCAACCTCAGAATTGTATGCTCTGCCAGCATTGCTTTGCGATTTGTCCTAGTGGCGCTGTTACATTTGATGGAATTCGTCCCGAAGAAGCGCTAGAGGTAGAGAGTGCCGATATTCCAACTGCGCAGCAAATGGAAAATTGGATGAAAGTAAGGCGTTCAATGCGCTCGTTTAAGGATGAAGATGTTGATAGGGCATTAATAGAAAAACTGTTGAAACTACTGGCTAATTCTCCTACTGGATGTAATGCTCGTGGTTTAACATTTAATTGTTATCCCGATCGTAATGCGATGAATAAATTTAGGAAATCCTTTATAAAAGTATTAGAGGAACATCGTGACGGTTCAAAACTTCTACCGCGTTGGTTGGCCGCTCCTGCAATTAAACTCAGAAATGGCACAGGGGATATGTTTTTTAGAGGTGCCACGGGTATGCTTATCGTTTCTTGCGATGAGACAAAGACAGGAGTAGCTACTCCCTTAGAAGATGTGGTGATTGCATGTTCTAATTTTGAGCATCTTGCTAACGCAAACGGTATTTCCACTTGTTGGTGTGGATTTTTAAAGTTAGTTCAAAATGAGGTGCCAGAGCTTCTTGAAAAGATTGTAGGCATTCGCCGCTCTACACCATTTTATGCGATACTTTTTGGGAAAGGCTCAACTAAGTATACCCGCGGTGTAGAGCGTGGGCGCTATGCGGAGATAAAAATTAACTCATAAAAGGCTTGAGAGATGTTGAAAAAAATACTATTCTTAGCAGCTTGCCTAATTTGTGCCGGTTTATTGGAGGCATCTACATATGAGAGTGTCTCGATATCAAATAAGATTGCCGCCACATGCAAGGTGCTTTCGCAGGATCAATGGTATGGCTTTAATCGAATAAAGTTTTTGTTTAAGGGGAAGGTTGCGTGGGTCGTAGAGCCTAAAGACAAGGTGCTTAAAGATAAGCCTTGGACTTGGACTATGCAGTGGGCAGAGGCCTATGTAAAGCGCACGGGAGTGCCTGAGGCATTAAAAATCGGTTATCACCATGCAACAATAGAACTTTTTGAAACAAGAATGAATGACGAGGGCGTTGAGATTGCCGCTCAATTTCAGCGATATCTAGTTGATGCTCTTGGTTTTGCTCCAAAGGTAAATCTTATTGGAATGAGCTGGGGTGGATTCTTTTCAATTCGCTATGCGTCTAAATACCCAGAGTGTATAAAAAGTATTTATTTAGACGCTCCGCTTTTAAGTTTTGACTCATTTGCTCCAAATGACGCGCCTACGAAGGCTGCTATGAAAATCGGCCCATGGGCGTTAATGGCACCTGAAAGCGGAAAATGGATAGAAGATGAAAGAATGCCAATCAATAATGCAGAAAAGATAGCTCTAGCTAAGATACCAGTTTTACTTCTTTACGGAGCGCAAGATCAAACGGTTAAGCCAGAACTGAACGCTTTGGTTTTTATTGATCGCTTTAAAAAAGCCGGTGGCTCTATAAAAGTAATAAAACGAGGTATGTATGGTCATCATCCTCATGGAGTCGATTTAGATGAAACAGAATTACTGCTAAAGTTTTTTGCCCAATAGCTGGGTTTTCTTGCTATCCGTGATATTTTTTGCTATAATACTGAGAAATTTTTTAAAACCATAGTAATAGACGAGGAGAATAGTTATATGTCGATGATGAAGGGTTTCTCGAATGCGTTTCGCATACCTGAGCTGCGTAAGAAAATCTTTATTACCCTAGGGCTAGTGTTTGTGTGCCGCTTAATCTCTCAAATTCCAACTCCGGGTGTTGATTGGGCTGCACTTTCTAAATCTATAGCAGATATGCGTGCAGCTTCTCAGGGCGGCGGCAGTTTGATGGATTTATTTGATGTGTTTACTGGTGGTGCTCTTGGTCAATGTGCGATAGGCTTCCTCTCGATTTGGCCATACATCTCTGCGTCGATTGTAATTCAGCTTTTGGGCTCTGTAATTCCTGCGCTAGAGAAAATGAAAAAAGATGGCGAAACTGGTAGGCAGCAGCTTGCTCAAGTAACACGTTATCTCACGATTGTTCTTTGTATTGTTCAGTCTTGGGGTATTGCGACTGTTGTCTCTATGCCAGGTCTAGGAATGGGGCTTTCTTACAACGGCGAGTTGCTTCAAGCCGTCAGTAATCCTGGTTTAGGTTTCCATCTTATGACTGTTATTGGCATGACGACAGCGTCACTTTTCGTCATTTGGATTGCTGATCAAATTACTACGTTCGGTATCGGTAACGGTGCTTCGCTTATCATTATGATTAATATTACTTCGCGCTTACCTCAGGCGCTTCTTAGCGCATGGCAGCGTTATTTTGGTCTTGATGGTGTTCAGGCGACAGCTCCTTTGGCAGAGCTTCCAATCGTCCTTGGCTTCTTTGTAGTCGTTGTTATGGGTACTGTGATGCTCGTTCAGGGCGTGCGCAAGGTTGCTATTAATTCTACGCGTCGTAGCGTTGGTGGTGGCAATACATATGGTATGCAGCAAACATTCATGCCATTACGAGTTAACTATACTGGTGTTATGCCTATCATTTTTGCTCAGCCTCTTATTCAGATACCAGCTGCGCTTCTCAAGAGGGTAACAGATCCAACTTCAACAGGCTTTAGCGGTATGCTCAATAGATTTGCTGATGATCTTGCTAATCCAACGACTCTTCACATCGTAATTTATGCTCTTTTGATTATGTTCTTTGCGTTCTTCTGGGTTGCTACTCAGTTTAATGCTATTGATATTTCTGAGAACCTCAAGAAGGGTGGCTCGTATATTCCTGGTATTCGTCCAGGTCGTGCGACAGCAGAATTTCTTGATGACATGATGACAAAGATCACTTTGATTGGTGGTACGGGTCTTCTTGTTGTTGCGCTTATTCCTAACCTTCTTATGGGCTGGATGAACATCCCTTGGGATATCGCCTCGTTCTTTGGTGGTACCTCGCTTTTGATTATCGTGGGTGTTGCGCTTGATACGCTTCGCATAATGGAAAGCCATCTTCTTGTGCGTAAGTATGAGGGCTTCCTTTCTCACGGCACTCTCCGTGGCCGTGGCGGCGTCTAAGAAGTAATTTGACTGACAGATATCTCTAAAACGAGGAGATTTAACTAATGAATAGACGTGAGTTTCTTAAAGGTACGGCTTGGATGGGTGCTGCTGCGTTTGCAGTTGGTTGCACAGGCACGAAGGGCTTTGGTTTTGGTGAAGGTGGTCTTATGGCTACTTATGCCGATAAGCCATTTAAGAAACTCCGTATTGGTATTATCGGGCTTTGCCGCGGTGGGGCAGGGTTTGCTTTTGCAGCGATTCCTGGTTGTGAAATTACTGCGATTTGTGATCTTGAGGCCGATAATATTCAAAGAGCATTGCAGAAGATTGATGAAAGACGCTCGCAGTGTGAACGCTCTTCTCAGACTCGCGCTCCTAAAGTTTATACTGGTAGCCCCGAGGCGTGGAAGAAACTCTGCGACGACCCAGAAGTTGATGTTGTAATGAATTCTACTCCTTGGGAGCTTCATGTGCCGATAGCGCTTTATGTTATGAAGGCTGGTAAGCACGTTTTGATTGAAGTTCCTAGTGCTTTTACAGTAGATGAATGCTGGGAGCTTGTTGAGACGTCAGAAAAGCTTCGTCGTCATTGTATGCAGCTTGAAAACTGCTGCTATGGCGAAGCAGAGATGCTTGCCATGAATCTCGTTAAGCTTGGTCTTTTAGGTGATATAGTTCACGCAGAAGGCGCTTACATACATGATCTTCGCTCTCACAATTACGGTGATTGGAAGAAAGATACTTGGGCTTATTGGAATTTCTGGCGTTTAAGACATAATATCGCCCATAAAGGCAACCAGTATCCAACTCACGGTTTAGGCCCCGTTGCTATGATGATGAATATCAATCGTGGTGACAAATTTGATTACCTCGTTTCATTAGAGAGTAATCAGGCTAATTTTGAGGCATACGCTAAGGCTGCTTATCCAGAATCGAATTGGAAGCATAAACAAAAAGTTGAGATGGGCGATATGAATACGATGCTTATTAAGACGCATCTTGGTCGCTCTATAATGGTTCAGCACGATGTTTCGTCGCCTCGCCCGTACTCGCGTATTAATCGCATTACTGGCACGAAGGGTATTTTTGAAGGCATCAATTTCTGCTCTCCTCTAGGTCATGTTAGAAATGGTTGCCCAGTTCGTTTAGGTTGGGAGTCAAAGCCTGGTGAAGGGCTTCATCGTTTCTTCAGCGATGAACAAGTTGCAGAGATTCGTCAGAAATACAAGCACCCGCTTTATCAGCAAGCTGGCGAATTAGCCAAGAAAATGGGCGGTCACGGAGGCATGGACTTTATGATGCTACTTCGTGTGGCGTACTGCTTGCAAAATGGTATGCCACTTGACCAGAACGTTTATGATTTAGCTAGCTGGTGCTGCTTGTGTGAACTTAGCGAAAAGTCAGTTCGTGCTCGTTCAAAGTCGGTTGACATTCCTGATTTCACAAGGGGTGCGTGGCGCACAACGTCACCGCTTGAAATTGGTGCTGTTGACATAGACAAGCTGGGGATTAATTGATCCGCAAGATACTTTCCTTAGACGCTAGCCCGTTTTGGCAATTCGTCAAATACGGCGTTATAGGTGTTCTAGCAACACTTATTCAAGCTATAATTTTCTATGTGGCCTCTAGCCTAGTCTTTAAGTGCTTGGCCTCTGGAGATTTCGCAGTAGTGTATCTAGGGTTGCCTGAAGCTAATTTTACAGGCGATGAACCATGGTATGCAACTAGAGGTATGTTGGCATCTATTAACACAGCTTTTGGTTTTATAATTGCAAATATTTTCTGTTGGCTAATGAATAGAAAATTTGTGTTCAAACCTGGTAAATATTCTTGGCTAAAGGAGCTTGTTTTATTCTTTTCTTGTTCAGCATCTGCAACTTTAGTAGCGCTTGGAATTATGAAGTTTTTGATTGATTCAATGGGAGCTAGTACTTCCTTTGCGTTAGTCGTTGAAGTTCTGGCGTCTTTTTTTATTAATTTTTTCATTCGTAAATTTTTCATTTTTAAAAGATAAAGGAGTTGGCTATGAAAATCGAAGAGTCAAAGTTAAAGCTCGTGGCAGATACTATTAGATGCCTTTCGGCCGATATGATTGAGAAGGCTAATTCTGGCCATCCTGGTGCGCCACTTGGTATGGCGGATATGGCTAGTGTGCTTTGGCTTGAATATTTAAATGTTGACCCTCGTGATACGAACTGGAAGAATCGTGATAGGCTCGTTTTCTCTGGTGGTCACGCCTCTAGTCTAGTTTATGCGTTAAATCATCTTTCAGGAACTGGTGATGTTACGCTAGAAGAATTAAAGACTTTTCGACAGTTTGGTTCTCGTTGCGCAGGACACCCAGAGCGCAATGAAATGCCTGGAGTTGAAGTTACGACAGGTCCTTTAGGTCAAGGTTTAGCCATGGCGGTAGGCTTGGCGATAGGCGCAAAGATGAAAAACCGCACAAATCGTACTTGGGTTTTTTGTGGCGATGGTGATATGGAAGAGGGTATTAGTCATGAGGCAGCCTCTCTTGCAGGCAATCTAGCGCTTGGTGGGCTAATAGCGATTTATGATTTTAATGATATTCAGATTGAAGGCCTCGTAACAGACACCAATACTGACGATGCTAAGAAACGTTTCCAAGCTTATGGTTGGAAGGTTCTTGAGATTGATGGCCATGATTATACAGCAATAGACAAAGCTTTCAAGAAGGCTATTAAAATTGCAGACGCTCCCGTATTGATTATCGCTAAAACGACGATTGGTAAGGGTGCTCCCACAAAGGCAGGCACTCATAACTGTCACGGCGCTCCTCTCGGTGCAGAAGAAATTGCCGCGATGAAGAAAAGCCTTGGCTTTAATCCTGAAGAATCATTCCAAGTTTCACAAGAGGTTTATGATATCTTTTCAAAGCGTGCTAGTAAGTGCCGCCGTCTTCGTAATAAATATATTAAAGAGTCTTTAGAAAAGCCTTTCTCTTCGCCTAATCGCGAGGCGCTTCTTGCTTGTTTACCAAAGTTTGATCCGTCAAAATCTGTCGCAACGCGCAATGCTAATGGCGAGGTAATGAATGCTTTAGCAGAACAGTTTGAGCAGTTAGTTGGCGGTAGCGCAGACTTAGAGGGCTCTAACAAGACAGGCTTAAAGAAGTATTCCTGGATAAAGAAGGGTGATTTTTCAGGCAGAAACTTTCATTGGGGCGTAAGAGAACTTGCGATGGCTGCGATAGTAAACGGTCTTACCGCTTACGATGATTTTCGTGCTTTTGGTGCGACCTTCTTTGTGTTTTCTGATTATTGCCGCCCAGCGATTCGTCTTGCGGCGATAATGAAATTGCCATCAATTTTTGTTTTCTCTCACGATAGCTTCTATGTTGGAGAGGATGGTCCAACTCATGAGCCTATTGAGCAGTTAGCCGCACTTCGCACGATGCCAGGTGTCACAGGTTGGCGCCCAGCAGATGCTAATGAAACTGGTTATGCTTGGGTAGAAATGCTTATGAATGAAGATGGGCCTAGCTGCATTATGACGACAAGGCAAAATCTTCCGATTCTTGAGGGGACGAATGCAGAGGGAGTTTCAAAGGGCGCGTACATTATCTACAAAGCAGGCGAACAAAATGAAAAAACTATTTTGTTTATCGCTACAGGTAGTGAAGTGTCTCTCGCGCTTGATGCAGCAAAGAAACTCGCAATAGAGGGTGTTGCCGTTAGAGTCGTTTCCATGCCTTCTATGAAGCGTTTCCTTGATCAGAAATGCTCGTATAAGGAAGAAGTTATTCCTAGCGAAATGAAAAAGCGTGTTATTGTTGAGGCTGGCTCTCGTTTTGGATGGGATCGCTTCCGCCTTGATTATAAAACAACCTCGTTTATAACGCTGGATCATTATGGTGCATCTGCGCCGTATAAGCGTTTGCAAGAAGAGTTTGGCTTTACAGTTGAAAATGTTTATTCAAAAGCAAAAGAACTTATCTGAAAGGGTGTTTACTATGTCGCTCGATACACTTAAAGCAATTTCCCCTATTGATGGTCGTTATGCATCAAAATGCTCTGAACTTCAAGATATTTTTTCTGAGTATGGCTTAATAAAAAGGCGTGTTCTTGTTGAGTGCGTTTGGCTTGAGGCTCTTGCTGATGAAAAGCTAATTCCTGAATGCAAATCGCTCACTAAGGCGGAGCGTTCGCTTCTTTTGAAGATAGCCTCTGAATTTTCTGTAGAAGATGCTATGCGTGTTAAGGAAATTGAAAAAACGACCAACCACGATGTTAAGGCTGTTGAATATTTTCTTAAAGAAAAAATAAAAGGCACTTCATTAGAAAAACGCGGCGAATTTATTCATTTTGGCTGCACTAGCGAAGACATCAATAATATGTCTCATGCTCTTATGTTGCGCGACGGCAAAGCAGTTCTTAGGGCAGCGATGGATGAGATGACATCAATTATCGTTGATATGGCTAAAAAATACGCCAATTCACCGATGCTTGCTCATACGCATGGTCAGCCAGCCTCGCCTACGACAGTTGGTAAAGAGCTTGCAGTTGTTTCACAGCGACTTAAGCGTCAAGCAGCAGAGATTGACAGACTCGTGATGCCTGCAAAGATGAATGGCGCTGTTGGTAACTTTAATGCGCATTATTCAGCTTATCCTAATGTTGATTGGCGTAAACTTTCGCGTAAGGTGATTGAATCGCTTGGGCTTAGACAAAATCCTTTAACAACTCAGATTGAATCGCACGATGGAATCGCGGAGCTTTTTGACGCGATTTGTCGCTGGAATGGTGTTTTACTAGATTTTGATCGTGACGTATGGATGTATGTGTCTATGGGTTACTTTAAGCAGCGCACTATCAAAGGCGAGATAGGCTCTTCTACGATGCCACATAAAGTAAATCCAATTGACTTTGAAAATAGCGAAGGTAACCTAGGCCTAGCAAATGCTGTGTTGTCATTTATGGCACGCAAGTTGGCTATTTCAAGAATGCAGCGCGACCTTACTGATTCTACTACGCTTCGTAACATGGGTGTTGGTTTTGGTTATACTCTCATCGCAGTTCGCTCAACGATTAAGGGGCTTGGTAAGTTAGAATTAAATGAAGAGCGTCTTTTGGCAGATCTTGATTCTAACTGGGAGGTTCTTGCTGAGCCTATTCAGACTGTGATGCGTAAGGTTGGCATGGATAAGCCTTATGAAAGGCTTAAAGAACTTACTCGTGGTCGCCGTGTAAATGCCGAGATTATGCGTGAGTTTGTTATGAACTTGCCGTTACCAGAAGAAGATAAAAAGCGACTTATGAAACTTACTCCAGATACATATCTTGGAATAGCTTCAAAACTTGCTAGGTTAGCATAATTTTGTGCTCGAAAGATTGTTAAGTTGATAGTTCAGTTTTGTCATGTATATGCGTAATTTAGTCTTATCGTTAGTATTAGGGGCTTCTTTTGTTGTTACTGCTTTTGCAGGAGAGGCAAAAAAGCCCAAATATGTGTTTCTTTTTATTGGCGATGGAATGAGCGTCCCACAGCGCATGATGGCTAATGAGTTCTCTATCGTTCAAGGTAATGGACCATTGGCGATGAATATGTTGCCAATAACTGGTATGGCACGCACTAGATCGGCTAACAATCTTGTTACTGACTCTGCTGCTTCTGGCACTGCGATAGCTTGTGGCGTAAAAACGCGAAATGGCCGTTTGGGTGTAGATGAAAATGGCGAGAAAGCGCTTTCGTGTGCTGAGGTAGCAAAGCTAAATGGGCTAAAGGTTGGTATTCTTTCTACAGTGATGATTACCCATGCTACGCCAGCAAGCTTTTATGCTCACCGTAAATCGCGCTCGCAACTTAAAAACATAATTGACGATCTTTTCGCCTCTAATTTTGATTATTTTGCTGGTGGCGGTTTTGGTATGAAAGGTGAGAAGGAAGAGCAAGCCATACAAGCAGCAATATCAAACGGCTACAAAGTCGTTAGGAGCAAGGAAGCATTTGAGAAGCTTAAACCGGGTGAGGGTAAGGTGATAATGAATTTTAATCAAAGTACCTTGCCACATGCGCTTGATTGGCGTTATAATGATAGGTGTCCGCGCATGCCGCGCTTGGTTGAGAAGGCAGTTGAACTACTTGATAATGACAAGGGTTTCTTTATTATGTGTGAAGCTGGTCTCATTGACTGGGGTTGCCATGGCAACGAAGCAGCTACCGTTTTGCACAATATTCTAGCATTAGATGAATCTGTAAAAATTGCTCTTAAATTTGCAGAAAAGCATCCAGATGAGACGCTGATTGTAGTAACTGGTGATCATGAGACAGGCTCTATGACAATGGGCTTTACTGCAGGTGGAAATCGCCTTCGCCTAGAGAGATTAGCACAGCAAACAATGTCGATAGATAGATTCCATGGGCAAGTAGCCCAGCTTTATGCTCAAAAGAAGGGCGATGTGAAATTTGAAGATGTTGGTCCTTTAATTGGTGAAGCATTTGGTTATTCAATTGAAGCAGAATCACCTACTAATTTAGTCCGTCTTACAGAAAGCGATATTAAATCAATTAAAAAAGCCTTTGATGCTGATATGAAAAAGTATCGCGATAAGGTAGAAGAAACAAAAAACTATTTAGAGCCTCTTCGCTATAGTTTAGGCAATGCTTGTTCTATGATATTAATGCAAAAAGCAGGTGTGGCTTGGGGTAGCGACACTCACTCTTCGCTTCCTGCAATGACTACTGCCAAAGGCGTTATGCAAGAGAAATTTGCTGGATTCTATGAAAATGACCACATTGGCAAAGTCTTAAAGTCTTGTTTTTCAAACGAGAAATAAGTCTTTTTTTGAGATAGCAAGATTCAACGAAAAAAAGGAACATAAATGAAGAACACTAGAGCTCTATTTTTGTTTTCGATTATCATGTCGTTATCTAGCTTTGCTGCAGACTGGGTAGTTTCAATTGATCCATCAGTTATATTAGGTGTGATTAAGCCTCACAATGCTGTTAATTGCGGGCCGTGCAATCCTAATAGTGCACAAGGTAAGGCTTATAAGGCTGCTAATATACCGTTTGCGCGCACTCATGATATGAATCATAGTTGGACATATGGCGGGCCGTATGTTATAGATATTTCAGCTATATTCCCTGATTTTGATGCTGATGAAACTAAGAGCGAGAATTACGACTTTACTCATACTGATAGGGCGCTAGATTGGATGTTCAAAGCTGGAACGAAGCCGTTTTTTAGGCTTGGTCAATCCATTGAGCCTTGGGATAAGACATATCATGTAAATCCCCCTAAAGATTATGCGAAGTGGGCGCGAATATGTGAGCATATTATAGCTCACTATACAGAGGGATGGGCAAATGGAAAGAAGTGGGATGTAAAGTATTGGGAAATTTGGAATGAGCCAGATTTAGATAAAAAGACATGGACTGGGACTAAAGAGGAGTTCTTTGAGTTTTTTAAAGTGACGATCAAGCATTTGAAAGCGCGCTTTCCTAATCTCAAGATAGGAGGGCCGGCTATGGCACATCCCTTTAAGTGGAAGGATTTCTTTATTCCGGCTTGTGCAAAAGAAAACATTCCTTTAGATTTTTATTCGTGGCACTGCTATTGTTCAGATGTGAGAGAATCGTCGCGGTATGGTCGTGAGGTGCGCGCGCATCTTGATATGCATGGCTACGAAAAGACAGAGTCGATTTATAATGAGTGGAATTATGTAAAGGGCTGGCGAGGCGGTGAATGGCGCTATTCGAGGCAAGTTGAAAGTAGTTTTTTTAATCAGAAGGCGGCCGCTTTCGCTGCGGCCATGATGATTGAATGTCAAAACTCACCAATTGATATGGCGATGTATTATGATGTTCGCACTCATGGTGGGATGAATATGCTTTTTGATTCGGTTACTCATCAGCCTATGAGAGGGTATTATCCATTTTATGCCTGGGGGAGAATGCTTAAGGATTATCCAGAGCAGATAAAGTGCGAGATGGTGTCTAATGGTAAAAAACATAAGGATCTTTATGCTGTTGCTGCGCGTTCAAATAGTGGTAAAACCGCTCTTTATATAGCGCGTTACACAGACGATAATAATGTTCGTAATGACATCACTATTCGCCTTAATCTTCCTGAGGCAGAGCATTATCGTTGTCACTTAACGGATGATTGGCGCATTTATACTGAGTATCCGCTTGAAGTAACTGCAGATGGATTCATTGAGCTTACGTTAGTTCCATCATCATTTGCATTTATTGAAGTCGAATAAAATTATTGAAACCGAGCGAAGGGCAAGAAGTCTTGATGTTCAACTTTTCGTGAAATATCTCTTTATTTGACTTTGATAACAGCGTGTGATATACTATCAAAAAGTTTCGGAGCGTAGCGCAGTCTGGTAGCGCGTTTGCTTCGGGAGCAAAAGGCCGTGGGTTCAAATCCCACCGCTCCGACCAATCCCGATATTTTTTTACTAAATTTTAAGTCACAAGATATTTGTGGCATTTTTTTAGAATTTCACTACTACTTAGATCGCAGGAGAACTGTGAGTCGAGTTTAGGGCGCGGATTGAGAAATTGTAGTGTATGAATTAAACTATTTGCTAATAAAAATAAGTTTATTTTTATTCCCAAAAATCTTTTGTTTTATGATATAATGCAAAGAAATAATGCAAGTATTGGGAGTGTCAAATGAAGCTCAAGAAAACAGTTAAATCGCAAGGTGGCGCAGCAATCGCTGATAGGCTCAAATTAGATACAGCACCTGCAAAGCCAGCAGCAGGTACAATTGGCAAAAAAAGTTCTACATATGCTCTTGTATTCGGGTGTGTAGCTCTTGCTGTAGTGGGTATTCTTACTTATACCCTTTACCGCCATTGGGAATTTCTTATGCCCGCCTAATGCGGAGTAGCCTGCGATGAAAGATGTAATGAATTCTCGTTTAGCACGTCAGGCTATTGAGCGTGCAATTGAAGAAGATCTTTGCGCTCCGGGGCGTCGTATGTGCGACGCTACGAGCGAAGCGCTAGTGCCTGCCGATCAGACTGCTATCGGCGAGATTTATCCTAAAGGCTCATCGTGTGTTGTTGCAGGTGCTACAGTGGCGAAGGCTGTATTTAAAGCTATTGATAAAACAATCAAGGTAAAGATTCTTAAGCCTGATGGTTCAGTTGTTCAACCAGGTGAAAAGATTCTAGAATTTAGCGGTAAGGCTCGTTCGATTCTTATGGCGGAGCGTACTGCGCTTAATTTCATGCAGCGTATGTGTGCAACAGCAACTCTTACTAAGAAGTTTGTAGATGCTGTTAAGAAGTACGGTACTCTTATTTTAGATACGCGTAAGACGACGCCTGGCTTAAGAGTTTTTGAAAAATATGCTGTATTATGCGGTGGTGGTACAAATCATCGTTTCGGTATGTATGATAGAGTTTTGATGAAGGACAATCATCGTCGTCTTTGGCGCGATGGCGATCCTGATCAACTTGATCAAGCAGTTGCAGCGGCTCGCAAAAAATTTCCTCGTCTTGAGATTGAGGTTGAAGTGGAGAGCCTTAGAGAATGTGCTTCGGCGTTGAAAGCTGCTCCAGAATGGATAATGCTCGATAATATGAGCGTTAAGGATATGAAGAAATGCGTAAAGATGTGCAAGGGCATTTCTAAAACAGAAGCTTCAGGTGGCATAACGCTAGACAAAGTTCGTGAAATTGCTTCTACTGGCGTTACAGCTATTTCGCTTGGTTGTCTAACGCATAGTGCTGGTAGCGTAGACCTTTCGCTTGAATGGAGTGCGGTTTGAATTTTATTGCCGTTGATGTTGGTAATACTTCGACGGCTATCGGGTTGTGGGCTGGCGGTAAAGTGACGCGGGTTACACATTGCGATGGCTCGTTCAAGGATGCAACGCTTGAGTTTGATAAATTAGTTTCAAGTTTCTCTAAAGGCTACCTTAATGGGGTGGCGTATGTTAGCGTTGTTCCAGAAAAAGACAAGAAGTGGCAGCGTCATGCTAAGAAACGAAAACTTCCTTTTCATGTTGTTTCTTGGCAAAATCTAAAATCTCCAAAATTAGATTATCCTAAACCAGAAACGATTGGTGCAGATAGGTTAGCTGACGCTGCTGCTGCGGTAGATCGCTATGGCACTGGTGTTGTCATTATGGATTTCGGGACAGCTCTTACAGCTGCAGTTGTCACTAATGATGGCATTTGGAGAGGAGGGGTAATTGCTCCAGGGTTTCCGCTAATGAGTGATTATTTATATGAGCGTACGGCAAAACTTCCTAAATTAAAATTAAAGCGTTTTAAGGAGCCTAAAATTGGTCGCTCTACTCAAGAGGCCATGCTTTTTGGTGTTACTGTCGGTTATCGTGGTATGGTTAAAGAAATAGTCTCTACGCTTGAATCTAATTTTAAACAAAAACTAAAATTAGTTGCCACTGGTGGTTATGCACAAAGAGTGCTTGAAGGTTTAGATATAGATTTTATAATCGATAAAAATCTCACCTTATATGGAACGGGGTTGATATGTTCGCAAAAACTCTAATACTTGGTATAGTTGCGTTTGTTCTTTCTGGATGCGGACCGTTTTGGGTGGATCCATATATAACAGTTGAAGACAGTAGTCTAAATTGGGTCCACATTCACTATTATAACCTTAAGTCTAGTCCTATTCGTCGTATTAGTGTTTATTTAAGTGGCACTGGATATGTTAAGGTTCTTAAAGGGACTAGTGAGCAGGTTTCTAATGACTTTGCGAAAAATCACGAAGCAGAAAATTGGCATGATGTCGAAAATTCAGAGCAATATGTTGATGTTAAGCATCTTAATGCTCTATTCCAAGATTTAGTTAATCGCGGACTCCTCGATAGAGAGAAACTCTTTAAAAGAACTAAAAAGAAAAATATGTCGCGCTTTTTAGGTGTAAAAGCAAATATCAACAATAGGACGTATTCTGAAAACGACAATATTTTTGAGGTTGATCCAAACCTTGCAGAAGCTTTATTTGATGTTGTTTGCCAATTTAATAACCCGATTAAAAAATGAAAATTAACCTTGATAGACCTTTAATTGTTTTTGATATTGAATCAACAGGCACCTCGCCGCGCCAAGATCGTATAATTGAATTGGCGGTTATAAAGGTTATGCCTGATGGCACGGAGGAAAGCCGTTGCTGGCTTCTTAATCCTGGTGTGCATATACCAGAGCAGACTACTGCAATTCACGGCATTAGTGATGAAATCGTAAAAGATTGCCCGACATTTGCTGATAAGGCCGATGAGATTTTTGAGTTTTTTGATGGCTGTGATCTTTCGGGATTTAATGCCGATAGATTTGATATCCCATGCTTGGAAGAAGAGTTTGCTAGAGTAGGCAAGGCTTTTTGTTCTTCACAGAGGCGACACATTGATGTTCAGCGTATCTATCATCGTATGGAGAGGCGTGATTTAAGCGCTGCTGTAAAATTCTATCTCGGGCGTGACCACGAGGGGGCACATGGTGCAGAGGCTGATACACGCGCAACTCTTGATGTGTTGCGTGCGCAACTTGAGCGTTATGAAGAATTGCCGCGCACATCGGCTCAGATGGATGAGTTTTTAGTACCGCGAGATCCATTAAATGTTGACCGTAATGGTTTGTTGCGTTGGAAAGATGGCGAACTTACTGTTAATTTTGGTAAAAAGAAGGGCGAAAGCTTACGTAAGCTTTTTAAGCTTGAACCGAATTATCTTAGATGGATTGTTAAGGGTGACTTTGATACTGAAGTTAGGATGATAGTTAACGATTTGCTTCAACATGGTAGGCTTCCATCATGTCCACCAGAAGCAATGCCAAAAAAATAATTTATATCTAAGTTTGCTAGGTGATTGATTAAATGATATAATTTCTTGAAATGAAAGAGACGAATCTAAAAGAAATGGGCGTGCGCATTCGAGAGATGCGTGAAATTGTTGGCTTTGATATTTCAAAAATGGCAGAGCTGGCTGGTATTGAGCCGTCCCAATACGAGAAATTAGAGGCAGGTCTAGTTGATCCTCCTTTTACGGTGCTTCATAGATGTGCAGTAGCTCTAGGTGTTGATGTGACGGCACTTCTAGAAGGGCATAGCGCTAAGTTATCTGGCTATATGATTACCCGTAAGGGCCAGGGGTTAGTAACTACTGACGAAAATGGTATTACGCTCCAAAATATGGCTGCTATGTTTAAAAATAGACTTGCTACGCCATATTATGTAACTTATCAGTATGATGAACGCCTTCAAAATCGTCCTATTCATACGACAACGCATGCAGGGCAAGAGTTCAATCTTGTTCTTGAAGGCTCAATGAAGTTGCGCATTGGCGATCATGTCGAAATTCTTAATGAAGGCGATAGCGCTTTTTATCAAAGTTCTACGCCTCATGGCATGTTGGCGATTGGAGGGCGCAAGTGTAGGTTTCTAGCGATGATTATGGCAGAAGACGAACAAAATCAACGTCTTGGCCTTGAAATCGAGCCTATGCGCAGAGATTCTGAGCATCTTATTGCTGAGGATTATATTGATGTTCTTGAGGATGAGCGTGGATGTTTGCAACATATCAAGTATCGCAATCTAGAGCGCTTTAATTTTGCCTTTGATATCATTGATAGAATTGCTTCAGAGTATCCAACAAAACTTGCGATGATACATGTCTCTGATAACATGACAGAACGCAGGTTTACTTTTTCTGATATTTCTCAGGCGTCATCTCGAGCTGCTAATTATTTTATTTCGCTTGGCATTAAACGAGGCGACAAAGTGATGCTGGTGATGAAGCGCCATTACCAATTCTGGCCAGTAATTCTAGCTCTTCACAAAATTGGCGCAGTTGTTATTCCTGCGACAAGCCAGCTATTGACGCATGATTTTACTTACCGTATAAAGGCTGCAGATGTAAAAGCTCTTGTCTGCACCGCAGATGGTGAAGTTACAAAATTTGCTGATGAGGCATTAGTTGAGTTAGGCCTTACGCAAAGCATTATAAAAATGACGGTTAATGGCAAGGTAGATACTTGGCGTAATTTTGATGAAGAGTATTTGTCGTTTGATTGTCAGTATAATAGATCTAACGACGCTCCTGGTGGTGCAGACCCGATGCTTATGTTCTTCACAAGCGGCACTACTGGGTATCCCAAGATGGCGCTTCACTCATATAAGTACCCATTTGGTCATTATGTAACAGCCAAATATTGGCATCAGGTTGAGCGAGATGGTTTGCATTTTACCATTTCTGAAACAGGCTGGGCGAAGGCAATGTGGGGTAAGCTTTACGGGCAATGGCTTTGTGAAGGGGCGATTTTTGTTTATGACTTTGATCGTTTTCATGCAGATAAGGTGCTTCCGATGTTTGCAAAGTATTCTATTACGACATTCTGTGCGCCTCCAACGATGTATCGGATGCTCATAAAAGAAGACATTACAAAGTATGATTTTTCGTCGGTTCACCACGTTACTACAGCTGGAGAAGCTCTTAATCCCGAAGTCTTTGTTCAATTTGAAAGAGCTACAGGCTTGAAGATATATGAAGGCTTTGGTCAAACAGAGACTACCTGTGCGTTAGGTAATCTTTTTGGTGATGCGCTTAAGCCTGGTTCAATGGGTAAGCCAGTGCCAGATTATGGTGTTGATCTAGTAGATGAAAATGGTAATAGTGTTGCGCCTGGCGAACATGGCGAAATAGTCATCCGTACGCCTCGTGAGGATCCTCGCCCAGGAGTGTTCATTGGCTACTATAAAGATGAAGAGAAGACTTCTGAGATGTGGCGCGGCGGAATGTATCATACATGCGATTTAGCGTGGAAGGATGAAGATAATTACTATCATTATGTTGGTAGGGCTGATGATGTAATAAAGAGCTCGGGCTATAGGATTGGTCCATTTGAAATTGAAAATGTCATAATGGAGCTTCCTTACGTAGTAGAGTGCGGTGTATCGGCAGCGCCTGACCCCGTCCGTGGTCAAGTAGTAAAAGCTACGATAAAGCTTGTTAAGGGTGTTGAGGGTACAGAAAAACTTAAAGAAGAGATTCAACAGTATGTTAAGTCTCATACTGCGCCTTATAAGTATCCGCGCATAGTTGTTTTCCGTGACGAGTTACCAAAGACAGTCTCAGGTAAAATTCAACGTTCTAAACTTTAAAAAATGGCAGAATTCAAAATAGGGTGTCATGTATCGTCGTCAGGAGGATACATGGCTATGGCACAGACAGCTGTGTCAATAGGTGCAAATGTGTTTCAGTTCTTTACTCGAAATCCACGAGGCGGGGCGGCTAAGCCTATTGACAAGAGTGATGTTGAGATGTTTCTGGAATATGCTTCTAGTAATAACATAGGCCCAATTCTAGCGCATGCGCCTTATACTCTTAATGGTGCTGGTCAAGAGCAAAGGGTAAGGGATTTTGCTGAGACTGTGATGTTTGATGATTTGCAGAGGCTAGAACTTACACCAGGAGCAATGTATAATTTTCATCCAGGTTCACATGTTGGTCAGGGCGCAGAGAAGGGCATGGAACTTGTGGCTTCAATGTTAATAAGAATTCTAAAAAAGTTTGGTAAGGTTCCATCTACAACTATTTTACTAGAAACAATGGCTGGTAAAGGTAGTGAATTGGGAGCTTCTCCAAAGGAGTTAAGTAGTATAATTAATGCAGTTGAAAGCGAATGTCCTGAAGTTAAATTGGCTATCTGTTTAGACACTTGCCATGTTTGGGACGGGGGCAATGATATTGTAAATAATTTAGATGGGGTACTTGATTCGTTTGAACAAGAGTTAGGACGAAATCGTATTAAAGCAATACATCTCAATGATTCAATGAATAGTCTTGGGGCCCACAAAGATAGGCATCAAAAAATCGGCAAGGGTTTTATAGGACTAGAAGCATTTGAGCGTATAATTAATTCACCTCGATTAAGCCATTTGCCATTTTATCTTGAAACACCTTGTGACTTACAAGGTTACAAAGAAGAAATAGAATTATTAAAATCAATTAGAAAATGAATATTTTCAAAAATTCCGCGGCGCTTCAGAAATGGGTATTAAGTAAAAAGCGTCAAGGCTCCAAGATTGCATTAGTTCCTACTATGGGTTATTTGCATGATGGTCATTTATCTCTTATAAAGAAGGCTAAAACATTAAAAGCTGACGAGATTATAGTTAGCATCTTTGTAAATCCTACACAGTTTTGTCCTGGTGAAGATTTTGAAAAATATCCAAGAGACGAAAAGGCAGATTTAGCTAAATGCCGCCAAGCAGGAGCGACTGCGGTATATATCCCTAGTGCAAAAGACGTGTATGAGAAAGATCATTCCGTTTATGTTGATGAGACAAGGCTCTCGGTAGGATTGTGTGGGGCACGCCGCCCAGGGCATTTTAGAGGCGTTTGCACGGTGGTTACAAAGCTCTTTAATATATCTCAAGCAGATGTGGCGGTGTTTGGTCGAAAGGATTATCAGCAAGCAGCAATTATAAAGAGGATGGTTCGTGATATGAATTTTCCTGTGAAAATTGTTGTCGCTCCAATTGTTCGCGAGAAATCTGGGCTAGCAATGTCTAGCCGAAATACATATCTTTCTGAAATAGAGAAAGAAAATGCGCTTGAAATTTCGCGTTCGTTGCGATTGCTTAAAAGTAAAGCAATAAAGTTTTCGCATCTTACATCGAGGCTAAAAGCGTCAGGGCTAAAAGTCGATTATATTGAAGCGGTAAATGCCGATACTTTAGAGAAAGTTGCCAACCCTAAAAAGGGAGATGTCGTTCTTATAGCGGCATATTCCGGCAAGACTCGATTAATAGATAATATAACACTTTGATTGAATGAATGCGTATAATATGATAAAATACGTTGAAACATAAGTTTTGTTGTTTAGATGCGAAAACGTATATAAAATCTCTAGAAGTAGAGTTAAATACAAGGATTTAAAGGAAAAGAATAATGAATAGGGTTGAATTTGAGAACGAGATAAAAAACTTAATTATTAATTCTGTTGAGGTTGAAGGGCTTACTGCTGATGCGATAGATGCTAATGCGCCTCTCTTCGGTGACGATGGAGTAGGATTAGACAGTATTGACGCACTTGAAATTGGCGCGGCAATTAAGAAAAAATACGCCGTAAAATTTAAAACTAATGCTGATGAAAATAGAGAGCATTTCCGTAGTGTAGCTTCATTAGCAACATTTATTGCTGAAAACGCTGGGATTAACTTGGAGTAAAATGATGAAAAGAGAAGAAATAGAAAATAAAATTAAAGAGATTTTAGTTTCAGATTTTGAAATAGCATCAGAAAAGCTTGTCCCGGAAGCTAAGCTTTTTGAAGATTTAGATTTAGACAGTATTGATGCTGTTGATATGGTCGTTCGTTTACAACAGATGACAGGCTTAAAAGTCAAAGCAGAAGATTTTAAGCAGATTCGCACTTTAGGTGATATAGTCGATGTTGTTGAAAAACTCTTGGTAGAACAAGGTCGCTAAAAATCGCGGCGATGATGGCCGTATTTAAAGTGTTATCTGCCATTGCACTTGTTTGGTTAGTGTATTTCCTACGTGGCAATGTTTATTTTCGCCTTTATCCTGCGATAGTGACAGGGGTTGCGTTTTTTATTTTTTTTATTTCTTCCTTTAAAACGCCCATTGTGGAGAAGATTGCTAGAAAGCGTGGTGAAATACTAGACGAGAAGGGTTTGCAATATTGTCGCAAAGTAAATCGTGTGTGGGTTGTGTTTCTTTTTTTGCATTTTTTAGTAACTCTGGCAACAGTAATAGCTCCTCTTGAAATTTGGGCTATTTACAATGGTGCAATCGCATACATTTTGTTTGCTATGATGTTTGCGGGAGAATGGCTTTGTAGATGTAAGGTGAAAGGTGTTAAGCCGTGGGCGAAGTAATGAGTGTTGCGTTTTCTACATCAGGCTCTACTGGTGTTTCAAAAACGATACTTAAAAGCGCAATCTCCCTTGATGCTGATGCATCTATGCTTGTTAAGTCGCTACCAGACTTGTTTGATACTAAGCCTTATGTTGTTACGACAATTCGTTCTGAGCATATGTATGGAGCATTATGGAAAGTAAGGGTGCCCTTATTTGCAGGATGTTTAGTTCATGAAGAGACGATACTTTCAGTAGAAGAACTTTTGTTTGCTTCACAAAACAAGGAGAAAATTCTACTAGTAACTACGCCTTCGTTTCTAGAGAAAGCTATTCAAAGAGAAGAATTTAAGCTTCTTAAAAATATTCTGGTTGGTATTGTTACATCAGGCAGCCTTCTTAAAGAAGAGTTAGCCTTTAGAATACAGAACGAAGTGGGGATTGCAGTTACAGAGATTTTCGGAAGCACAGAAACGGGGTCTGTTGCATGGCGGCGCAGATCCAATGGTGAACACTGGCGTGTGTTCGATGGTGTTCAAGCAAAAGCAAATAACGAAGGTGTTATAGAGGTAGATTCAGAATTTTCAGTAACAAGGCCTTTTAAAATGGGAGATGCCGCAAAGTTTACATCGCCTAATACGTTTTTGCTTCTAGGAAGAATTGATCGAAAAGTAAAAATACTTGAACGTTATGTTTCTTTGTCTGAGATAGAAGATTCTTTAGAAGAACATCCTCTTGTTGCTAAGGCGCATGCAATCGCTTCAGATGAGGCAGTGCCTAGAATAAGAGCTTTAGTTAAGCTTAATGCACTAGGGAAGGCTAAATTAAAATCATCTTCTTACTCTGCTATAATAACGGAGTTGAAAAAACTAAAAACGATTAAGTCATATGCTTTCCCGCGAAGGATTCGTTTTGTTAATCAGTTTGATTATAATGAGCAAGGTAAACTGCCACACTCAACAATTGCACCTATTCTTAAGTCGCGCTATCAAGAGCCTGTATCAGAAAACGAAACATTACTAGATTCATCTTATACATCTAATATTACATTTATACCTGATGCATTTTACTTTGAAGGTCATTTTAATTCATTTAAAATACTTCCAGGCGTTGTTCAGCTAGACTATGTTGAGCGTTGTATACGTCGCTCTTGGCATATGCCAATTTTCTCTGGCGAAATAGCAAGGCTTAAATTTCAACGTCCAATTCAGCCTCGTGAGTCACTAAAGCTAGAGATATCAAGAAAGGATGAAGGTAAGTTTTCTTTCTCAATAAAGTGTAGTGATGAAATTTGTACATCTGGAGAATTTCGTTATGCTAACTTTTAAGGCTTCTAGATTGTTCATTAAGTTCACGCTTGTGATGATATCTTTCTTTTTGTCTGTCATACAGTCTTTTGCGAATAGTCGAGAGCATTTTGAGTTGGCTCTTCGCAGAGCTCTAGATTCTTCTGCTACATGGACTATGGAAAAGACAATTGAAGGAACGCCTATTAGAATCTCTTCGTCAGGTATTGTTAAATGCTTCAAAGGACAAGGTATTTTTTGGCAAATGCAAAAGCCTTTCGTGTCTGGTATTTCAATGAAAGGGAAGGAAATGCGTTTTTTTGGCGAAGATGGTGAGCGTGTTGTTCCATCATCGGAAATGCCGCATTATGAAGAAATTACAAAAGCAATTGATGAATTTGCATCAGGTAAGGATGTCAGATTTGAAAAGCTTTTCAAGATTGAAGCATCTAATTTAAGTACTAATCAATGGCGTGTAAGGCTAGAGCCTAAAAGACGGGATATGCGCCAACTGATAAAATTCTTAGAACTTACGGGAAGTGCGACATTAAATGAGGTTGTTTTTTATTTTTCGTCTGGAGAGAAAGCTCATTATACTTTTAAAGAAGTTTTTGCTTCTTTGCCTGCGAAAGGTAGTAAATGAAGCGTTTGATAAGTTTAGTTTTCTTTGTGATTGCTGCTTTTGCATTGGCAGCAGCGGTTTATTTAGCAAAAGAGAGGCGCTTTGAAACGTCTTTAGAGCGTCTTGCCGGGGCTAATGGCTTATCGCTTCCAGATCCAATAAAAAATGCTGTCTCGTCTCGAGTGCAAGTAATTTCATCGTCCAAAACATTTGAGGCGGCTCAAGAATTGGCCGAGAATTTCGTTTCGCAACTTGATACTAATGTAATCGAAAACATTGTTTTTAAGACATCTAATCTAGAGTTTAAAGAAATAATTAGTTTTTACTCTCAAGCGGGAGGTGGATTTCTTTCTCCAAAGGATAAAGAGCTTTATTTAACTAGTAATTTAGTAAATCAAGTTAGGCGAGATTTGTTTTCTTCGTACAAGCTTGTTTTTCAAAAAGATGATTCATTAGGCTTTATTGATAGATTCGTAAAAACTCTTCCACGAGGGTTTGGTAGTTGGAAATTAAAAGATGATTTTCTTTGTGCTAAAGCAGATGGGCTTTATCATGTGTTAATTTCATTTTCATTACCAAAAGCATCGGTCTTTGATATTAAGAAACTGCCCAATATCTTGAATCCAATTCTTCTTTCGTGTGATAGGCTTAATAATTCATCTAAAGATGCAACGCTTTCAATTTCTGGTGTAAGTTTACACACTTTAGAAACTTCTTCAAAGTGCGAAAGAGAGATAACTTTACTTTCTTTATTTTCGCTTGCTTTTATTGTTATATTGGCGTTAAGGGTTATTTCCTCATTAAAATCTATCCTAGCCATTTTACTCAATCTTGCTGTTTCTGCCTCAGTAGGCTTTGCGGCTGTTTGCCTCTTTTTTGATTCAATTCATTTAATGGCTTTGGTTTTTGGTACAACACTTATAGGATTAGCAGTGGACTATTCTTTCCATGCATTGTTAGCAATAAAAGGCAATGAGGTGATTGTTAAGAAGAATCTTATAAAGTCATTTTTGACTACAATCGTAAGCCTATTGCCTTTGGCTTTTTCCAGTTTGTCTGCGTTAGTTCAAACGGCTATTTTTTTAACGGCTGGTCTTTTCTCGAGCCTTATTTTTAGTTTAACACTTCTTTCTTGTGGAGTATTACGCTCGGAAAAAGTTAAGACACATAATCCTCCAAAATGGATGATTAAATTAGAAGGTTCTTTAGCGACTAGTTTTATTGTTCCTGTTATAGCGTTGTTTTCTAGTTTTGGATTGATTTTTTCAAATTTCCATACTGGGGCAGAAGATTTACATAAGCCATCTAAGAAGTTGATGCAATCTGAAAGGATGATTGCAGAATTAAGTCAAATAAATAAAAGTGCTGGTATGGCAGTTGTTTCTGGAGGGACGCTTGAAGAGGTTCTTCAAAGAGAAGAACAAGTTTTCAAAACCTCTGTGTGTCTATCTAAGTTTTTGCCTTCTTTTAAGAAAAGAATATCAAATTATGTAATTATAAAAGATTGTTCATCTCAAGAAGGTGCGACGCTATTGAAATCAATAGGTTTTTTTGAGTTGCCCCATACGCTTCAGCCTAAGGAAATAAAAGAAAAAGATATTCCTCCGCAAATTGCACAACGGTTTTTGTTCACAGATGGCTCTAATTCAGTAATGAGTATAGTCCCTAATGTCTCAATAGAAGATGCTAAAAATATTACATCAGCTACTAAAGGTGTCTCGATTTATGCACCACGGGAAATGATTGCTAGCCTCATAAATACACATGAGAAGCGAGCGGCACATTTGTTAACTCTTTCTTTTGTGTTGTTGTTTTTCTTGTTGGGAATTAGTTACCGTAAGCGAGTTGCATTAATTTTAACACCTTCAATTTTTGCCGTTTGTTCAGTTTTTGCCTTTGAACAATTAACACATGGCAATGTCAATTTTTTTCATGTACTAGCTTCATTTATGATAGTAGGCATGGCTCTTGATTATACGATTTTTTTATCATCTGATTTTCGTGGTGCGTTAAAGAGTGTCACGTGTTCGTTTTTAACTAGTTTGGTTGGGTTCGGGGCTCTTTCTTTTGTCTCTTTTCCAATAATACGCTCTTTTGGTACTGCTTTTGCAGTGGGATTGCCTGTTTCGTATTTAGTTGCGTGGGCGATTTTTAAACCTAAAGTCGATAAGACTGAGCGGGCATCAACGCCATTAGGGATGGAGATTGCATGGATGCTCTATAGTATATTTGGTAAGGGATTATTTGATTTTATAGCTCGTGTTGTTGCAAACGTCGTTTGGATATTTGATCCTGTTGCAAGAAAGGCGTCCTTCTCTCGTCAAAAAATGATTAACTTCGCGCTTTCTCTCGCAGATAAAATAGCTGTTTTATCAATGGGGAAGGGACAGCCGAAAATCGTGTTTGAAGAAAATGATGATACTCGTACTTTTTTAGAAGATATTGAAAAAGAGAAAGGTGCGGTAGTTATCTCTTCTCATCTAGGTAATACAGAAGCAATAGCCGCTTATGGGGAGTGTAAGGTTAAATTTCATGTTTTTATGTCACTTTCAAGAACAGCAACCTTTAGGGCTTTTAAAGATCGCCATTCAAAGCGCACCATGATAGAGGTACATCCAACAGAAGGCTTTGGTATAGCTGAGTTGTTTTTAGGTTTATCTATAGTTGATGAGGGTGGGGTTGTTTTAATAGCGGGCGATCGCGGAAATGGTAGAAGTAAAGAGTATGAGTTTTTAGGTTCAAAGCGTTCATTCCCTGAAGGAGCTTTTAGATTTGCAAAACATCTTGAGCGTAATGTTTATTTTGTAGCGGCGCTTAAGGAAAAGGATTCTTATCGAGTCTATGTAAAGCGTTTGCCATATGAGAATATGGCAGAAGTTTATGTAAGTGAGCTAGAAAGATTAGTAAAAGTATATCCAGATCAGTGGTATCAATGGCATACGAAAGGTAAAGAAAATGGGTGAGTATATCGGGCTAACTGCGATGGGCATCGTGTGTGCTCTAGGTAATGATGCCACTACCGTATGGAAGCGCGCTCAAGTAGGTGATGTTTCAGGTATGAAAGTTCTTTCTGGTGTTTTGCCGGCAGAACAGACCACACTCTTTGGCTCATGTGATGTAAAAGATCAAACTTTTCCGTCTAGAGTCGCTCAATTGATAGCAGCGGCAGTAAAAGATATGACTTTAGAAGTTGAAAAACTTAAAGAAGTTTACGGTGCTAATCGTATCGGTGTTGTTGTCGGTACTAGTAATTCAACTATGGAGGAGTATACTAAGGCTCAAGATAAGATTGATATGGCAACACCTGCGATTTTCTTGAGAGAATATTTAAATTTATCAGGTCCTGCTCTATCTGTATCAACAGCATGCTCATCAAGCGTGAAGGTTTTTGCAACTGCTAGAAAACTTATAAATTCCGGAGTTTGTGACGCAGTTGTTGCTGGCGGAGCAGATAGCTTTTCAAGGGTAGTTGTAAATGGCTTTGATGCGTTAGAGGTTGTTAATCGCAATTTGACTACCCCGATGGGTGAAGGGCGCGAAGGTATTAACTTAGGAGAAGGAGCTGCTTTTTTTACGTTAGAAAAAAATAGAGGTGCAATAGCATTGCTAGGCATAGGAGAAAGTTCTGACGCATATCACCTTACTGCGCCTCATCCGGAAGGGAATGGAGCGGAGGCTTCAATGCGTTTAGCTTTAGCTGATGCTTCGTTGGACTCAAAGGATAAAGTTTATCTTAATTTGCACGGCACAGGGACTATTCAAAATGACAGAATGGAGTCGATGGCTGTTTGGCGTGTATTTGGAGATGGGCCGCTTTGTTCGTCATCGAAGCCCATGATAGGACATGGCTTAGGTGCAGCTGGAGCATTAGAGACGGCGCTTTGTTATCTTATGCTAATAAATGGTAATAAGGCATTACCCCATCCTCTTGCGGGCAACGTTGATGCTGAACTGCCGAAATTGCGTTTGGCAAAGGTTGATGATGTATTTCATCCTGGGCCAGTGTTGTCTAACTCATTTGCATTTGGTGGTAGTAACGCAAGTATAATTATAGGTCCTGCGCGTCCCTGTGATATTTTGCCACATGATCCGCCAATGGTTCTTCTTTCGGCAATAGATCCTTCAAGTCTTACAGAAGAGTCGCTTACGGCATTTGTAGAAATCACGAAAGATTCACCGTTCTTTGATGAATCACTTTGCGGAGTTCCAAGTGTTTTTGCTTTAGAGTATATGGCGCAAACTATGGCTGCTTTAGTAGGACTTAAGCGAAGAAATATGCGTTTAGGGCCCAGGATAGGCTTTGTTCTTGGAACTCGTTCCATAAAAACTTATATAGAAAAGATTGAAAATGCTAGGCGCTACAGAGTTGACGTTAAATTAGACTTCACTGATGGCTCATTTGCGTCATTTGATGTTAAAATCACCGATAGTTTAGATAATGTCGTAGCGGAGGGGCGGCTTAATGCTTTTGAGCCAGAAAGTGAAGACGTGCAAAATTTCAAGGAAGGGGCAAATGTATGAAGCGAATATTAGTAACCGGGGCAAGTCGTGGAATTGGCAAGGCAATCGCTCAACGCCTAAAAGACGAAGGCTATGAAGTAGTTACGCATTCATTTAAGTCTGAAGGAACAGATTTAAAGTTCGATATTGCAAATCGAGAGGAATGTAGGCGTGTTATAGACGCTGATATTGCTGCAAATGGTCCATATTATGGGGTAGTGCTTAATGCGGGAATAGCGTCAGATAATCCATTTCCTGCACTTGAAGACGAACAGTGGGATAATGTTTTAAGAACCGATTTGGATGGCTTTTATAATGTTCTTAAGCCGATAATAATGCCAATGATATCATCAAGGATAAAAGGGAGGATAATAGCTCTTTCTTCTATCTCTGGAGTTGTAGGCAATAGGGGACAGGTAAATTACTCTGCGGCAAAAGCAGGAGTAATCGGCGCGGTTAAGGCATTAGCTGTGGAACTGGCAAAACGTGGCATAACAGTAAATGCTGTTGCTCCTGGTGTAATTGAAACTGATATGATTAAAGATATGCCAGTAGAAGAAGTAAAAAAAGCTATACCTATGAGAAGATTTGGTAAATCAGAAGAGGTTGCCGCACTAGTGTCATACTTAGTATCTGAGGAGGCAGGTTATCTGACGCGTCAGGTAATTTCCATAAATGGGGGGATGTTCTAATATGAGAAGAGTTGTTGTTACGGGCGCTGGTATTATTAGCTCTTTAGGTCATTCATTTGAAAGCGCTTTTGAACGATTAAAAGACTTAAAGAATTGCGTAAAAGTATCAGAAGAGCTTTCGGAGTATAAGGGGCTTCAAACTCGTCTATATGCACCGGCAAATTATGTAAAGAATGATAAGTATAATCGCAAAGTGACGCGGACGATGGGCCCGGTTTCTATTATGGCACTTGACGCAACGGAGCAGGCGATAAAAGCGGCAGGGCTAGAAGGGGACGAAGTTTTAAAGAATGGTCGTGCGGGCGTTGCGTATGGGTCATCATCTGGAAGTGTTGGTGCTGTTGCCGATTTTTATACTATTATTTATTCAAAAGAGGTTAAAAATGTCACTAGTTCGACGTATATTAAGATGATGCCTCAAACTACGTGCGTTAATCTCTCCGTTCATTTTGGAACTACTGGTCGTATAGTTCCTACAGGAACGGCGTGTACTTCGGGGTCGCTTGCTATAGGTAATGCATATGAATTAATAAAGTATGGCAAGCAGGATGTTATGATAGCTGGTGGAGCAGAGGAATTTAGTCCTACACAAGCTGCAGTTTTTGATACATTATTTGCAACAAGCACGCAGAATTCTTTACCAGAAGCAACGCCGAGAGCTTTTGATAAAGATCGCGATGGTTTAGTAATAGGAGAGGGAGCGGCTACCTTAATTTTAGAAGAGCGAGAAAGGGCAATATCTAGAGGAGCTAATATTTTGGCTGAAGTTGTTGGGTTTGGTACCAATACTGATGGCAGGCACGTGACACAGCCCAATTACGAGACGATGGCGTTGGCGATGAAATATGCACTAGATGATGCAAAGCTTAGCCCTGAAGCGATAGGATATATAAATGCGCATGGAACAGCTACAGATATTGGCGATGTTGCCGAATCAAAGGCGACAGCACAAATATATGGAACAAATATACCGTTGAGTACTATTAAAAATTATACTGGTCATACTCTTGGTGCGTGCGGCTCAATTGAGGCAGTGATGGCGATCAATATGATGAGAAATAATTGGTTTGCTCCAAATTTAAATCTTGTTAATCCTGATCCGGAGTGCATGGGACATGATTTTATTATGGGAGAAGGTAGAACATTTGAAACAGAATATATCTGTTCTAATAATTTTGCTTTTGGTGGTGTAAATACTTCACTTTTATTCAAGCGTGTATGAAAAAAACTTTATTTGTTAGTGCGTCCTTTGTTAAATTTTCAAGTGATGAACTTGATATAAGTTTTGTTCCTCCAATGACACGAAGGCGTTTTTCTCTATTGCAGAAGGTTTCCTTTTTTCTTCTTAATAAGGTAGCTCCAGTCGGAGAAGAGATAAAAATAGTTTTCGCCTCGCGTGATGGCGAGGACAAACTCACTAGTGACATAGTTCATGCATATAATGAAGAGGGGTCAGTGTCTCCTTGGAAATTTAGCTCGTCAGTATATAATGCTTCTCCTGGGCTTTATTCTGTTTATGCTAAAAATCACGCTTCATACACTGCGATAGCTGCTGGTGAAGAGACTATAGAAAACTCTCTTATTGAAGCAATATTTGAAACAGAGAGTGTTGCTTGGTGTTACGCTGAAGAGACTCAATCTGGTTATGGAGCAGCGATTCGTTTTGGCCCTACTACGGGTAGGAAGTTACAAGTTTCTGCTGGCAACAATGAAAAATCTCCTATAAACTTCGAAGATATTGCGAAGTTTATTGCAGGGGAAATTCTTCTCTTAGAAGGTAAGCGTATATCTCTTAAATGGGTTTCGTAAAACGAGTTACTAGAAGTGCGCTTTCAATAGCATTGTTTGTGCTATTTGCATTAGGTGGTTTATTTATAACTATCTTTGTTTTGCCTTTTTGTAAGAAGCGTAGCGACGGACATAGAGTAATAAGGTGTTCTTGGCGGGCAATGGTCTTTCTTTTTGAAAAAATTGGACTTATTGCTATTGATGATTCGCTTTTAGATAAATCAAGAGGTTGCGTTATTGTTGCTAATCACCCATCGCTAATAGATGTAGTTCTTCTAACAGCGTTAATACCAGATGTATATTCAGTGGCGAAAACAGAACTTAAGCGAAATGTTTTTTATGGTGCGTTAGTTAGAAATGTAATGCTTCCTAATGACGAATTAATTTTAGACGAGGCAAAGAAGATTCTTTCAGAAGGTGGAAATATCCTTATTTTCCCTGAAGGAACTAGAAGCCCCATAGATGGTAGTAAGCTTAAGTTAAAGCGAGGCGCTGCGCAATTAGCAATTAGGCTTAATGCTAAGGTCTCTACTATTAGAATAGAAGTGACCAGACGAATTTTGGCGAAGGGACAGTCCATTCTTGATATGGGTGAAGAATGTGTTTTGTATAAGTTTGTTTCTTGTAAAAAACTTGATCCTCCTGAAATCACACATGTAAATCGAATAGGGGCAATGAAATTAACTGAAGATATAGAAGAAGAGATTTTTCGATCATACTAGTTTTTTTATTGCTTTTTGAGATTTGATTGTGATATAATACTCAACTGTAGCGCACCTGGGGTGGAATGGCAGACACGCATGATTCAGGTTCATGTGCCGCGAGGCATGAGGGTTCGAGTCCCCCCAGGTGCACCAAAGAAAGAATGGCCCCTTCGTCTATCGGCTAGGACATCTGGTTCTCATCCAGGCAAGAGGAGTTCGACTCTCCTAGGGGCTGCCAATTTTTCCGATGTAATGCGAGTTTTTTTGAGAGTGTTGCTGAAAACGATGAAGTGGACCTTCATCGTTTTTTCAGTTTTCATAGCAAGCCTTTTTTTTCGCGATCAGAAACTGCCAGTTGTTGTTAAAAACTATTTATGTGAAAAATACTCCATTGGAGGTTTTGTATTTAGAGTCGATGAAGTGTATTTTGGTTTTCGTAGCGGAGTAAAGTTAAAAAAGCTATCGGTCTTTTCTGGAGCGCGTAAAAATATTATCAATCCACTATTTTCTGCTGAGAGTGTTGCTGTAGATTTTTTAAGTCGAAAAATAAAAATAAATCTTTTCCAGTATTCTAAGCTTCCTGATTCATATTATGCTTCTGGAAATTCAGAAGTTAATGCTGAGCTTGGATATGAGTTTCCTGAGATAGGCAATTTTTCTTTGGAGTTAGATTCTCCAATAGTTCTAGGGCTTAACCCTAAATTAGTGACTGCAGAAGTGACAATTTCAAAAAGGTCAATTAGCGTTACTGATATTTGTATTATCTGGCCAGGACTTTCAAAAAAAGAGTCTTTATTTGGCTCGGTAGGTATTGATTTAGACAAAGCAGTTGTTAATGGTGAAGTGTCGGGTCATTCTTCTCAATCTACCATACGACCATTTCTTCAAGCGTTAGATCTTCCTCTTGCGGTAGAATATATGGATTTGTTTACTGATGTCAAAGGTCTAGTTCCCGCTAAGTGCGCGTGGAATGTTAGTCTAGAAAAGGGAGATCTGAAACTTTCTCTTGATTTAAGCCCTCGCCTTGGTAAGTATCGCAACGTTCCGATAGAGGCTGCTGACGGGCGCATCGATATTGAATGCTGGACGAGAGGAACTAATTTTAATTATCGCACAAAGATTGGTCCTCTTAGAGCAGTAGATCCATACGGCGGATTACTTAATGGCTCAATTGTTATATCTGGTTCAAGGTCATCAAGTCCTAGAATAGAGATTGATGCGGAAAGCACTTTTAGGTTAGAGGATGTTCTTGTTTTTTCTGAGGTTATTTCTAGCGATATCTTAGGCGATATTAAATGTATTCAAGCACCAAAACTTACAACTCGCGGTGTATTGGCTACATCAGTAGAAGATCAAGCCGCTAATGATCTAATAGGTAGTGTAAGCTTACAAGAAGGGTCTATTTTCGGTATTAAATTTAAAGAAAGTTCCTTTAATTGTTCTTATAGGGCTGATAATTTTCAATTAACAAACATTGTTTGTCTTTGCCAAGACGGCACAATAGTTAATTGTGCCGCGAGCCTTTCATTACCAGAACTTGATGAGGATAAGGCTACTTTTAATGTTAAAGGTACTTTTTCCAACGGCACTCTTTCTGGGTTGTTGTCAGCTTTAGCAGTAGATGATATAGACGATAGATATGGAGAGGTAGAAGGACGATTTGATTATTCTGGACCAATGAATTCTAATTGTGTTTCACGCCTTTCTGGTAGTGGCTCAATAAAAGTAAAAAATGGGCGCATAGCGCAACTTAATTTATTTGCAGGGCTTACAGAATTGCTAGCTGAAAAGGTGCCAGGGGTTACTTCGATTATTAACCAATCAGATGGGTCGTGTGACTACAGAATAAAAGACGGTGTCTTAAAAACTGAAAATTTATTAATTGAAGGAAATTTATTTTCAGTTATAGGCTCAGGCAGTGTTGATTTGACAAAGGGTGAACTTGATTTTCTTGTTCGGGTTCGGTTTTTCAGAAAAGATTCAATTTTAGCTGCGT
Source organism: Kiritimatiellia bacterium (assembly GCA_017628025.1). Lineage (GTDB taxonomy): Bacteria > Verrucomicrobiota > Kiritimatiellia > RFP12 > UBA1067 > UBA1067. The sequence continues at coordinate 11,653 of JAGBZX010000033.1, read as the reverse complement.
TTGTTCATCCTATAACTTGGGCATTTTCCAAACTTCTACTAGAATTACACCTAACTGGGACATTTGAAAATCCTAAGTGGGAATATTTAACGGTTATTGATAAAGTATTATGAATCTAACAAGTCCTAGCCAAGTAAAAGCCTGGTGCATTTCTAATGGTTTTCATCCCAATAAAACCTTGGGACAGAATTTTCTTATAGACCGCAACGTCTTAAACGCGATAGTTGATGCTGGTCTAGAAAAAGCAACCCCAGAAACAGATGTTCTGGAGATTGGCCCAGGATTAGGCGTTTTAACAGAAGAACTTTTAGCTAGGTCAAGAAATGTTACTGCCGTAGAAAAGGATCCAGTTTTAGCTTCAAGGCTAAAGGAATCTTTAGGGTCGCCAGAAGCTTTGGAGGTCGTTGCAGATGACGCATTACGTTATATAAAAACTTTGCCTACAGACAAATATGGTGCGATGGTGTCTAATCTTCCGTATCAGGCGGGGACTAGAATCCTTCTAGATTTAGCATGGAAGAGAAGTGTTCGAGTTATGACAGTTCTGGTTCAGACTGAAGTTGCTGAGCGATTGGCGGCAAAAGAAGGGTCAAAAGTTCGTTCTCTTTCAGGCGTTTTAGCTCAATTAGATTACGATGTTCAAATTTTGCGTAAAGTAGCGGCGAATTGTTTTTGGCCGCGCCCCGAGATTGGCTCTAGTGTAGTGCGCTTAGTTAGGCACGATAGAAATCTTACAATGTCTCAAGAAAAACGCTCTTTTTTTAAGGGTTTTGTTAAAAAAGCGTTTGCTCATAGAAGAAAACAACTTGGCAGTATCTTTAAAGATATGATAAAATCTACTTCTCGAGCCGAAGAGTTATCTAATGCTGATTGGGTGGCGTTGGTAAATGATTTGGCAGAACAAGCTAATTGAGGGAGAAATATGAAAACAGTAGAAGAATTTTTTAAGGCTAATGATTTTGTCGAAGCTTGTGATATAGACAGACAGGACCTTATTTCAAAATTTCTTTCTGAGATGGAGAAGGGCCTTGCTGGCGAGGAATCGTCATTAAGAATGATCCCTACATATGTTGGAGTTGACGGTAAAATTCCTCAAGGCGCTAAGGCTGCTGTGTTAGATGCTGGTGGTACGAACTTCCGTTCCGCTATTGTTAGCATTCCTCCAGTAATTGAAGATAAGGTCAATCAACCGATGCCTGGAACTTGCGGCGAAGTAGATGAAGATTCTTTTTATAAAGCATTTGCAGATGAACTAAATCGAGTTAAAGACAAGGCAACTGTTTCAAAATTTGGTTTTTGCTTTTCTTACAATTGTGATGCAACGGAAGATCTTGACGCTAAACTTAATGTCTGGACTAAGGGTATCCAAGCGCCTAGTATCGTAGGACAATATATAGGTAAAGAACTTCTTAAGCGTCTTGGGGGCGGAAGTATCGCAATTATCAACGACACGGTTGCAACGCTCTTGGCCGCAAAGGCTATGGAGGGAGATAAAACATATTCTTCATATCTTGGTTTTATTCTCGGCACTGGTACAAATACTGCATATGTTGAGCGTAATAATAACATAACTAAACTTCAAGGTTTAGATGCCGGTGGCTCAATGATTATAAATTCAGAGTCAGGTGGATTTGATAAAATCAAACGTAGTGCTTTTGATATTTCCATGGATGCTCGCCAACCAGACCCAGGTCATAACCCGTTTGAGAAGATGATTGCCGGCGGTTATTTGGGCGGCGTTGGGTTAGAGCTTTTTAAGGCAGCTGCTAAGGAGGGGTTCTTCTCTCGTCAAGCTACAGACGCCATTAATGGCTTGGGTTGTCTTGAGACAATAGATTTTGATACCTTCACAGCTGGTATGGTTAAGGAGGGTAGGGTTAATCCTCTTGATACCATTTTTGAAGATCCTGCTGATGCTAAGATGGCGCGTCGTTTAGCATTGCCAGTTTTTGAAAGAGCTGCCGTTCTTACTGCTATTCATTTAGCCGCCTTCGTGATTAAATCAGGTGGCGGAATTGATTCTGCTCGCCCGGTAGCTATCAATGCTGATGGCTCTACGTATTATAAGACGCGCGCAGTAGAGTTCGATAAGTTAGTCCGCGCAGAGCTTGATGAGATGCTTGTTAAGCGTCGCAACATTCACTATGCGATTGTTCCGCAAGTAGATGACGCACCGATGGTAGGCGCGGCAATTGCTGCGATGTTATGAAATATATGAAAAACTACCTTTTTATTTCTGCTATTCTAGCTGCCTCATTTCTTGGGGCGGTCGAGGTTGACGGTATAGCTGCTAGAGTTGGGGTAAAGCCAATATATAAAACTGAAATTCTTTCAGAACTTCAAATGGCTCCTCAAGGCATGAGATATGAGCAAATGCGCTCTAGAATGATAGAACGCTTGCTTATTTTAAATGCGGCCACACAGGCCAAGCTTCATCTTCAAGATTGGGCAGTTCAAAATCGTATTGATGAGATTATAAAATCTACATTTGCTGGTGATCGTAATAAGCTTATGGCGTATCTTACACAAAGTGGTTTGTCATATGCAAAATGGTCAGAACGCATTAAAGAGAATATGATAATTTCAGCTATGCGTTGGCAGACGATAGATCGTAATATTAATCCGTCACCAGCCCAAATGCGTAATGAGTACTTGAAAAATCCTCAGCACTATAGAAGTCCAAGGCGAGTTACTGTTTCTGTTATACTTCTCTCTCCCGACAAAGCATCTCTTATGGGAGAGGTTTCTCAGGCTCTTAAAAATCAGCCGTTTGCTGATGTCGCGCGCAAATATTCTAGTGACAGCCGTTCGTCTCTTGGGGGCAAATGGGAGGATGTTGTTCCCGAGGAAGTCTTTAAGACAGAGGTTTGCGATGAAATATCGCGTATGCCTAAAGGGACGCTTTCTAAATGGCTTGAGATTGAAGGCTGGTGTTTTCTTATTCGTTTAGACGATGTAAAGCCACCAAAGGATAATACCTTTGAAGAGGCTTATGATGAAATAGATCGTAGAGTAAGGTCCGAATTGTCGGAGAAATTGTTTAAAGAATGGATTGATCGCCTTAAACGCGATACATACATCAAGGTTTATTGAGATATGCAGGTTTTTAACTCGCTAACAAGATGCAATGAAGAATTAAAGCCTTTATCTAACAACGAGATTCGGCTTTATACTTGCGGACCAACAGTTTACAATTACGCTCATATTGGTAATTTTCGTGCGTATGCGTTTGAAGACATCCTTAGAAGAGCTATTCAATTTGCAGGCATGAAGATACGTCAAGTAATGAATCTTACTGACGTAGACGATAAGACAATTCGCGGCGCTAATCAGGCAGGTATCCCATTAACTGAATATACAAAAACTTACAAAGATGCCTTTTTTGCCGATCTAGCAAAGTTGAACATTCAGCCTGCTGAAATGTATCCAGCAGCGACAGACCATATACCAGAGATGATAGAGCTGGTTCAAAAGCTCATAGACAAGGGTGTAGCATATCAAAGCGATGATGGTTCTGTTTATTTTAATGTTCGCAAGTTTCCTGGGTATGGTAAGTTGGCACGTATTGATTTTGATAATCAGCGTACCGGTGCACGCTGTGCGTCAGATGAATACGATAAAGAAAATGTCGGAGATTTTGCTCTTTGGAAGTCATGGGAAGAATCTGATGGTCCAGTAGGTTGGGATTCTCCTTGGGGCAAAGGTCGCCCAGGATGGCACATTGAGTGCTCTGCCATGTCAATGAAGTATCTAGGTGAGTCATTTGACCTTCATACAGGCGGTATTGATAATCTTTTCCCACATCATGAAAATGAGATAGCACAAGCAGAAGCTGCTACTGGAAAACCGTTTGTAACAACTTGGATGCATTGTGCACATTTGCGTGTTAATGGCGAAAAAATGTCGAAAAGTTTAGGTAACTTCTATACTCTTCGCGATCTTATAGACAAAGGTTTTTCAGGTCGCGAGATTAGATATGTGCTTATATCGTCCCATTATCGTAGTGCCCTTAATTTTGCATTTGATGCACTAGCCGATGCTAGGAAGTCTCTCCAGCGTATTGATGAGTGCGTCGACAAATGCTCAGATGGTGCTGTGCCTGATTGGGCACAAGAGCATCTTAAGCGTTTCTCAGAGGCTGTCTTAGATGATCTTAATATGCCGAGAGCTTTCGCTTCGCTTTTTGATCTTGTTCGTGAAACAAACGCTAAAGGCGGCGTTGGCGTCTTGAGCGTATTTAAGCGAATGGATGAGGTTCTGGGTGTTATATTTTTCGGTAAGGCTAAAAAGGTAGAACTCCCCGAAGAAATAAAGCAAAAGTTAGAAGCTCGTGCAGCTGCTAGAGCGGCAAAAGATTGGGCTCTCTCTGATAAATTGCGCGACGAAATAGCTTCTCTTGGCTGGGTAGTCAAAGACTCTAAGGAAGGTCAGACATGTACCTTAAGAACATAGACATACAAGGCTTTAAGAGTTTTGCTGATAGGACTAAGCTTGATTTTGACCCTGGCTTAATAGCTATTGTCGGGCCTAACGGGTGCGGTAAGTCGAATGTTTCTGATGCTATTAGATGGGTACTTGGTGAGCAAAAGCCTACTGCCTTAAGATGCTCTAAATTAGTAGATGTTGTTTTCAATGGCACAGATACTCGCAAACCATTGGGATTGGCAGAAGTTTCTATTACCTTTGCAGATTGTGAAAAAGAACTAGGAACAGATTACCATGAAGTTACGATAACGCGCAGAGTTTATAGGGATGGCACTGGCGAATATTTTATTAATCGCCAGCCTTCGCGTCTTCGTGATGTCCAACATCTTTTTATGGGCACAGGTATTGGAACTAGTTCCTATTCTGTTATGGCCCAAGGTCAAATTGATGCGATTCTCTCCTCTAAGCCTGAAGATCGTCGAGCAGTTTTTGAAGAAGCAGCTGGTATAACAAAGTTTAAGGCTGATAGAAAAGATGCTCTTAGGAAGATTGAGCAAACTGATCAAAATCTTCTTCGCGAAAGTGATGTTTTAAGAGAAATGAAGCGTCAAATTGCCGCGCTTCAGCGTCAAGCAGGTAAAGCGCAAAAGGCAAAAGAGCTCCGCGATAGATTGCGTGATTTGGATATTTACGTTTCAAAGTGTCATATTCATTCATATGACAGCGAAATGGAGCAAAACGCCACTAATCGTGCAGAAATAGAAAAGGCGATTTCTGAAGCGCAAGAAATAGCTTCAGCAGCGGAGGCTGAATCTCAGAGTCTTCATCAGCAAATTCACGAGATAGAGGAGAGATTACAGTCTTTAGTTTCAAGCCAGACTAGCGCAGAGTCTGAATGCATGCGAGCGAAAGAACTTATCTCGCTTAATATTCAGCGCATTAGCGAATATCGAGAGTATGCCAGGCGCGATGGTGATGAAGTTGCGATTTTATCAAGATCTCTTGATGAGCAAAAAATGCAGAAGGAGTCGCTCTCTCAAAAGTCACAGTTGTTAGAGGACTCTCTTGAAGCGGCTAGAATGGCGCTAGAAGAAGCAGAAGATTCTTTCGAAAAACTTAATGCTTCTATCAATGAGATGCGCATTGCTGTTCAGAATGCTAGAACAGAAAGCGTTCAATGCGATCGCCGTGCCGTAGAGTTGCAAGAAGAGTATATGAAGGCGAAGGTATTGCGCGATGCTTCAGCTATGGATGCGGAGGAGTGTGTAATAGCCTCGCTTTCTGAAGCGCCAAATGGACGCGTTAAGATGCTCGATTGCTTTGTTGTTTCTGATACTTGCAAAGCTTATGCAGAGCAAATGCTTGGAACGCTTGCTCTTACTGAAGAGGGTAATTTAGTAAAGACTGCTCTTGCCGTGCGTGGGGGCAAGGTTGAGCTAAGAGTGCCAAAGTCTTCTGTTGAAGCAGGTGAAGAAAATGCTGCTGGCGTTAAGAGCTTAGAGGAACTTGGTAGCGAATTACAAGCTGTCAGAACGAAGCGTGACAATCTTTCGCAGTATGTCTTTGAGCGCGAGGAGGAACTTCGTAAGCTTGAATTTCAAAGTACAGATTCTTCTCGAGTTCTTACTGAACGCAGAATTGCAGCTAGCCAATTAGAGCAAGAACTTTCTTTTGTAGGTCAGCAAGTTGCACAGGTAGATTTAAGAATTCGTGAGATTGAAACAACGATTGAGACTTGCCAGAATCGCGTTTCTGGATACGAGGAAAGTGTTGCGCGTTTAGAGGCGGAGTCAGAAAATCTTACTTCATCATTACCAGAACTTACTGATAAGGCGGCAAGTTTCGCTACTCTTATTATTGAAGAGAGAGAAAAAAGAACTTCTCTTATGGGGAGGATTGATGAGGCAGATCGCTCTGCAATGCAAAAGCGTGCAGATTTAGATCAAGCTAGAGATTTTCGTTCAAAGCTTGAGGTTCAAGCTGCAGAGCTTACCATGAAGCGACAGAATATCTATGAGCATCTTCAAGATGAATACGGCTTATTCGCAGATGCGGTGATGCGTTCTAATGATCCAGAATGGAAGAATGGTGTGGTGCCTCCGCTTGAAGAGTTAGAAAAGACAGTTGCTAATTTACAAGCAGAGATTGCCGCTCTTGGCCCTATTAACATGGTAGCTATTGAGGAATGCCGCGAATTAGAAGAACGCTACGCACGCGAAAAAGCTCAAGAGGAAGATCTAATAGCTGCTAAAGCGCAGTTAGTAGAGCTTATTAGCAATCTTAACGAGACTTCAAGTGGTATGTTTAAGTCTACTTTTGAGCAGGCTAATAAAAACTTTCAGGCGATGTTCTCAAAGTTATTTGGTGGCGGAGAGGCTAAGCTAGTGCTACTTGAAAATGCAGAGGATCCGCTAGAGTGTGGCATTGATATTATAGCTCGTCCCCCTGGCAAGCGTCCTCAATCTGTTACTTTGTTGTCTGGCGGCGAGCGCACAATGACGGCCGTTGCTTTGCTCTTCTCGATCTTTATGATTAAGCCTGCGCCGTTTTGTATGCTAGACGAGCTTGATGCTGCGCTTGACGATGCTAATATCGGGCGGTTTGTTGAGCAGCTTAAAGAGTTCCTCTCGCAGAGCCAATTCCTTATTATTACGCACAACCAGCACACCATTGCTGGCTCTGATATCGTTTATGGCGTCTCTCAGCAAGAGAAGGGCGTTAGCCGCGTTATATCGATGAAGCTCAGTGATTTAGGTGCGCAAAAAAGCTAAGTATTCGTTTTGCGTTTGAAAAGTGAAATACATTTATTGCTATCAAACGAAAGAAAATGAAAATCGCCGTGGCGAAATCAACGCGCGCGATAGAGCTGATGCGTATAGGCTTTTAAGAAAGCAAGGTATTCGTCCTTATAGAATTATTGGTGATGACCCAATTAAATGGCAACCGTGGGCATTAGGGGCTGCGTTCTTAGTGCTTTTAGGTGTATGTGTAGTTTCCCTTACGCTACTGTTTTCTGGTAAGAATGAAGTATTAAAAGATAAGCCTATTCGCTGTCAGATTTTAGGTGAAAAAACTCTTATTGTGAAAGCTTTTTCTGAAGGTTGGGTTGGAGTCTTTAAGTTGCCATTAGATTGTGTATTAGCGATGTATGCGCAACCAGGATGGGCTGTTATTCCACAAGAGTTTTCTGACTCTCAAATAGAGACTTATGAAAAAAACCTTGCCGAAGAGCCTTCTCTTTTGCTTGCAAGTATTCCTGAATACGAAGAGGCACTTAGAATTGTCACTTCTATTCGAGCAGAACTCAAAACACATGTGCTTAATGGCGGCGGTATTCGTGATTTTCTTCATATGCTTGATAAAAGGCAGGAATTAGAAAGCTCATTAAGAGCTAAGGCGTACAATTCAGTTCTAAATGCCAATCCAACACTTAGGGATGCAATGTTAAAGAATATGAATGAACGACTTTCTGCTATGGGTATGGCGACACTAGAAAACGATTTGGGAGTTCAAGAAAAATGAAAAAACTAATAATTTCTCTTTTTAGTTTAGTGCTGTTGCTTTTTATTGCGGCATTTTTTACGTTAAAGTATTTTCCAGATTCCATTTTTGCTGCTCATTTGCAGAAAGCGCAATCTCGCGTGTGTGAGAATGATAAAGTAAAAAGTGTCTATTTTTGGTTTAAAGATAAAATATCAAAATCAGTTAAAGAGCGCAATGCGGATTTGAAAAAAGAAAAAGAACTTCCCATTGAAGTTCAGGAAATAAGCGATGAACCTAAAGTAGAGGTTAAAGCGCCTTTAGTTGAAAATGGTTGGCGAGGGCTAGAGGAGAAAAATAGAGTTTCTGGTCCAAAGTTTACTGGGCGCAGTTTAAAGAACAAGGTTGTCCTAGTTTATGTGTGGAACGCAGAAGAGCCTGAAAGTGCTCGTTCATTAACAAGAATGCAGCAGATTTGGTCTAGTTTTAAGCATAAACCCTTTGTGCTTATTGCTTCGGATAGAGGAAGTGATATAGAAAAGGCTAAAAAGATTTCTAAGCTTAAAAAACTAACGTTCCCAATTTATTTTGGCTCTGGTTTTGTTAACGAAAAACTCTATACGACATATCCTTTTATGTATGTTGTTGATGGGTCTGGAAAATTGGTTTATCACGGTAGGAGTGATAGGGTTGCCACAGAAGTGGTAGTAGATGCTTTTTCTCGCCTTTAAAGTTCGTGTATGAATAAGCGCGTTTTATATGTTTCAAGCACACGAAGAAAGTCGTTTGAAAGTCAAAATTCGCTTGAACATTTCAAAGATGCGCCATATTCTATAGATGCAATTGGTTACAATCTTCATTTAAGAGGATGGTCGGTAGGTTGGTGTGGGTGGAAAAGTTCGCGAAATCCATTCAAGTTAGCTAGATTTATAGATGAATTTAAGCCTGATTTTATTTATACTTATGGCTCAACTGTAGCTCTCCAACCATTGTTTTGCCGTAAGTTTTTGTGCAAGCATAAAAATTTTAGGGTTGTTCATGGCTGGGATGATCATTACGGCAGAATATGGGGAGATTTATTTGGCTTGCCCGGTAAAGTTTTGATGGATTGGATGGAAAAAAGAATTGTAAAAAAATCTGATGCTGTAGTTACATTAAGCTATGAACTCCAGAAAATCGGGCGTAGGTGGGGCGTGGAGTGTAAGTATATCCCTAATGGAGCAGATCCGCTTGAAAAGTTGGTGGTTGAAGGCGATATAAAATTAGAAGGGCGTTTTAAAGTTGTTTATACTGGCGATAAAGCAAAGTGGAAGCGTACCGAAGATGTTTGCGCGGCGATGGCTAAATTACCTAATGACATAAAACTTTATCTAACAGGACGAGATGAGAAGTATCTTCTAAAGTATGCAAGCGAAAATTGTATCTTTTTAGGATGGCTTTCTAAAGAAGAACAGTATAACGTGATGAGACAGGCGGATGCATTTGTGTGTACATCTGATCAAGACTGTAACGCTAAGCTTCAAGAATATCTTCGCTGGCAAAAGCCGATTCTCGGTTTTGACGGAGAGGCTAATAATTTTTTCAAGAATGGCGAAAATGCGCTCTTGGCGAAGAACGGTGACTATGCTCCGCTGATTGAAAAACTGGCATCTGATCCTGCATTGTGCCAGAGACTCTCCGAAAGTGCCGCGCGTGATATACCTGTCTATTCATGGTCCGAAATCGCACATCAGTTTGATGAATATTTTGCTGGATTAATGATATGAAGTGGCTTTTTATAGATCATGAATATCATAAACGGACTAGGTCGGCTAAGTTCTTTTTGGATATTGTTAGAGAAAGCTTTGCTGTGGATGAGCATTATTATAATCGCTGTTATCGTACTCAAGCCGAAAAAGTTGCCGCGGATTATGACGGTGTGATTGTTTGGGAGTTTCCTATCTCAAGAAATAAGTTTTTCTTTCGCGGCAAAAAGAATATATTCGTTCCGATGTATGATAACGAATGGGCGAGCTATTGGCAGTGGAAGCGCATCGCATGGAGCGGGATGGGCGTTATCTCATTTTCTGATAAGGTGACGGCGCACGCTAAAAGATGCGGTGTAAAAAATATTTTGGATGTGCGCTATTTCCCAATTCCGTCTGATTTTCCTCAAGAAAAAGGCGAATCTAAGCGCGTTTTCCTTTGGGAGCGTGGCGATATTTCAGAGGACACGGCAAAAAAACTTTTTCCGCCAGAATTAGGTTATACTTTCGATGTTAAAAAGGGAGATGAATTCCTCAGCCACGAGGAATATCTTTCACGAATCGCGAAGAGTGAGATCGTTGTAGCACCGCGCCGAAAGGAAGGTATCGGTATGGCGTTTTTAGAGGCGATGGCGATGGGTAAGTGCGTTGTTGCGCATAATGATGCAACAATGAACGAGTATATTAACGATGGCGTAAACGGAATATTATTTGACGCGGATAGACCAATAGCAATTACAGAAAGTCAGGTATTGTCGGTTCGCTCCAACATTCAAGAGTCAAAGGTTCAGTTGTATGGACTATGGCTAGACGATATGAAGAAAATCTGCGACTTCATTTTCGCACAAAAGCCGTGCGCTCCCTCTCTTTTAAATCGACTTAAAATTTTCTCTTCATACCTGATGTATCTTATTGAAGGGGTGTGGTATAAAATAAAGGCTAAATTAAAAAAGGAGGCCTTTAAATGAGTGAGGCTTCTATTGTCCAATCTGTTGGACTATTTGAATGTGCGAGTGTTTTGGTAGTCGGCTTTAATAGACCAGATTTCATGGCGTTGCAAATTGCAGCAATACGTAGCGCGGCACCTAAAAAGTTATATATTGCAGTAGATGGACCTCGATCTGGTAGAGATGGGGAAGTAGAGTTATGTTGTCGTGTACAAGAGTGTGTATCACTTGTAGATTGGCCATGTGATGTAAAAACTCTTTTTAGAGATAAGAATCTCGGGTGCAAGCTTTCTATAAGTAGTGCGATTACTTGGTTTTTTGAGTATGAGGAAGAAGGTATAATTCTCGAAGATGATTGCGCTCCTACATTGGATTTTTTCCGTTTTGCAACAGCTATGTTGAAGAAATATCGCAATGATGAAAGAGTTGGCGCGATAAACGGCTTTAACTTTTTTAATCTTCAAAGCGATATGAGAGTATCTTACCATTTTTCGCGTCATATGGATGTTTGGGGATGGGCTAGTTGGAGACGGATTTGGAATAAATATGATGTAGAAAATTATCGTCAGTCAGCTCGTTTTGAGAAGGCAATATCGTCGTCAAAAATGACGCGGTATTATAAGAAGGTTTTTCTTGAATATATAAAGCGATTAGAGAACGGTTTGTCAACATGGGATGTACAACTTTCGCTATTATTTCTTGCGGAGGGGTATTTAAGTATTGTTCCTAAAGAGCGGCTGATATCGAATATGGGTTGTCTGATAATAGGGCGACTCATACTTCTGATTATGTATATTGGGCTGATAAGTGGATAAAAACAGGCAAGGCTGATAATCCAATTGTTGATGCTGTCGAGATAACTCCTGACGAAAAAGCTGATTATATTCGCGAAAAAATGGAAGGCGCATTTTTGCCTCGAGTGTTTACTTATATAGGTTCTAAAATGCCTTTCTTAATTAAGGCGATTACATTGATCGGTAAGATTTTAGAGAAATGTTGCCCGATTCTTTTTAGATTGTGATTACACCAAGGAATTAAGTAATGTTAGCTCAATAT
>JAGBZX010000003.1 GCA_017628025.1 Kiritimatiellia bacterium | reverse complement strand
CCTTAAAGCCATGTTACCCGCGCTCTTAAAAAGAGAGCTTTGGCGAAAAACCGGTGCGTCAAAATCGGGTCTCTTCCGCCTTTTCCTCCGGCGCTGTGAAGGCTTACGAATCATCCCCACCACCTCCGCGTAGAGAGTTTTCGCGGATTATTTAAGTAGTGTACTGCGTAGTGAGAAATTTCCGCACATAATTCTCATTTTGAGTAAAGGTCACATAAATTTCTCATAATCATTGAGATTTTCGTGAAGGACGCGAGTGCGGGCGTTTTTGTGTTCCCCGAAGGCGATTTTCGTAATTGCGCCGTGTTGCCGATTACTTTGAGTCTTTTGAAATGCTTGATTTGAGAGGGGGGTTTTGATAGAATACATAGAAATAAGTTGGTATATGTGTATTGCACATATTAAAACCTTTCTTTGTACAGGTTAATGTTAAAAAATCTTAGAGTTTCCAATTTAGCTGTAGTAGAACAAGCAGAGGCAAATTTCGTTGCCGGTTATAACGCCATTACTGGTGAGACCGGTGCGGGTAAATCTGTTTTGATGGGTGCGCTTCATCTAGCGTTGGGTGGGCGCGCTGATAGCACGATTGTACGCGATGGTGCTAAAGAAGCAGAGGTAGAGGCAGAGTTTGATGGCTACACAATTCGCCGCACAGTAACATCTAGCGGTAAAAGCCGTGCGTGGATAAATGATGAGAGCGTGACGATTGCTGAACTAAAAGCGCTTGGATTAACACTAGCAGATATTCACGGGCCAAATGCAAATGAATCTCTTGGCGAGGAGTCGTTTCAACGCACTCAATTAGATACATTTGGTAAGATTGATATTTCGTCATACTTAAAAGCGTATAAGGTTTGGGCGAGCATTGAAGAAGAAATTGCTCTGCTAAAATCTGCCGCGGCTAGCGAGGATGAACTAGATCTACTTCGATACCAAGTTAATGAATTGGAAGAGGCTAAAATAACCGAAGATGATGACACAATAGAACTGCGTCACTCTCAAGCCGCTCATGCCGCGGAGAATATTCAAGGCGCTTCAGCAGCGACAGAAGCCCTTGGTGGTGATGGCGGGGCTGAAGATGCTCTTGCAGCAGCTAGTCGTATTATCCAACCTTTAAAAAGACATTTGCCTGAGGCAGAAGAATGGGAGGCACAACTAGAAGATATTATCTGTCGTCTCCAGGCGCTTTCGCGTACGGTAGCAGATAAAGCGCTGTCGCTAGCTTCAGATGGAGCGCTATCACTAGATGAGCTAGACGCTAGACTTTCTCTTCTTGATAAATTAGAGCGTAAATATCTAAAAGGCGTCGTGAGCGAAGGCACACTCTCTTCAAGGCTTTTAGAAGTCTTGAATAAAAAGCGTGAAAGATTAGATGCTTTTGAAAATAGAGACTCTCGATTATTGGAACTTTCCAAACAAGCCACCAAGGCTCATCAAATACTTTTAGCAGAAGGCGAAAAAATTACAAAGCTTCGCGCAAAAGCTTCTGAAGAACTAGCCTCTAATATCACTAAAGAACTAAAAGAGCTAGGTTTTAAGAAAGCTAACTTTAGCATCGATGTTCGCCCATCAAAGCCCACCAATAGCGGGTGTGACGAAATAGTATATATGTTTGAACCTAATTTAGGCGCCGCGCCAAGACCTCTAGCGTTAATAGCAAGTTCTGGAGAAACAGCCCGCGTGATGCTTGCGCTTAAAACAGTTCTATCAGCATCGATGCCAGAGTCAGTTTTAATATTTGATGAAGTTGATGCAAATGTAGGCGGCGAGACAGCGCGAGCGGTAGGCGAGAAACTTCTACGCGCCTCTCAAAATAGACAAGTAATTGCTATAACACACTCGCCACAAAGCGCAGTTTTTGCAGACCGTCACCTATCAGTTCGCAAAATCCAAACCGATGGCGGCGTTGAGACATTTATAAAAGTCATAGAAGGTGAAGAAAAAGTTGATGAAATAGCGAGAATGCTCGGAGGTGAAAATCTTACCTCTGTAGCTAGGAGACACGCAGAAGAATTAGTTCTATTGAAGAATAAGAAATGAAAATGCAGATAAAATGGAAATTAGGCGGCGAAACAGAAGTGCTGCCAGTTAAGGGAATATTTGAAGAGGGTAACTCAGTATTAGCTGATACCTTTCGATCAATTGCAACAGAGCCAAACGCACGAGTGTTTTTAGTTGCAGATGGCAATGTTGTTTCAAGGACTGAAGGACTTGGATCGAAAATAGGTCGCTATCTTCAAGCCAATTCTATTACGCTAGCAGGACAGCCTGCTGTAGTTTCAGCAGGTGAAAAAGCGAAGATGGATGATTTCTTTGCTTTCAGAAAAACACTTGCCGCTGCGATAGGGGCTAATGTTGGCGTTAATGATGTGTTAATTGCAATTGGCGGCGGCAGCCTTTTTGATGTAGCAGGCCTGGTAGCTGCGCAGGTTGGCGGAGGTATGAAATATATAAAAATACCAACGACAGTTCCTGCGATGATAGACGCGGCGTTTGCAGATAGAGCGCTCTTTAATTTGGGGAACATTAAAGATGCCTTTGGTGTTTATTATCCAGCTAATGCAGTGATAATAGATACGTCGTTTGCACCAACTGTTCTTGATGGCGTGTGGCGTGCAGGATTTGCGGAGATTCTCCGAATTGGTGTCGCGACAGATTCAAAACTTGTTACCAAAGTTATTTCCTCGATAGAAGCGATTAAGTCGCGCTCAGAAGAATCGCTCGAAGATCTAATCACATCAGCGATAAAATTGCGAATTAAGTCTGGCCCGATAAATTTTGGTTTGTGGTGTGCTGAAAAGTTAGAGTCAATGAGCGCATACAAGTTGCCTCATGGCTACGCAGTTGCAATAGGCACAGCGATTTCTATGCGCTATGCGGCATTGCGCGGTCATATCTCTTCAGAAGATGCTGAGATTGTCGTCTCAACACTAGGAGCAATTGGCGCGCTTGATTCGTTGGAACATTCGCAACATCTTATAGCACAAGCTCAGAGAGTTGTTGAAGGTCTTGATTTCTGGCGTGTTTCTCATCCAGGTGGGGTTGAGAGCATCTCTAGTATTGGTAAACGTATTTATGAAGATGAAATTGATTCTGCACTTATGGCTGAGGCAGTCTCAAGTTTTCTTATAAAACGAACAGTTTGATTTTTAAAGTAAAAAAGAGAAATAAGAAATGAACGAAAACGCAAAATTAGAACTCAACAAGGCTCTTGAGATTTCAAAGAAAAAAACTCTAAGAGAACTTTTCGCAGCAGAAGAAAATCGCGCTTCACGTTACACAGTTAAAGCAGCAGGTTGGCTTCTAGATTATTCGAAAAATCTTGTAGACAAAAAAGCAATGAAGCATCTTATAGCGATGGCCGAGGCATCGTCGCTTAAAGAAGAAATTGAAAGAATGTTTTCAGGAGAAAAGATTAATGCTACTGAGGGCAGAGCAGTTTTGCATACGGCTCTTAGAAACGTTGACGAGAACGCGAAAGTTATAGTCGATGGTGTTGATGTCATTCCGGAGGTTAGAGCGACCTTAGCAAAGATGGCTGAGTTTTCAAATCTTGTTCGCTCTGGCAAATGGCTCGGCTTTACAGGCAAGAAAATTAAATCAATCGTTAATATCGGTATTGGCGGAAGTGATCTTGGCCCAGTTATGGCTAACATTGCCCTTACGCCGTATTCAAAGAGATCAATTAAATGCTACTTTGTTTCAAATGTTGACTCTACTCACTTAGCGGAAACATTGAGACAAGTCAAAGCAGAAAGTACGCTTTTCATTGTCGCTTCAAAAACATTCACGACACAAGAGACGATGTCCAACGCGGCTGCTGCGCGTGAATGGTTAGTTGCAAGACTTAAGGACGACAAGGCTGTAGCGCGTCACTTTGTTGCAGTATCAACTGCGGCAGAAGAAGTTAAAAAGTTTGGCATTGATACTGCCAATATGTTTGGCTTTTGGGATTGGGTAGGCGGCAGATATTCGCTACCCTCAGCGATTGGTTTATCGCTCATGATTTCAATAGGGCCTGCTAATTTCACTAAGATGCTCAAGGGCTATTGGAAGATGGACACTCATTTCCGCACGGCACCATTTGAGCGCAATATGCCAGTAATATTAGCTCTTCTCGGTATTCTTTATTCTAATGGTTACGGCGCTCAAAGTTATGCTGTATTGCCATATGATCAGTATCTTAGTAGGTTGCCGGCGTACCTCCAGCAGCTTGATATGGAATCAAACGGTAAGAGTGTTGCTCGCGATGGTTCAAAGGCTACGTGGGATACTGGCCCTATCGTTTGGGGCGAGCCAGGCACGAACGGTCAGCACGCATTCTATCAGCTTATCCACCAAGGCACGCGTTTAATACCTTGTGACTTTATTGCTGCCTGCCGCACACACAACGAGATTTCAGATCTTCATGATAAGCTTATGGCAAACTTCTTTGCGCAGACACAAGCGCTTGCGCTCGGCAAGACAGCAGATGAATGCCGCGCAGAGGGTGTAAGTGAAGAGCTCGTGGCGTTTAAGACATTTGAAGGCAACAAGCCCACGAACACTCTATTAACCGAAAAGCTTACCCCAGAGACATTCGGTGCTCTTATTGCTTTGTATGAGCATAAGATTTTTGTTCAGGGAATTATCTGGAATATCTATTCGTTTGACCAGTGGGGCGTGCAGCTCGGCAAGGTTTTGGCGAAAGGCGTCCTAGCAGATTTAACTTCTGCCAAACACTCGTTCGCTCACGATAGTTCTACGAACGCATTGGTAGCTACGTACAGGAAGGCATTAAAGAGGTGAGTTCAAAGGCGGCGTCATCCAAAGCGAAGCGACGCGTGCTTCTATTGACGCCGCCGCTCCTGCAGCCAAATACACCGTATCCAGCAACGATGTACCTAAAGGCGCATCTTGATTCGATAGGTGTAAAATGCGAGCAAGTAGATCTCTCGATAAAAGTTGTGCGGGATATTCTTGCGCAATTTGGCGGCAATGAGGCCGAAGAGATTTTGGAGTTACTTTCATCTGACGCGCCAATTGAATCGAAGATTGAGGCAGCTAATTGGGTTTCTGATTTGGCGTCAGGTATTTGCGCAGAGGTAGATGAAGGCTTCGGTTTTTCAAGATACTCAGAATATCTTTGTGCTTCTTTAAGAGACTTTAAAGAATTAGCAAAACTAATTCGTAAGCGAGGAGTTATTGACGAACCACTTGAGAAGCACCTTTTTC
Organism: Kiritimatiellia bacterium; assembly: GCA_017628025.1. Classification (GTDB taxonomy): domain Bacteria; phylum Verrucomicrobiota; class Kiritimatiellia; order RFP12; family UBA1067; genus UBA1067. The sequence goes on along the minus strand of JAGBZX010000003.1, from coordinate 16,410 downwards.
TCGCAGTTCAGAAATTTCGTCCAACAGAGGTCTGGGTTACTTGCCCATTCCCAGGGACATTAGTTGGGGCATTTAAAATTGCTTCTTATTTAAGTAAGAATTTTCCGAACATAAAAAGAGTAATAGGCGGCGGATATGTCAGCACCGAACTTAGGCACATGACAGACAAGCGCCCATATAAGTTTTTCGACGAGTTTGTTTTTGATTCACCAATAAAAGTTCCCTTCATCGCGCCTAGTTATGATGGCATCGATATGCAAGAGTATTTCGATATGCCAACTGAGACAGACTTGGTCTCTAGGCTTTGGTGTTCAGGGCGTTGGAAAAAACTCCAAATGGCGAATGGTTGTTATTGGCATAAGTGCGCTTTTTGTGATGTAAGACTTTCTTATATCGGCAAGTTTTCTATGCCAACTCCAGGAGAAATTGTTGACGCGATGGAGGGGCTTGGAGATAAGTTTCACTTTGTTGACGAGGCTATGCCGCCAACGCTGGTGCGAGGTGTTTGTGAAGAGATTTTGCGTAGAAACTTTACATGCACTTGGTGGGGCAACGTGCGGTTCGACGCGGCGTTTACTCCAGAGCTAACAAAGTTAATGGCGAAGGCCGGGTGCATAGCTGTTACAGGTGGGCTAGAGTGCGCGTGTGATAGACTTTTAAAATTAATGAATAAAGGTATAACTCTTAAGTCAGCAGAAAAAGTACTTAAGGCGTTTAAGGCTTCTAAAATTGGAGTGCATGCATATTTAATGTATGACTTCCCGACGGAAACAAAGCGCGAGTTTAGCGAAGCAAAAAAATATGTTCAGAGTCTTGTTTCAAGAGGATTGGTAAGTACTTATTATTGGCACCGTTTTGGTTTAACGGTACACTCTCCAATTTATGCGGCGCCCGAACAATTTAAGATAGAAGTAGAACCAATTCCCAAGGGTCGACTTTTTGCCTTAAACGAGGTAGGGTATAGAAAAGCTTCTTCAAGAAAGGCTACTAAAAAATGATTACAATCGTCATAGTAGATGATCACCCGATGGTGCGTGAGGGACTTGAGGCGATGCTTCTGACAGAGCGCGGCTTTAAAGTAAATGCACTTGCAGAAGATGGTGAAGATGCGGTGTTTGTTTGCAAAGCAAATAAACCAGATATTGTTCTTTGTGATATTCGTATGCCAGGAGATGATGGATTTGCAATATTAGCTAAATTAAAAAAGATTCATCCTGACATTAAGGTTTTGATGCTCGCAGGTATGCCTTTAAAGGATGAGGAAGCTCGTGCTAGAGAACTTGGCGCAAAGGGTTATTTGCCAAAGAGCGTTGATATTCGCATTTTAGTTTCTGCAATACGAGATATTGCAGCAGGAGGTGATTTTGTTAGCGAAGAATTCATAAGTGCGCCGTCACTTCTTTCTTCGAGAGAGCTTGAAGTTTTAAAACTTCTGGCCAGCGGCAAACAACGCGACGAAATTGCTGCTGTGCTTGGGATTGGCTCGGAATCAGTTAAAACACATCTTAAAGGCATAATGACAAAGTTAGATTGCCCCAACGCGACAAGTTCAGTTGGTAAGGCATATGAACTAGGTATTCTGCGCCCATAAAAATGATACTTCCTCAAGATAAGTCGTGGTTAAAGGAGCTAGAAGAAGAATTTTCTAAAAGCTACTTTAAGGAGCTTGCCTCTTTTGTTGACGCGGAATATTCAACGAAAGAGATTTATCCGCCAAGGGAACTAATTTTTAATGCTTTTAACTTAACTCCATTTGATGAAGTAAAAGTAGTAATTTTAGGACAAGATCCGTATCATGAGCCTGGACAAGCGCAAGGTATCGCGTTTTATGTGCCAGAAACGATAAAGATGCCGCCGTCGCTTAAAAATATCTCAAAAGAGTTAGGTCATACACCAAATCTTCTAGATTGGGCCGGTCAAGGAGTCTTGCTTATGAATGCAACTCTTACGGTTGAAGCGCATAAGGCTACTTCTCATGAGGGGCGCGGTTGGGAGATATTTACAGATGCCGTAATAAGCAAGTTATCGGAAAAAAGAGATGATCTCGTGTTTATTTTATGGGGCGGCTATGCCAGGAGTAAAGCTAAGCTCATAGACAGCGCGCGTCACCATATTATAGAAACAGCTCACCCTTCGCCGTTATCTGCGTATCGCGGCTTTTTTGGCTCTAAGCCATTTGAGCGCGCCAACGAGTTTTTAACGTCGAAGGGTGTTGCGAGCGTAAATTGGTAAAATTTACTTAACTGTAATGACAGAGTTGAAAGTGCCCTGATCGTTCTGAACAGAATCTGCGTTCTGAGGATCTGCGCACCAAACACCATCAACTACGAACTTGTATTCGTATTTGCCAGGGGCGAGCTTAAGGGAGGCGCTATAATAGCCTTCTTTCGCCTTATATGCCATCTTCTTTGCGCTAGGATCCCAATCGTTAAACTGGCCAGCGATAAAAACGTTCTTGCCTTTTTCTGCGTGAAGCGTGAATGTCACTGTCTTAGCGGCTACCTTCTTAGCGCATGGCTTCTTAGCTGCGCAGCATGCTTTAGCTTTCTTTTCTACTTTGACTACTGCCTTTTTTTCGGCTGCCTTAGTTGCTGATTGCTTCTTCATAATCTTTGTTTTCTTTGCTTTTTTGTTGCTTCCCTTAAAATTGTTGCGTATTATCTCAAGATTTCAGTCAAAAGTCAAGTGGATTTATGGTTGTGTAAATTTTAATGCGACGGGCAACCAGATTTATGGTATAATATGCAATTATGACAGATTCTATAAAGGATAGGATATTTAGATATGGTTCGGCGGTGATGGCAGCGGCGATTTTGATATCAGGCGCTGGTATAATCATACCCACATATCGCCGTAATCAAGAGCTTAAGGCGCGCGAGGCTGATTATATTGCGCAAATTGAGAGAAAAAGCCGCGAAATTAGCGAATTACGAGAGAAACAAGAGCGCTTCAAATCAGATATTGACTTCATCGAGTCGATTGCGCGTCAGAATAACAGAGTATATCCAGGCGAATACGTGTTTATTTTTGAAGATTAATGAAGTTTAAAGCCTTCAGTAGATTGCTTATCGGTGCATGCCTTTTGCCGGCATGCTGGGCGGCGGCACTAGTTTTATGGGATTCTATAATTCTATCTGCTGGCGCAGTAGGTGGCTTTACCGTAGAGGCGATGTCGCTATTAGGCGGCATAGTAGCATTCACCTTTTGTTGGATGGCCCTGTCTCATCCTGTTAAGACTTATGTTTTAGGCCATGAGTTAACTCATGCTATGTGGGCTATTATGTTTGGCGCGAAAGCTTCTGACGTTAGGATTAGCGAGAAGGGAGGCAGCGTGCGCTTAACAAAAACTAATATTTTTATTACTTTAGCGCCGTACTTCTTTCCGTTTTATACATTCATCGTTATTATCGCCGCGTTAATAACATATGCCTTTTTTAGACCTTTGCCTTGCTTGGCGCTTTGGATGTTTCTAGTTGGCTTTACATGGGCGTTTCACGCGCTTTTTACTATAGAGACGCTTATGCAACGCCAGCCGGATGTAAAAGCATATGGCAGATTATTTTCTTGGACATTTATTTTTCTGGCAAATATTTTGGTGATTCTACTTTGGCTTTGGGCAACAACGCCGATGGAGTTTGCCTCTCTTAGTGCAAGCATCGCTTATAGACTCACTAGTGCTTACGCTATGATATTTTCGTCTTTTGTGAGTATTTTTAAATTTATAGGTAGTTTATGTTCCCAGATTTGATAGATTTAAATTTTATTCATATTCGCACTTACGGCGTCTGCATGGCGATTGGGTTTTTGCTGTGTTGGCATATTTTTGAGCGGATTTCTGGTCGCAAAGATCTTTCAAATTTACTTTTTGCGATGTTGATTTCTGGCATTGCCGGTAGCCGTATAGCATATGTTATAGAACACTGGTCGACAGAATTTGCCAAGTCGCCACTACGCATTATTCGCGTAGATCAAGGTGGACTAATGTTTTATGGCGGACTTATACTTGCCTTAGCGGTGTTTTTGATATGGTGCATTTGTCGCAAGGAAAATCCCTTGAAAATTGGCGATAATCTTGCTTGTGTTATACCGTTGGGGCATGCTTTTGGCAGAATTGGCTGCTTTTTCTATGGTTGCTGTTATGGCAAGCGTTCCGACTCGTGCTTGGCGGTGAGTTTTCCGCGAGATTCACCTGCTTGGTATGAACAGTTTCGTGCTGGCGAAATAGCATATGGAGCGAGTAAGGCGTTACCGGTACTTCCCTCGCAACTATTTGAGGCGTTTGCGCTGGGGTTGTTTTTCATTGTTCTACTCTACTTGCGTTCTCGCACGAAAGATAAGGCAGCTGGCATAATTACTGGCGCATATCTTGCAGGGTATGCGATTATTAGATTTGCATTAGAGTATGTGCGTGGTGACCCTCGCGCGGCAGTTGGGTTTTTGTCGATTAGCCAGACAATTTCGCTAATTATGTTTGTTATCGGGGCGGCAGTTGTGACTTTTGCCTTAAGGAGATCGTCGGTAAATGGGCGCTAATATTCACATGGTAATTGGCGCAGATGACTTCCTTGTCGCCGAGGCGGTTAAGGCTATCTATGGTGACGATACGGGGCTAGAGGTAATTGATTCTTCAAATTCAACGGCTGCAGAGGCACAGCTCTCCGACATAGGCGCGGCAGATTCTTCGTTAATGGAGATGCCATTTCTTTATCCTAAAAAGACGACATGGTGGCGGAATGTCCATTTTCTTCCGCGCGCGGGGGCTACGGGAAGTTCTGAAGAAGTAAAGGCCTCGCTAGAGCGTTTTGCCAAGAAGCTAGCGGCTACTAATTTGCCAGATAATCAGATATTTATTCTTTCCGCTCCCCAGCTTATGGCATCGTCCATCTTTGCGAAATCATTAAAGGGCGCGGTAACGATAAAAGATTTAGATGCTGCGAGAGCTAAGAAAAATTCTTCATATGCCGCGCGCGAGAATGAGGCTCGAGCGATAGAGTTTGCCGCGAGATATTCTTTAAAGTTTGCTCCAGATGCGTTAGAGGCTTTTGCTTTGACGGTAGGTGATGATGCTCGTAGCCAACTTAACGAGGTAGAAAAACTTAGATCTTACATCGGTGAATCGCGCAATAACATTACGCTAAACGATGTTGAGTCAATTGTCTCGTCCGGTCCTGGAGTAGAGCCTTCTCTTTGGAGCGTTACCAATGCGGTAGCAGAGAGAGACGCGCGCAAGGCATTGATGGCGCTTCGCCCGCTAGAAGGCACAAATGGTTTTGATATAAAAATTACATCTGCTCTTGAAAGGACTTTAAGGCAGCTTGTAGTTATGAAAGATTCTATTATGCGTGGCGTCGACTATCCACAGGGCGGTTCGCCTTGGCAGCTAGATAAGCTTCGCCGCCAGGCCGCCAAGTGGTCGCTCCTTGAACTTAGACAAGCTCGCCACAGAATTGCGGCATTAAGAGAAAACGCAGTCACTGGTTCAGAAAACATCACTGCGCGAATTGAAATTGAGATTAACCGCGCTTGCGCGGCAGAGAGGAAAAGCAAATGAAGAAGGTGTTTATTGACGGTAGTGCCGGCACAACCGGTCTTAGAATTCACGAGCGATTAGCCAGTCGCGAAGACATTGAATTGTTGAGCATAGATGAAATGCAGCGCAAAGACCCTGTCGCTAGAGCCGAGATGCTTAACGCAGCAGACATTGCGTTTCTTTGTCTGCCAGATGCTGCCGCGCGCGAGGCTGTCACATTTGTAGAAAATCCTAATACTGTTATAATTGACACGTCAACAGCTCATCGTACAGATGACGACTGGTGTTATGGATTTGCTGAATTGCCTGGCGCCCGTGAGCGTATTGCTTCGGCCAAACGCATTTCAAATCCCGGCTGTCACGCAACTGGTTTTATCGCTGTAGTAGCTCCCCTAGTGGAGGCTGGGCTATTAGACAAGTCAGCTAAACTTTCATCAGTTTCTCTAACAGGTTACTCTGGCGGCGGCAAAAAGATGATTGCTGAGTATGAAAGCGGGCAGCACGATAATTCCGGCTCGCAATATGCGTTAGGACAAAGCCATAAGCATTTGCCAGAAATGATGAAGTATTGTTCGCTAGAAAATGCGCCGGTCTTTTCGCCGGTTGTTGTTCCGCATTATTCTGGTATGCAGACGACAGTGATGCTTCATGGTGATACATTAAAGCACGGAAATTTAGAGGACGTGATGGAATGTCTTCGCGATGCTTATTCTAAAGAGGGGCTAGTTAAGTTTGTTAAAGATCCATCAGTTTGTGGCTTTTTATCGTCAACATCAATGACAGGCAGAGACGATTTGACTGTCAGTGCGTTTGGTAATGACGAGCGTATAATACTTGTTTCAGCATTCGATAATCTCGGCAAGGGTGCTTCGGGGGCAGCAATACAAAATATGAATCTAGCTTTAGGCTGTGAGCAAACGCGTTCACTGATAACGGCTTGAGAAAAAAGTAAAGATTAGAAAAATGAATAAACTATCAACAAAGCTTAATAAAGATCTTGGCGAAGCAGTTGCGTTTCTCTCGCCAACGGGGCGTAGAATGTTTTTCCCTTATGGCGGCATATTGGGGCAAGGAGCCGAAGCAAAATCGTGTGATACAAATGCGACTATCGGTATGGCGTTTGAAGAAGACGGCTCGCCATTAGTGATGAAGTGCTTTAGTGAAAATGTTCGACTTTCAAAGAAGGCGTTTCTTTACGCAGGTAGTTTTGGCGATCCGCTTCTTCGCGCAAAATGGCGCGAGATGCAAGTTGAGAAAAATCCCTCAATGGCAGGCGTTTCATTTTCAAACCCAGTAGTAACAAATGCTCTTACTCACTCTCTTAGAGTGGCGGCAGAACTTTTTGCCTCGCCATCAGATGAGGTCGTTGTGCCAGATCTTTACTGGGACAACTACGAGCTTGTTTTCACTGCGGCAGTTGGTTGCAAAATCACTTCTTTTAATACATTTGCGCGCGGCGGTTTTGACGCGTCGTCGATGAAGAAGGCTCTTCTGGCACCAGGCGAGAAAAAGATTCTTATTCTGAACTTCCCAAATAACCCAACCGGTTACAGCGCGACGATTGCTGACGCCAAGAAAATCGTTTCGGCAGTAAAGGCAGCCGCTCGTGCCGGTAAGCGCATAATTGTTTTGCTTGATGATGCGTACTTTGGTTTAGTTTATGAAAAGGGCGTTCACGGCGAGTCGCTCTTTGCGGAGTTTGCAAAACTCGACAAGCGAGTTTTGGCAGTTAAACTTGATGGCATGACGAAAGAAGATTATGTCTGGGGTCTTAGAGTAGGTTTTATAAGCTTTGGCTTTAAGGGCGCGACAGAAATTCAGCTGAAAGCGCTTGAGGCGAAGGCCGCAGGTAATGTCAGAAGCAGTATTTCAAACGTCACGTCGATTGGTCAGGCGTTGGCACTTGCCGCGTTTTCAGATAAATCTTATAAGAGTGAGAAGAAGCTTAAATACGATACGCTCAAGGCGCGTTATGACGAGACGAAAAGAGTCCTTGAAAAGCACCCCGAGTACGCTCGTTCGTTTAAGCCAATGCCGTTTAACTCCGGTTACTTTATGTGCATAAAACCAATTGGAGTAGACGCAGAAGAGTTGCGTAAACATCTTATTGCAAAATATTCAATTGGCACGATTGTTCTTTCAGGGCTTTTGAGAATAGCTTTCTCAACAGTTCCAAAGGCGAAACTGGCCGCAATTTTCGCCGATATCAACAAGGCGGTAGTAGAGCTAAAAAAGTAAGTGCAGAACGTTGTTCAAAGACAAGGGCAAGCTCAAAACCAGAGGTTGAATCTGGCACCGCAGCAGATTGAGTCTCTCAATCTGTTAGCCAAGTCGTTGCCTGAGCTTAGAGCAGAAATTTTTCAGGAGATGGCTCGCAATCCCGCTATTGAGAGCGTCGAGAATGTTCTTGAAGCTCCTTTGGGCAATGCTGATGATCAGGAGTACTCGCAAAACGAACCTGATTATCCTGAAGACGATTATACGCCAGGGCTCAGCAGCGATGAGTCTGCTGCAGAAAAGAGACAGGCCTTTTTTGATAAGCAAGTCGAAGAAGAGTCGCTTCAGACGCATTTATTAAAACAGTTGCCATACTCCAGTATTCCGCAATCAGATTATGAAGCAGCAGAAGTTCTTATCGGTAACTTGAATGATGATGGTTATTATGTCGGCTCATTAGCGGACGTCCAAATGTCTTTTGGTAAGACAAAAGAGGAGATAGAGCAAATCCTCAATGAGATTATGCAGTTTGATCCTGTCGGGTGTGGGGCACAAACTCTTAGAGAGTGTTTGCTCGTTCAAGTTGACTTAATTGAGAATTTGCAATATCGTAAAATGGTAACGCAAATGATTGATAAGATGCTCCCATTAATTGCCGCGGGTAAAGATAAAGAAGTTTCAAAAACCTTGGGTATTACTCAGGAGCAATATAAAAAAGCGTTGGGATATTTGCGAACTCTCAATCCTCGCCCTGGTAGATTATTCCCGAGCGAAAAAGATAAAGTCGAATACTTAAATCCAGAAGTTCGCGCTGTAAAACTTGATGGGCGCTGGGTGCCAGAGACAGATGCTAGGTCATTGCCAGAAATTAAAATCTCCAAAAGCTTTAAAGAAAATTTAAATAGCCCGCGCCAAGATGTCAGAGAATATACTATTGAGAAAATTAATGCGGCGATGGCTTTGTGCGAATCGATTAAGCGTAGACAACGCACGATAGAAACTATTGCTACAGAAATTTTCACTCGGCAACAGGATTTTTTTGATTTAGGTTTTAAGGCGCTCAAGCCTCTTACGGAAAGCGAAGTGGCAAAAAAAGCAGGTGTGTCGGTAGCGACAGTTTCGCGTGCTGTGCGAGATAAATATGCTTCAACTCCTCGCGGCATAATTGAACTTAGACGCTTTTTCACATCAGGTGTTACAACCAAAGATGGTGTTGCGTTTTCTCAAGAGTCTGTTATGGCAAAACTCCGAGAGATTGTTTCTTCAGAAGATAGCGCCTGTCCATATTCAGATGAGTCGCTAGCCAAGAAGCTTAAAGAGTCGGGCTTTCCGATAGCCAGAAGGACAGTTGCTAAATATCGTGACTTATTAGGGATACCTCCGAAATCGGAGAGATAAAAAGAAGGGAGAATAAAATGAACTCAACAATCGGAACATTAATCTGTGCGCTTGGCGGTATTGCGGGCGCGGCGTTTGCGTTGCCATTTAGAGGCATTAAAGAAGTAAGATATGAATCCTATTGGTTTATTTATGCTATAGCAGGACTTGTTGTTTTTCCGTTTGCATTAGCGTATTTAACTTGCCCGGGGTTTCTTGATGTGATTTGCGCGGCAGATAAATCTACACTTGTTAGATGCATTGGCTTTGGTGCGTTGTGGGGGCTAGGGGGACTTACATGGGGATTAATGATTCGCTATCTCGGAATTGGGCTAGGGCTAGCAATTGGTTGTGGGCTTTGCTCTGCTACTGGTACTCTTATTCCACCGTTAGTTACGGGTAAGGCTGCGGAACTAGTTAAGGATACACCTGCGATAGTAACTTTAGTTTCTGTTATGATATCTTTAGTCGGCATTGTTTTAGTCGGGCTTTCCGGGAAATTTAAAGAAGGCGAACTTGATGCTGAAGCAAAAAAGAAAGCCGTTGCGGAATTTAACTTTAAAAAGGGCATTATGGTAGCGCTTTTTTCCGGCGTGGCTTCTGCTGGTATGAACTTTGGCCTTCAAGGTGGGTTAGATCTTGAGCAAGCCGCTTTAGCTTCTGGTGTTGATGCCAAGTGGATTGGTATGCCAGTTTTAGTTGTTGTTCTTTGGGGAGGCTTTGCAGTTAATGCGGCGTGGTGCTTGTGGCAAAATTTCAAGAACAAATCATTTGCTGATTATACTAAGCCTACTAACGCGTGGTTCTTAGCTGCATTAGCCGGTGTTATTTGGGCGATGCAGTTTGCCTGTCAGAAGGCGGGCGAGCCGGCGATGGGAGAAATGCGCTATATTTCGTTTGCGGTCGTGATGGGTTCGTGCGTGCTATTCAGCTCGCTACTTGGCATCGTGCTTGGCGAATGGAAAGGCACCAAACTCAAGACGAGGCTCGTCTTGGCGGCGGGCCTGGCGGTTTTGGCTCTTTCGATCGCGACGGCGGTCGTTGCGAAGACTCTTTAAGTTTTTTCGCGCGAAACGTGAATCCACAGGTAATGGCGATACTCAACGTGACGCCCGATTCGTTTTCGGACGGCGGGCGTTATTTTTCAAGTGCCGCTGCCATTGGCAGGGCGCGGCAATTTATGGACGATGGCGCCGATATAATAGATATCGGCGGTGAGTCCACGAGGCCTGGTGCTACTAAAGTTTCGTGGCAAGAAGAGTGGTCGAGAATAAGTGATGTTATTCGTGGCGTTAGCAAAAGTGATGTCCTTTTGAGCGTTGATACTTATCACGTAGAGACTGCAGAGCGCGCGGCAGATTTGGGCGTAAGTATCATTAATTGTGTTTATGAAGAGTATGTTCCAGCGATACTCACATTAAAGGAGCGATTCGAAGATTTGAAGTTTGTAGTTCCTTCAAAGTGTATTTCTTTAGTTAAAGAAAGAGGCTTCTTAGAAGACGCATATATTGATCCGATGATTGGCTTTGGAACAACTCGAGAAGAAGATATAGAACTATTAAAATCGATACCACAATTATCGAAGATGGCAAAAACGCTTATAGGAGTTAGTAGAAAGCGCATAGTAAAGCACCTTGCTACTCAGAAGTACGCTTTTGACGCGGCAAGTTCCGTAGCGTTAGCTCTGTGGGCAGTAATGCAAGGGGCTAGTTGCGTACGAGTGCATGATGTACGAGAGACGTGCGCGGCACTTAGGACTATCGCGTCATTTTAAAAGGGAGATTTATGGAAAATATCGCATCATATATTGATCACACGTTTCTTGGTAGAGCCGGCGAGAAGAACGCAGTTAAGGTTCTTTGTGACGAGGCTGTTAAAGGCGGCTTTGCTACGGTGTGCGTTAATCCTGCAGAAGTTAAACTGGCAAAGAGCCTTTTAGAGGGCAGCAGCGTAAAAGTGTGCACGGTTATAGGCTTTCCTCTTGGGCAGAACACAACTAGCGTAAAGGTCTTTGAGGCAGAAGACGCGATAGCCAATGGCGCAGACGAACTTGATTTCGTGATAAATATTAGGCTATTGAAGTATGACCGCGCCTTATGCAGAGAAGAGCTAGAAAAGCTTGCCGCGGTATGCAAGGGGCGAGCCACGTCAAAACTTATAATTGAGTGCTGTGAGCTAACTCAAGAGGAGAAGATTGCCTCTTGCACGATGGCGAAGGAGGCGGGTTTTGATTTTGTTAAAACATCTACAGGGTTTGCGGCAGGTGGTGCTACGACGGGAGATGTTAGGTTAATGAGAGAATGTGTCGGAGAAAAGATGGGGGTGAAGGCGGCAGGCGGTGTCCGCACTAGGGATAGCGCGATAGCTATGATTGAGGCAGGCGCTTCGAGGATAGGGTCGTCTCGCTCGTGTGAAATAGTGAGGAAGATATGAGATTATTTGATACACATTGTCATTTTGAAAGAGCTCATGCCGATGAGATTTCATCAATAGTAGAAAGAGCGCGTAAGGTTGGCGTAGAAAAGATTTTGGCTGTAGGCGGCAGTGTCGCTTTGAATGAGGCGGCGCTAGTCGCGCGCGATAAAGTTGGTCTACTGGCGGCTGTAGGCTATGACCGCGACCAGATTAATGAGAAATTACCCAAAATAGGAGAAGAAAAGCTTTCTGCGTGGGGTGAAATAGGGCTAGATTATTATTATTCGCCAGATACGAAGGATAAGCAGAAGGAGCTTTTCGCTATGGGGCTTGAAGAGGCGAAAGCGCGAGATTTGCCAGTAGTTGTTCATACGCGAATGGCGGACGAAGATACGCTTTCGATTTTGAAGGAGATACCATCTAGAGGGATAATTCATTGTTTTACGGGGTCTGTGGGCTTTTCTAAGAAGCTTTTAGACCTAGGGTTTTATATTTCTTATTCTGGCATAGTTACTTTTAGAGCAGCTGACAATGTGCGCGAAAGCGCGTCAGTAGTGCCAGATGATAGAATTTTAATAGAAACAGATTCGCCATTTTTAGCGCCTGTCCCGATGAGGGGCAAGGTCAACGAACCTTCGTTTATAGAGCATACATGTAGATTCTTAGCTGAGCTTAGGGGGAAAACAGCTGAGGATTTTGCGGAATTAACGTTTACAAACGCCGAAAAAGTTTTGTGTTCTAAATAATTTCGTTTAAGGAGAGACTTTTTGTGGTTTAGTAGTGGGTAAGGAGGGTGACTTCCCCCATTTGGGTGATAAAAAAATTTTTTTTAGAAGGGTATTGTAAAATTTTAAAAATTTTGGTAGAATACAATTGACAGTTGGAAAAAGCAATTGGAAAAGCAAGGGGAAAAACATGAAAAAACTAATAAAATCAGTAGTTGCGTCGATAGCGGTCGCGTTCGGCGTGCAGTCTGCGATGGCGGATGAAGTTGCGCCAATCAACTTCTTAGACTTCGACAACTACCTCTCTTATGAGAAGCTAGAGCTCGATTATGACGCAAAATTGCCTGACACACAGGACACTAATGACGGCGTGAATAGGCCTTATTGGGTTGATGGTGAAGGTAATAACTTCGCGGCCACTACAGTAATTGGTACGGTAAGACCTTATGCTGCTATTCCTGAAAATGCGGCACAAGGAGAAGTTGAGGCTTATCTCGAACTCGATACTGATGCTCCCGTATATCGCCGTATCGGTGTTGGCGAAAATAACGCTACAGTTGCGTATGACATGGGTAGCGTCTATATTGATACGCGCGTTCAGTTTACGGCAGCCGATGAAAGCACCGAGAGTGCGATTAGCTCTTCGCAGGACAAAATCGTCGTGTGGATGAGAGAAAAGAATATGGAGACCGAGGATCCTTCGACGAACCTCTTGATTACTTGCGGTTCTGACGCTGGTCCTCGCACATATGAAGTTAATGAGATTAATGGTAAGCCTTGGGAGGCTGATAAGTGGTATCGCCTTGTTATTAAGTCTGGCAAAACACTTACTGCTAGCGGCAATCCTGGCTTCCTCGTTTATATTAGCGATAGCGAGGATCTTAATGACGTAACGAAGCTTACAAAGGTGAGCGCAACTTACACTGCTTTAGTTCAGGAGCCTGAAGCTCAAGAAGAAGGTGATGAAACTCCAGAGCAAGAGGAAACTCCTCAGCCTGAAACTGAGACGATTGATGTCTTCCCCAGCTTGATTACCACTGGTAGCGCTGAAGAAACGCTTTCTTGCGTTGGTTACAGCGGTATGGGTAAGATTGACGAAGTTACTGTTACAACGGTTGACCCTTGCCCAGATGTAAAGTACTTCAATCTTACATGGGATGCTAATATCGCGTCGCTTTCTTACACAGTTGGTGATGGTGAGGAAGTAGAGCTTGATACTGATGCACTCGCTCTTAAGGCAAAGACAATTGAACTTCCTCCAACAGGCGGCACAATTACCATTACCTATACTCCAATTGACGGCTTTACGGCGAATGTAACTCATCAGAACTGCAATTTTGCAGAAGGTGAAGGTGAAGGTGTAGTTACTGTTGAAGAAGGGAATAACAACCCCTCCTTAGCAATCACAACAAAGGCTAATAACTTCATGGTTGGTGGAGCTTATTACGAAACATTTGCCAAAGCTCTCGAAAATCTCGGCGAGGACAAGACAATTAAGCTTTGCCAAAATGTAGTGCTACCTGCTGGTGGAGAAGATGAGGCTGTCAAAATTGACGGGCAAGACGTAATACTCGATCTTGCAGGCAAAACGATTCAAGCGACCTTTGATCCTGCTTATGGGGCTACATATGAGGCAACGATTATCGTATACGCTGGCAAGCTCAAGATAATTAATAGCACACCTGAAATTGGACATGTTTTGCCAGCGATAAGATTAAACGAAGACGGTACAGTAAAAGTAACACCTGGTGATGCGATCTATATAACTCAAGATGTTATGTATTCTCAAGATTCGCTTGTCGAAATTACAGCTGGTTATTTTGACGGCATAGTGACGAACGATGGTGGATCTGATTATCTCCAAATTTCAGGTGGTTCGTTCAAGGGTGATGCGGGTCAATTTGAACACGTAGGTTCTGTTCTTACGGGATGTGTTGCAAATTACGATGAATCTACAGAATACTGGACTGTTGCTCTTGGCGGCGGCGAAGAACCTGACCCAGAGCCAGAGACAGTTACATACACGATTACGTATAGCTCTACGACAGGCGTAGTTCCAGAGGCAAAGACAGTTACTGTTCAGGCAGGCACTCCATATGCCCTTACTGAAGAAGACCTCGCACCTCTTGCTGACGCAAACGGCTATAGGTTCTCAAAATGGTGGATGCCAGGCGGTGAAAATAATGTCATTGCCAAGGTCGGTGATCAGATTACCGCTGATGTTACACTTACTGCAAGTTGGGTAATTAGGGAGTACACGATCTCTTACGCAACAGAGATTGGCGATGTGCCTACTGCTACAACGTTAATGCCTTATGATGCTAATGGGGCTACGGCTATCCCAGCTAATAGGTTGCCTGAACTCTCTGCTAAAGGCTATGTCTTCGGCGGCTGGAAGCTCGGTGATGCTCTTGTTGAGGCTGATGTCACCACGATTACTGGCGATGTCACACTCACGGCTGTTTGGTCGATCAAGCCTTACACGATTAGCTACATAAATAGGCCAGGCGCAACGAACCCAGCTTCAAAGACAGTAATGCCCGCTGTTGCAAATGGTGAGTTTGCACTTACTGAAGCTCAGCTCGAAACGTTTACAATGGACGGCTACAACTTCTTCGGGTATAAGTATAGTGATGGTACAATGGTAAAGGTAGGCGATGTAATTACTGGCGACGTAACGCTCACCTTAGCTTGGAACATTAAAATTACTTATCAAACTGCTTACAGTGTTGCACCAGAAGATATTGTTGTAGATGTCTCTGAAAACGCCGGATACGAGATTAAAGCTGAAGACTTAGTAACACTCGCTAATGTCGAAGGCTTTGAATTCAGCCATTGGGAATACACTAATGGAACAATTGTGTCATCAGGCAACACCGTTTATAGAAACACCACATTAGTAGCTGTGTGGAATGCGGTCACGCCTGTTGATCCATGGGCTGGCGCTACGGACGATGCAACTGCAGCTGATAAGGTTGAGGAAATCTTTAGTGAAGAAGTTGCCGCAGAAATCGATACCAAGGCAGAGTATGATGCTCTTGTAAGCTACATCAAGGACGTCAAAGGTGCTGATATAGTACCAACGGGACTTACAAGCGAAGAAAAGACTTACATCGTAGAGTCTCTTACGCTCGGTGCTGAGGTACTCTTTACTGAAGAGCCTAAGGTTGAGCTTGCTGAAGTTGCTGCTGATACAAGCGTAGGCGCTGAAGCTGGTGATTGGACGTTCAAGGTCAAGGTCACTCAGGGCGAAAGCGTAGAGCTTGTCAAGGTTGCTAAGGATAAGGTCAAAGAACTTGTCAAGATTCGTACGGATCTTACCACAGGTGATTGGGCCACGCCAGAAAGCGACAATATAGAGGTGACACAGGGCGATACTCAAAAAGATGTTTCCGTGAAGATTAAGTTCGGTAGCGGAGCTACGAGAGGATTTATCCGAATCAAGAAGTAATCCAAATAGATGGATTAAAAAAAGAGGAGGCGGCAACGCCTCCTTTTTTTATTTCCATACCTTATCATTCATTGCGCCACTGGCGCGACCACGAAACCCCGAGGTGTTACCAGTCGTCGCTATCGCGACCTATGCGCGGATAGCGGCTACTTCTGTCATTAAGCCCTTCGGTCTTAAACACACGCCGCTCCACGCGCATGCCTAACGGCACCTGGTAATACCTCGGGACACTAAAGCCGCTAACGCGGCACACGAAATAACACGAAAATATTATGCGAGAAAGGTTGATTTTTAAGAATTAGTTCACTAAACGTAGAATTTCAACCACTGGATATGACCTAAAGTTAATCAACAGTCCTAATGATAAACCTGTAATGCGAAGATAATTTAAAAGTTGACCTTTATGTTCATTGTTTAATTTATCCCAGTTTTCAAAAAAGCCCAATAAAACCCTATAAAAATTTATTTTCACACCCTTTCTTTTTCGTTGTAGACTTTTTCATCTAAAGATGCTTTTTAGGCGCAAGAGCCGTTTTCTTGAAGGCCGCAGAGCCAGAGTCGATTCGGCAGCCTGCACAGCGACGGCGGAAAAAACGGCAAAGACCCGATTTTGACGCGCCGGTTTTTCGCCTAAGCGCGCTTGCGCGCGTGATTCGTACCCAAGCGGCGAAAAAGAAAGGCCGCAAAATCGATGT
>JAGBZX010000032.1 GCA_017628025.1 Kiritimatiellia bacterium | reverse complement strand
GGGTTGTCTTACCGTGGTCGACGTGGCCGATTGTGCCGACGTTCACGTGCGGTTTACCACCGCGTTCGAATGTTTCCTTAGCCATTTTATTGACTCCTGTGAGTTGTTATTTTTACTTCTTTCACGCACCCCTGGAGCCACCTAACGGAATCGAACCGTCGACCTCATCCTTACCAAGGATGTGCTCTACCTACTGAGCTAAAGTGGCAACCTAAAGATGCGTAATCTTGAATAGTATACCAAATTTACATCTCAAATTGCAAGCAATATAAATTTATCTTTTAAAAATAATATCCTAAAGCACATAAAACTTAAAATTCTATTATGTGAAGCTGCTCAGAGTCGTAATAACCAAATGACCGGGCAAATCCTCCGCGCGGCAGAGAAACTGAGCCTGGATTAAAAATAGTAAGTCCGCACTCAAGCTTTTTATGCTCTCTTAAGTGCGTGTGTCCATGAACTAATACATCAGCCGTGCCCTGCGGTGGAATTCTAGACTCGTTCCAATGATGCCCATGCGTTAGAAAAAATTTGCAATTGCCCGCGTCAAGAATACGATACTCATCCATAATGGGAAATTTGACCATTGCCTGATCAACCTCCGCGTCACAATTGCCACGAACAGCAACAGTTTTCTCTGAGTACTTGTTTAAAATTTCTGCAACCTTTAATGGATCATAATAATCAGGCACTCCATTTCTAGGACCATGGTAAAGAAGATCCCCAAGAAGAACTAACTTATCAAACTCTAACGACTGCGCCTTCTCAAGCGCTGCTTCAAGAGTTGATGGAACACCATGAATATCGCTAATAAATAAAATTTTCATATACAATGACTTTCTTAATTAATTCCATGCTGACAAGAAAATCGCTAATTTAGCACACGCAACTGCGTCATAAAGAGCATCGTGCCACGTGCGCCCTGGCATATCTGGCACTAGCCCGAATGTCGTGCATACCTCCGAAAGCGAATAACCTTCTAGTTTTGGATATATTGCCTTACAAAGTTTCAGAGTATCAACCCACGGGCCAAATTTCGTTAAAGGAGCAGCTCGCGTTAAAATAGTTCGTTCTGTAGAAATATTATGCGCAACAAGCCTAGTTGAATCTAAATAAGGATAAAACGAACACCACTCTTGCATAAACTCATTTGCTTCTGGCGTAAGGCGTGTTTTAAAAAACCACTCTTTTTCATGAGTTATAACACCATCCTCTACTACTACTAGCCCTAATTGCCACGGCTCATTTGTGCAACCATCCTTATAGCCCGTAGTCTCAAAATCAAGCGCCGTAAACTTCATTTCATATATACCTTGGCTACTTTATCGAACGCCCGAAGTGTGGCGTCTACAATTTTACAACTGTAATTTGGATGCACCCAAAACGCAATTGTCGACGATGTTAACGAGGTAGCATTTGGCAATTTCTCGCCAAGCGGCCAAAGGACTCTGTAAAGAGGCGCTCCTTCTGCTTGGAGGGATTGAGCAAAGTGCTTTAACGAGACTTTCAATTTTGCCACGTCAATAACTATTGGCACAAGCCAAAAACTAGCTCTCCTTTTTTCATCATCTATTGGCAAGCTCTTTACAAGTGGATGATTTTTAAAGCCCTCGATAAATTTAAGCGCTAATTTTCTTCTACGCGGTAAATTCCAAGTCTCTAAACGCGAGAACTCTGAAAGCCCTACTGCAGACTGCATTTCCGAGAGCCTAAAATTATAACCTGCAATATTGCCATAACATCTGGGCTCAGAACCTACTACCCACCCGTGCTCACGAAGCGAACGAACGTTATCGGCAACCTTCTTTGATCTGCAAACCACCATTCCGCCTTCGCCGCCAGAGGTTATGTGTTTGGTTTGGCAAAACGAAAAACACCCGGCATCGCCCAGCGTACCGACCTTGCGCGCGCAATAACTGCCGCCTAAACACTGCGCGCAGTCTTCAATAACCTTAAGCGAACATTTTCGCGCCAGAGCAAGTATAGGCGCCATATCCGCCACCTGTCCATAAAGATGCACGACGACGACAGCCTTCGTTCGTTTGGTTATCGCTTTTTCTATAGTCTGGGCGTTGATCATGTGGTCATCACCGACATCGGCGAAGACCACTTTCGCTCCCGCATTAGAAATGGCGGTCCAGCTTGCGCGAAAGGAATACGGCGTGCAGATAACCTCGTCTCCTTCTCCGATGCCTAACGCCTCAAGCGCCAAGTGCAACGCCGCGGTTCCGCTTGAAACGAGAATAGCATTCTTTGTTTCAGCCCACTTCGCGAACTCTTCCTCAAAAAAAACTCCTCGGTTGCCTCCGCGGTAGTTTGTCTTTCCGCTTTTTAATACGCTCTTGACGGCCTCAAAAGCCCCGTTTGAAAAGGAAGGCCACTTCGGCAGACAAATCGGGACGGCTTTTTCGCCGCCATATATGGCGAGGTCCTTTTTATGGACTTTACTGCCCGTCATTTCTTCAAACTACCCAAAAACGCGCTGGCATCCGCCGTTGCACGATCTGTTAAAGCGTGAAGCGCCCAGCACTGCATATAATTAGGTTCGGTCCGCTCATAGCAAGCCATACCTAAAAGCGGCAGAGGCGAAAAGCCCGTCGCGGAATACTCTTGCTGATAATCGCGGACAAAAAGAAGTTTGCCCGTGTTGTTATCATACACCTTTAGCTTCGCGTGCCAAGACTGTTCAGCTTTATCACACGTAAGAGCCGTCAAGAAATACCATAGCGCGCGCTTACCCTCACTACCCCAAAAAGGACCAGTAAACCTTACTTCAACAACATAATTTGCTGGATTTGCTTTGATATTAAAACCCGCCTCTTCTAACCTATCTTTGGCTTGAACAAGAAAACGGTCTGTAGAGCGGTCCTGCTGGATGCTCGTAGCGGTCTGGACGTTGTGCAGCCGCCCCGGATACCAATAGCGCCTGCCATAATAACCTGGCACATACACCGTCTCTATGCCATACATCGTGACATACTCTGTCAGAGAGGCCTCGAACCCCTTGATGGTGATTGTTTTGAAATCGTCAGACCGCGTCAACTGCGTTTCGGGATATTGAGTCTCTGTAAGCGTAAAACAACCTGCAAACGCCAATAAAACACTTGCCGAAAAAAGTTTCTTAAGCATTTTTTACTTCTCCTTTACGCCGCCTTTAAGAACGGCGATGAACGCTGACTGCGGCACATTGACATGGCCGAATTCTTTCATTCGCGCCTTGCCTCGTTTCTGCTTTTCAAGCACCTTCATCTTACGCGTAACATCGCCACCATAGAGTTTAGCTAAGACATCTTTTCTGAACGGCCTAATATCTTCACGCGCGATAATTTCCTTGCCGATAGCAGCTTGAACAGGAATTTTGAACTGGTGAGGCGGAATAGTATCTGCAAGTGCCTTGCACATCTGCATACCACGAGCGCGAGCCTTATCGCGATGAACCATCGTAGCAAAAGCATCCACAGTTTCAGCATTAAGAAGAATGTCCATCTTTACGATATCAGACTCTTGATAACCTGCTGGCTCGTAGTCCATTGATGCATAACCGTGAGAAACACTTTTCAGCGTATCATGGAAATCAATCAATATCTCGTTAAGGGGCAACATACAAGTAAGCATCACCCTCTTAGCATCTATCGTTTCAGTGCCCTCTATAAAACCACGCCTATCCATCACGATACGCATTACATCGCCTATCGAGCCTGATGGAGTTATAATTCGCGCCTTTAATATCGGCTCTGAAATAGACTCTAGCGCACTTGGGTCTGGCATCTGGAGAGGATTATCAAGATCTTTAACTTCACCAGATTTCATCTTTAATTTGTAAACTACACCTGGGCTTGTTGAGATAATATCCAACCCAAACTCTCTGCGAAGACGCTCTTGCACAATCTCCATGTGAAGAAGGCCTAAGAACCCACATCTAAAGCCAAAACCTAGCGCCAACGAGCTTTCATGATGGAAAGTAAATGCGCTGTCGTTAAGATGAAGCTTTTCTAGTCCTGCGGATACTTTTTGAAATTCGTCGGTGCTCATTGGATATATGCCACAGAAAACTGTTGGGCGAATATCCTGAAAGCCAGGCAGAGGCTCCTCCGCGCCTAGACGCGTTGTTGTTACAGTATCACCAATTTTAATTTCACTTGGATCTTTCACTGTGCCAACCATATATCCGACTTCGCCTGCGCTAAGCGACTTAACTGGCTTTTTGGTGGGCGAGAAAATACCAACTTCATGCACGGTAGTTGTAACGCCATTACCCATAAACTTAACGTTCTGCCCAGCTGAAAGCGATCCGTCAATAATTCTTATGTAAGTAATAACACCACGAAATTCGTCAAATACCGAATCGAAAACTAAAGCCCTAAGAGGAGCGTCTGCACCTTTTGTCTCTGGGGGTGGAACTCTGTGAACTATCGCCTCTAGAACATCTGCACACCCAAGCCCAGTCTTAGCAGAGACCAGAAGCGGCTCATCCATCTCGATAGCTAAAATATCTTCCATCTCGCGGCAGACTTCTTTAACATCCGCACTCGGCAAATCTACCTTATTAAGAACTGGAACTATTTCAAGATTTGCACCAATTGCAAAATATGTATTAGCAACAGTTTGAGCCTCAACACCTTGCGCAGCATCTACAACCAAGAGCGCTCCTTCACAAGCTCCCATCGAACGCGACACTTCATAAGCAAAGTCAACGTGACCAGGAGTATCAAGAAGATTAAATTGATATGTGCGGCCATCCTTTGCGGTGTAGCGCATTGTCACAGGGTGAGACTTAATTGTAATACCACGCTCACGCTCAAGATCCATCGCGTCTAACGTTTGCTCTTTTAGCTCTCTTACTGTTAGAGTGCCGGTAAGCTCAAGCAGTCTATCAGAAAGCGTCGTCTTGCCGTGGTCGACGTGTGCGATAATACAGAAATTTCTTATGTGTTCAAGTTTCATTCACGTATCCGAATAGTTTCTATCGATTGAGCCGCCTTCGTCGCAGCATCGAATTCTATAATTGCACCTTCAAGCGTACATGGGCCAGTAGCCACCTCAAAACGCGAAGGCATACCTGTGATAAATTTTTTAGTAACCGGCTTTAAATCTCTGCCTATTGACGAGATATATGGCCCTACCATGCCAAGATCAGTGACATACGCCGTACCCTTAGGCAGAAGCGCTGCATCTGATGTCTGAACATGCGTGTGCGTGCCTACAATCGCAGTAACCTTACCGTCGAAGTAATGAGCAAAAGTCATCTTTTCACTCGTAGCTTCTGCGTGAAAATCTACAAACACAGGAATATCGCGCGGTATTTCATTTAATGCTTTTTCAAGAGCTTGAAACGGGCAGTCTACTGGCTGCATAAAAACGCGCCCTTGAACATTAACTATAGCGAAACGGAATGTCGGCATGACGACTATATTCCAACCACGCCCTGGACAGGTGTTGGTGAAATTTGCTGGGCGCACGAGATTATTTATAGACGAAATTTGTGCAGCAAACTCTTTTTGTCCCCACGTGTGATCACCAAGCGTAATAGCATCAACTCCTGAAGCAAATATCTTCTCCGCCAATGCCATTGTTATGCCACTACCTGCGGCACAATTCTCGCCATTAACGACTACCGCATCTAGAGAAAGCTCACGCCTCAGACGCGGAATATTACGCTCTAGCATTAAGCGGCCAGCGCCGCCTACGACGTCGCCTATCATCAAAAGTCTCATAAGGCGGGATACCCGTTTTTCTCTAACCAAGCGCGCGCATTTCTATCGCCGCGAGCAGCACTTGCGCGAACTCTCCACTCAACAGCCTTTTCTTTTGACTTCGTAACGCCTTTGCCTAAATCATAACAAGTTGCAAGATTGTCCATCGCTATTGCTAAACCTAGCGAGGCACTCTTGCGATACAATTGAACTGCTTTATATAAATCTTGATTAGTGCCTGTGCCGTTAAAGTAACACATTGCAAGAGAATTCATTGCTTCAGCACTATCGTTATCAGACGCTTTAGTAAAGAACTCAAACGCTCGCTTTTCATCCTTGCCTATGCCTTCGCCACGCTGTAAAGCTAACGCATAATTATATTGCCCATAGGCATTGCCCATATTGGCACTTTTCTCGAAAAATTTAGTCGCCAGCTCTAAATTCTTACGCACCACTCTGCCGTCTCTATAACAACCACCAATGTTATTAAACGCTTCTGGGTGTCCCATTTCTGCCGCTGTTCTAAAACAATTAAACGCTAGGTCTTGATCTTTCTTGCAACCATAGCCGTTCATATAACAAACGCCTAAATTATACGCTCCGTTAGCATCGGCCTTTGAGGCAGCCTTTTTAAAGCAGTTAAACCCTTCAACGAGAATCTCTTCAACTTTATTTGAAGGCACCAAATCAGAAGTAAACGCACCCATGATAAGCTGCGTACCCCACGCATTTAGAGCTTGAACATTACCTGCGGACGCGGCGCGTTTTAGAAAATCCTTATTATTTTCTTCTAGAGACAAAAGATACCACGCTAGCCCATTGCCTTTGCGTTCAGCCAAATCGCGGATTTTGTCGCGCGTTTCTGCTAAATATTTTGTGCGTACTGAATCTGAAAGTTTTCTCGCTGCAGGCGGCGCATCTGATTGTAATGCAACTACTGCTATTACAAACCTCTGCAATACCTGCCCATTTTCAGCATCTTGCGCGACGATTTCTGCAGCATCTGCATATCCCTTGGGACTGCCAGAAGAGCGAGAATTTAAAAGTTTTATTATCGCGTGCACAGAATTAGCCTGCGCAAAAACGCACGTTGCTAAAAACGCCAAGCTCGCGATAACAAAACGTAACACCATTAGACCAACTCCTCTTTTGACTCTGTTGATGTCTCAAGATTTTTAACTCTTACTACACCTTGTTGAACATCATCAGGCCCAATAAACGAAGCATATAAAGCACCACTTTGATTAGCACGCGAGAAAAACTTTTTAGGCTTCTGCGGAGCAAGCGCTAAATCTACCTTCTCTCCACGCGCCCTTAATGACGAGGCAAACTTAAGGGCCGCCTCTCGCTGCTCAGCAAACATATAACCGATAGTATAGCCCTTCTTAGCAGAAATCGCAGTATCGCCAAGACGAGACTTAAGTAGTTCTGTAACTACCACGTCGCCAAAGCCTAACCCAACGGCTGTTGCCTTTTCACCACCGATAGACGTTAAAAGATTATCATAACGCCCACCACCGAAAATCGCACGAAACTCTCTAGCGACATCAAAGCATTCAAAGACAATGCCCGTATAATAACTAAGGCCACGAATTACAGATATATCAAACTCTAGACAATCTGCAAAGCCAGCGACCTTTGCCAAGCGAAATAGCTCTTCCAGTTCAGGGCAGCCCTCAAACGACTTTAAATCCATTATCGCAAAAGTTGCCGCCACTTCTTCATCGCTAAGCGAGCCGTCCTTAAGCATTGCTGCAATTTCGGCATCTGGCATTTTGCCGCGCTTATCAAGAGCTAGAAACACCTGCGCATGCTTTTCTGGAGCAATACCGCTTTTCTCAAGCAACTGACCAAGAAACTTACGAGAAGAAACATGAACCTTAAAATCTGACTTTGAAAGCCCCATGCGGCAAAGCGCATCAACTGCGGCAGAAAGAATTTCCACTTCTGCCATAACGCTCTCTTCACCAATTATATCGATATTCCACTGATAATGTTCGCGTTTGCGGCCTTTTGTCATACGCTCATAGCGGAAACATTGCGCAATTGTCGTCCATTTAATAGGGAACGAGAGTTCCTTCTGCTTTTGCGCCACCATTCGCGCAAGCGTAGGCGTCATCTCTGGACGCAATGCTAGGTGTCTGTCTGATTTATCCTGAAAGTGATAAATTTGCGAACCAACCTCTTCGCCTGACTTTCTTTCTAAAAGCTCATAATTCTCAACTACGCACGCGTCATATGGTTGAAAACCTGCTGCTTCGCCAGATGCACGAAACGCATCAAAAACCTTATTACGCCACACCATATCAGCAGGATAAAAATCTCTCATCCCGCGCGGAGGCTCAAAACTTATCTTATCTGCCATACCAATCACCCCATCTATTAAAATTTATTGTTATTATATCAAATTACCATGACTTTGGGTATTGATTTAACTACTAACTCAACACCTTTTCTAGAATAATCTGATGACTTTATCGAAAAATAAATATCGATTAATTGAGAATTTGATAACTTACCGGCGATTTCTCCGTGATTCCACCAAACCGCCCTATAATCGCACACATAAAAAGACAAATGCTTTTCGTTCGCGCCAAAAACCTTCGCCTCATTAATCTTAACATTCTCAAGCTTAAACAAAGGCTCAGCATTGCCTTCGCCAAAAGGCTCCATGGATAGTATCTCATTATAGAACTCTTTTGTAATTTCATTAGGGCTAAGAACAATATCATAGCTTAATTCTTTATTTTCTTCCCGAATGAAATTATTTTGAGTATATTCACAAAGAGCCTGACGAAAAGCGTCTACCTTACCGTCTTTTACTGAAAAACCAGCTGCCGCGGCATGACCTCCAAAGCGCTCTAGATATTCCGAACAAGCCTCAAAGGCATCACGAATATTAAAACCTTCTGGAGATCTAGCGCTACCGTGAGTGCCTGCTATAACGCAGACTGGCGCAGCACTACCTAAATTCTCTAGTATGCGAGAGGCAACTATGCCTGCCACTCCTGGCTTGCCATTAGGTAAATCTATAACTTGCGCTGGAGCATTTGGCACTACCTTTTCCATCGCCTCGTTCATCATCTCTAATTCAATCTTTTTGCGCTCGCTATTATGGGCATCTACTTCTAGCGCAACACTAGAGGCTAATTTATTATCATCACATAAAACTAATTTCAGCGCCACGTCCCCTGTAGCCATTCGTCCTGGCGCATTAATACGAGGCCCTATTAAAAAGCCAAAATCCTTTACCGTCGGATTTTTCTCTTCCTTTTCTGGAGCATTAAAATCTCCTCGTGCTAATCTAACTAGTTGCCTTAGCCCTTCTGTCGCAAACTGATTAAAGCGGCGCAATGCCTCATATACTAAAATTCGATTATTTCCCTTTAGCGGCATAACGTCAGTTACTGTTGCTAGTCCTGCTAAAACTAATGCTTCGCCTCCAAACTTGCCACCTGTGTATTTGCCTTTACTTTTAGAAATATCTACTATTCTATTAGCAAGCATAAATGCTACTGCCGCGCCACATATCGCCGTAAGAGCTTCAGTAGATGCTACCGAAGGATTTACAATCGTACAATTAGGTAATTTCTCGCCTGGCAGATGGTGATCAGTAACAACTACCGACACACCCATTTTTTTAAGCCGCTCTACTTCATCAATAGAGTTTATACCATTATCAACAGTAATAACCAAAGCGACATCTGGATGCTCACGAAGCATTCTATCTAGCGAAGCACTAGTCATCCCGTAACCTTCGCCCATACGCTCTGGCAAAAACGCTTCGCAATCTGCACCTAACTTGCGAAGCACTCTAACCATCACAGCTGTCGCACAAATGCCGTCGCAATCATAGTCACCAAAGACCACGATTTTGCGAGCGTCGTAAATGAAAGGAAAAATCTCCTCAGCCGCCTTATCAACGCCTGACAGCGATGATGGCGGCTCAAGATTTTTAATTGACGGATTGAGGAAATTCGCTATATCCTCAATGCCGCGCTTTTCTAATAATCTCCTAAATTGAGGCGTCACTTTACTTCAAAACACCAGTTGTGAGTGTCCTTTATTGTGCCATACTGAATACCCTGAACGGTATCATAAAGCTTTTGAAGGACAGGGTGAACGACATCAGGATCAGAAATCTTAATTACTTTATCTGCACGAGTTATCTCATAAACTGGCGTTATAACAACTGCCGTGCCTAATGCTGCAACTGCCTCAAAACGACGAATTTCCGTAAAAGGAACTGGGCGGCATTCAACCTTAATTCCAAGGTCTTCTGCGACTTGTTTTATAGACATATTAGTAACTGAAGGCAAAACAGATTTGCTATCAGGTGTAACATAAGAACCCGACTTAGAAATACCCGCAAAATTTGAAGTGGCAAACTCTTCAACGTATTTGTGAGTTTTCGCATCAAGATAAAGCTCTACTGGCCAGCCAGCATGTTTAGCCTTTTCGTGAGCATAAAGGCTTGCCGCGTAGTTTCCGCCAACCTTGACATCGCCCATACCATTGGGCGCGGCGCGATCCCAATCGTCAAATATAACTGCGCGTACAGGCTTAAGCCCACCTTTATAGTATGCTCCAACTGGCATAACCATAATCATAAATGTATATTCTGCCGCGGGCGCAACACCTATTTGTGGGCCTGTACCAATAAGAAGAGGCCTTAAGTACATCGACCCTCCCGTACCATACGGAGGAACGAATTCGCTATTGCGCTTAACTACAGCCTTGCACGCATCGACGAACATATCTACTGGAACTGGCGGCATGCAAGTGCGCTCAGCAGTGCGATACATACGCTTAGCATTTTCATCTGGTCTAAAAATAACGATTTTACCATTCTTCTGACGAAATGCTTTAATACCTTCGAAACATTCCTGACCATAGTGAAGGCACGAAGCACCAATATGCATCGTGATTTCAGGCTCTTTTACAAAGCGCGGCTTTGACCACTTGCCATTTTTCCATGTAAAGCGAATATGGCAGTTTACATCGGAAAAACCGAACCCTAAAGTTTCCCACTTAATTCCTTTTTTAGGTGCTTTCATTTTTATTTGCCTTTCTGGAAAAGAGGCATTGCTATCGCCTGCAATTCACTATCACGTCTTAATATATTCATAACGCCTTGGGCATCTATCCTGTACGCCATGACAAAACTTCTTTGCGAGTCTTGAACCTTACCAATGCGATACTGAACTCTAGAAAGTTCTAACCATGCATCTTTGTCTCTCGTTGGCTCCATAGTTAAATACTTAGTCAAAAATCCCTCAGCCTGCTTATTGTCACCAGCGTCAAAGTATATGCGCGCGGCAGTTCTAATCTTTTGTATCGAAGTTAGTTTTGCCGCAATATCATTTAAAAGCTTTGCTGCCTTATTAACCTTACCTAATGCGTAGTAGCACGTTGCCAATGCAAATTTCGAATCATCATCTAATTTTCCGCTACGCAACTTAGGCTCAAGCGTTTCTAATGCCATACAAAGACTCTTTGTGCGATTAACAAAATCGTACATCCTTTCTGTGCGCTTATTATTCGGGTCTAGTCTATCAGTCATCTTCATGAGATCTAAGACTACTTCCCATTTGCGCTCTGGCAAAAGCGACTCTTGGGCATAGCGGAAAACGGCCTCAGGAGAAATTGGATAAAGTAAACACGCCTCGCGATAAGCTTGAGACGCTTCCCTTGAGCGCCCCAACTGGCGCGAATACGCCCCTGCTAAGGCTGTGCGAAGTTTCGAGAAACTTTTCTGCGCGGCGAAATCACGGCGATACATTGGGTCTTTAAGAAGTCTACGAGTATACCAGTCCCAAAAATCTGCATCTTGCGTAGCACGCTTATTTGAAACACGAGTTTCCTCTTTTTCGATTTTCATTATTAACCCATGAGGAACTAGATAATTGTACATCCAAGGGATAACATAACTCTCCTCAATATAAAATGCACGATTGTTTTTATCGTGATCAAACATCATGCGCGTAAGGATGCCATTTATCTCCATAACACCTAATGCACCAGTTACCTGAACGCGGCCATTTTCTATTTTTAAATCGCCATTGGCAGGTCTTACGCCACGCTGAACTTCATCAACATAAATATTAAATGCTTCGGCCGAATCTTCTTTAGCTGGTATCCAAATCTCATCACCATAAAGATCACGCTCTACCGACATATACGTATCATCTGCAAGAGCATTTTGCGTTATAAGATAAATATCGGGCCTAAAGTTCGCCGCATAAATCATATACGTCGGAACAAACCTCCCCGGATCTGTACCTCCGAAAAATACCGCACCTCTCTCCATTGGCGGTGGATATGTCGGGTCTGGCAGCGGCTCTTCATCAGCAGTAAGTTGCTCTTTTATTGCTCTATGACCTTCAAGCTGATATGCGCCAAATTGCCAACCAAAAGTATGACCATTTTGTTCTGAGCCACCCATCTCAAAAACAAGCCTATCATTAGTATAGTTTTGAAGAATAGGTATTAATGTAGCAGAAAGTACTAACAATGCCGCTACACCTAGAGTAATTTTTGAAGTAATCTTTTTAGAGACTCCTTTAGATGAGAGCATGCGCAATATTGCTGCAGAGGCGAAAACCAACCCGTAGCCAATCCAGAGCGCTATCATTGCGTGAGATGAGATAAACTTTACCTTTTGGATAAAACCATCTTGGACATCGCCTCTAACATTTGCTAGGCCTATAAGGAGAACCGACATCATCAAAAAGCATGCAAAAGCAGCAATCATCCACTGCCAGAATGTTTTGCGGCGCACCTTGTCTACTATCCAATGCCCGGCAACGAAAGGAACCACGGCAAAGAGCGCGAAGAAATCGGTAAACTGCAGCATCACGTCGCCGAAATAGTTCTTTATGCCGCCAATCGTGGGCATTCTGAAATTAATCGCTTCATATTGCGCACGCATGATAGCATGCTTAAACCCTTCCCATGTGCGTGGATAACCCCAGTTCATTGGCGGATTGCGCAAATCAGAAACAATCGGCATATAGACATAAAACGACACGCCAAGCTGAGCGAAAAATGCGGCCCCCGCTACACTGCGGCCATTGGGCAGCGTTAAATACACTAGCGAAAGAAGGATGAAATTCCAAACTATCGGCCACCAAAACCACCAAGAACAAGGATGAGTAAGACCATTCATCGCTCCTTTGGAAAGGAGAATAAATACTGCAATATGTAGCCCGGCTACTGGGACAGCGAACGATAACCCCTTAGGGATAAACGAACAAATCGCAAATAGTGCAATTATCAACAAAATGAACACACATGTAGATTTGCCCCATGGGAAATCTTCGCCCTGATAGCCCAAATCACCGGCTTGAGAGACGGACATCGCTATAAAAATAGCAATAATCGAAAGAGCGCCCGATATAAAAAGGTATTTATTAAACTTCTCCTCTGAAAGCGCAGAAAGCGCTCCTGCCACGACACTAGCCAGCACAAATGCCGCAATAAACGCGTAAACGACAGGATTTATCAAAGGCGCGACATTTGCCGTAACGCCATCCCATATGCAGGCTCCTTTAAATATAGTGGCAGATGCAAGCATACAGACAACGCCTGTACCACCGACAATCAGTAAGGCTTTTTGGGCTTTTTCAACCGTATCGCGGCGCATCAGCACATAAACCAAAGCGCCCAGCACTAGAAGAATTGAAAGAGTGACAAAGACGCCGGACGGACAGGACGCGGTTGTAAGAACTGGCAAATGCTTATTAATGACGTCGCTTGACATCGATGCCTCAGCACGGAATAGACAGCCAATCTTCAATGTTTGATAAACAAGTCCAACGGGAATTAAATAAACAAAAACATCGCGGAAAAGCGAAATATTACGCATTGCGATAATAATTACAAGAGGAACTATCGCAAAAAGAAGCACTTGGTAGTTAGTAAGTCCTAGACCAAAAACGAATGCTGTTATAAAAAGAATCTTATCGTTGGGTCTGCGCATCCATCTATACGAAAGCAAAAATACCCACATAAGAAATAGCGCGTTAAGTGAATATATCTCAACGATTGTCGACTGCGACCACTCAACAGGAGAGAGCGCAAATGTTAAAGCGCCTGCTACGCCGCCTGCGAAGGCCAATAAAGGAGGAACGCCTTCTATAGTTTCATCACCCGATATAAAATCGCGCGAACTTCTACATATTAGCATCGCAGTGCAACCTGCGGCAAGCGCACCAACAACCGCAGAAAAGCAACTAATAGCCCATGCTGGGCTTGGATGCCCCATATAAGTAACAAAAAAGAACAGCTTACAAAATATCCAACTACACAATGTCCAAAACGGATATCCTGGCGGATGAGGAACACCTAAATGCGCGCCAGCTGTTGCTAGTTCTCCAGAGTCTTCTAGGCCTACAGACGGACCAAGTGTAAAAAAATACACAGCAAAAGATACAATGGTTGCAGTCCAAAAAGCTGCCCAATCAATTTTTGTAAAAAATCTGTCCTTCATATTTTATGTATTATATCAAATTATCGTGATATTAAGCATTAAATCTTTACCTACACAAGAGAAAAGAGAAAAAGATCATGTAATTACCTAAAGTAAAAAAGATAGGAGTTGAAATTTTGACTTATAAAAAAATTTGACTCACGCAAGAGAGTCAAAAAAAAATGGTGGTGGGGCAAGGATTCGAACCTTGGAAGGCGTAAGCCAGCAGATTTACAGTCTGCCCTCGTTGACCACTTGAGTATCCCACCATCAAAAAAGATATATAAAGTATATCATAATACTTTGCTAAACGCAAGCACTAAGTTTTCCCTGCAAAATTCTCAACTCTTAATGGTCGCCGTCATGAAAAGTCCCATCAGCATGAAAATGCCCAGAACTCTTGACCTTATCGCCCGAAATAGCAAGCTTCAACTCATAAACTCCATCTACCACTACCTCTGCGTTACTCGGCAAACCATCAACATGTGTCCAATTGCCATTTGACGCGCCCGTTATTACAGGAACAGCGATAAAATGCTCTGCATCATGAGGATCTTTTACAAATACCACTGGCTCTAAGTTCATTTTTACAATTGCACTTGTTGGCACAGCATATAAAGTTTCCGCATCCTCCATAGTATAAATATCAGCTTGCGCTCTTGTTCCTGCAATAGCATCTATATCATTTTCAAATACAACATATAATGGCACTATACCAGAATCATCTCCTATTGCTAGTTTTGTAGTCCCCAAAAACTGACCTACAACTGCCTTCTTAGCGTTTTTAAGTTTCTCCGCATCTCCCGACGGAACAAGAGCCTTTAATCTGAGAGCGCGTGGGTTTATTAACTGTAATACCGCTCCCCCAATCTCTAGCCAATCGCCATTCTTTGCCACAAACTGCTCCACTAACCCATCAGCACTTGCCCTAAGCGTGATTAAACCATCTCTTTCTTCTGCTCCTGCAATCAATGAAGCGAGCTGTGCCCTTTTTACTGCTAATTCATTTTCCAAACTAGCATTTGCTGTTTTTATTTCTCGATAAACTTTTAGACGCTTTTGAAGTATCTCTATCTCTTGCTTGCGAGAAACTATATCTGGTGAATAAACAGTAAAAAGAATATCTCCTTTTTTTACATTTGCCAAAGGCTTAACCAAAATAGAAATTCGCCCAGAAATTGGGGTTGAGACAATTTGTCTAGATTCTGGAACGTTTTCGAAACGCCCATAACAAGAATAAATAGACGCGATAGGACGCATTTGAGCCTTGAAAGTCTTTAATCCCATCGCCTCTTGAATTGATTTTTTAATCCTTATAGTTTTAATCTCATCATCATGAGACTTTACTTGCTCATGTGAATGATGCTCTTCTTGTTTACTGTGTGAACAATTTTCTCCGTGTTGATGAGTATGCTCGTGATGAACATCTTGCCTTTCATGCTTATGCTCTTCATGCTTATGACTTTCGTGATTGTGCTTATCACAAAAATCACACCCTGCCAAAAAAAGTCCAATTACAAAATAACTTATTTTCATTTATAGTATTCCAATTCGGCTAGTGCCATCGCGAAATCTGCTCGCCACATTGCCTCTGATAGTTTTTGCTCTAATATTTCTCCGCGTATAGCTAGATAATCTAAATCAGTTAATTCTCCTGCCTCCGCCAATTTATCAACCTCAAAAAGCTCACTGGCTGGAATTGGCGGATGCTTATTTAAATGCTTAAGAGTTTGTGCTGTAAGTGCGTACTTAGAAACAATTTGCTGCCACACATCTATCACTTCTAACCTTGCCTCATCGCGCTGAGCAGTTGCTTCCGCTATCGCTTTTCTATTACGATTCCAAAGCGGCAAGGTTACCCCCGCTACAAGGCCAATGCGATCTAATCCTTCTTCGTTTACATATGAAGGGCCTAATTTTAAATCTGGATACTGTCGTCTTATTTCTGCCTCAAGTTGCTTTTCTGTAGCGCCTAAACTTAACAGCCGAGCCTCTACCTCGGGGTGATTAATAAACGACATTGGCTCAATTGACAAATCGCCTTGCTTGGTAGCCTTTGGCTCAAACAAGACTTCTAACTGAGCAGTTGGCACCAAACCGCAAAGATCTAAGAAATTAGTTTTCTCAAGCGCCAGTTCACGCTTCACATCCATTAAAGAATGTCGATATGAATGTATCGCACGATGGACACTTGCTAACTGACTTGATGTTATCTCGCCTGCCTTATGAAGCTTTTCAACATTTTCTCTTGCTCTAACTATCCTTATATCATTATCAAAATCTTTCAATAATCTCTGCCTCTCGATAAGCATCGCAATACGAACAGCCGATTTGCAAGCTTGAGCAGATATCTCCCTTTCCTTTGCAAGAATACGCGACACATCGGCTTTGGCGTATAATTTAGATGCGTCCTGTTCTTTCTCTAGAGCCCCTGATAAAGGAATTGTAAAAGCAAGCGATGCCCCACCTAAAACCGGATGATCAGAGCTATCAATTATTCGCATCAAATCAAAATCTAATTCTGGGTCTTCCCACCACCCATACTCCTTGGCAACAGCCGCCGAATTAGCCGCCTTTAGTCGGAGCTTATTAAGCTCTCTATTACCAACTAATGACAAAACCCTAGCGTCTTCCACTGATGAAATAGTCACCTTGTTAGTAGATGCTTTTTCAAATTCTGCTTGCCAGTCTATTGGCGAGCTTTGGTAACTTTTACACCCTATTAAGAACAAAGCTAAAAACGCGGCAATTGACAACTTCTTTGTCTCAAAGCCTGTCCCAAAAGCAATCGCAGCAGCAGGAAGCACAATTAAATTTAATATCGTAGCGCCTAAAAGCCCGCCAAACTGCACAACTCCCAATGGTGCTAACAACTCTCCGCCTGGAGTGTCGGCTGCTAAAATAATTGGGATAAGCGCGATAATTGTAGTTAATGAGGTTAAGACAATCGGCGCCATACGCTCCATCGAGCCTTCGCGCACTGCCTCCATCAATGTTGCCCCGCTATCAATTCTTTCGCGATAACAATTCAACAGTAATATACCGTTGCGAAGTGTAAAACCAATCACTGTCACAAAACCAACTAATGAAGAAACTGATAACACACTATCTGCTAACTTGACAGCGATAACAGAGCCAATTAACGCTAGCGGAACATTTAATAACGCCAAAAACGCAGACCGCGTTGAACCAAGCGCAAAAAGAAGTATAAAAAAGACCGCACCCAAAAGAATTACACTTAAGAACACTAAATCTTTTTCTGCGCTTTCTCTAGCTTCATAACTGCCGCCAAAAGAAACCGAAAGCCCAAACTTGCCAGCAACAGGCTCTAGCGTTGCACGTAATTTTTCAACTAATGCACCAGTATCAACTCCTGGAGACGGGTTACACGAAATAAGCGCTTTGCGAAGCCCCCCTTCTCGAAGCATAAGGTTTGGAGCTTCTTCATAATAAATATTAGCTACTTCACCAAGAGTCACGCGCTTACCAAACTTACTAGAAAGAACGAAAGAGCGAACTGTCTTATCATCATACTGATTCTCATCACCAGACAATCTAACTGTTACGGCGCGGCGGCGAATACCCTCTCTAACTTCTCCAACCTCACACCCATTAAAGGCGGCAGACAACTGCTCTCCTGCCTCACGAGGTGTTATCCCAGCCTCAACGAGACGATCCATGTTATACTCAACTCGCAAAGTTCTTACCATAACTTCACGATTCGCCCTTACATCTGCGACCTCACTCATGGTATCGAGTTTCTTCTTCATCTCTGAAGCAGCCTCTCTAAGTAAGTCAATTTTTTCGCCAAAAATATTTATCGCCAGCTCCGCCTCCGTGCCAGAAAGCACCGCACTTATTCTGTGTGCGATAGGATAGCCGACAACAAGCGACGCGCCAGGTATCGAACCGAGCCTATCACGAATAGTATCACGCACGGCATCGGTATCGCCATTCAAATCAACTCTAACTACAAATTCGCTACTTGAAACAGGTTCTGCGTGTTGGTCTCGCTCTGCTCTACCTGTGCGACGGGTAACTGATAAAACCCCCGGAATAGACTTTATAAGCGGCACGCATGACTGGCTAACTCTCTCCGTTTCTACTAGCGAGGCCCCAGGCGGCAATGAGATCATGACATTAAACGAGTCTTCACGAAATGGCGGCAAGAAACTTGAGCCAAAATTCGTTGCAACATATACTGCTAATGCAAAACCTATAAATGACAAAAACAAAACCGTCTTCGGCAAACGCATCGCCAAAGCTAAAAATGGCTTATAAAGAACTTGCATAACTCGAATCCCTGGAGAAAGAGCATGGGCTTTTTTATTAGCGTCCTCTTTCACTTTAGAGCCAAGCTTAAGAAGATTTGCTAGAGATGGAACTGCTAGCCATGCTGCAACTAGGGACATAACAAAAATGCAAATATACGAAAGCGCAAGCGGTGTAAAGAATTTACCCTCTAAGCCAGTAAGCATTAATAGCGGCAAAAAGACTAAAACCACTATCATCGTTGAGAAAAGCACTCCAGGAGCTACTGAGGAAGCTGCGCTAGCAATTACTTCTGGCAAGCTCTTACGCTTCGCTCTCTCAAGAAGAGCGTTTTCACCTAATTTACGCCTTACAACTTCAGTAAAAATTATTGCCGCGTCAACTATATCGCCAGCAGCCACTGCAAAACCACCAAGCGTCATTACATTGATACCTAGACCAAACATCGGGAATAACGCCAAGCCTAAAAGTATCGAAAGTGGCATCGTGCACAGAACAACAATCAATGTGCGCAATTCAAGCAACGTCACAAGTAGTATACAAACTACTACTATAACAGCATCGCGAACTACTTCTCCTCCACCTTTAATAGATGCTGCGATAAAATCTGCCTGTCGATACGCTTGGCTATGAACCTCTATGCCGCGGTCTTTTACGGTGCTAGCAAAATCAGCCAAAACTTTTTCTAACTCCTCAGTCAAAACTGGTGTATTGCCGCCTGGCGCTTTTTGAATCGAAAGAACTATAGCTTCATGTCCATTAAAAGAAGCGCTTCCTCTACGCGGCTGACCAGCTAAAGTAACATCTGCAACATCACCTAACTTCAAACTGCCACCATTAGCAAGCGGCACCGGACTTTTACGTAGCGCCTCTAACGTATCTGCTCGCGCCACTTGCCTAAGCGGTACTTCATCGCCAAACACATTAGCTAGATAACCGCCACTTAAAAATGTGCGCGTATCACGAGAAGCTTCTATCACATCTGAAACGGTAAGCCCGAACGTGGCTAACCTCAAAGGATTTACTGCGATGCGAAACTCTGGCAAACGCCCTCCTATTACAGCGACCTCTCCTATGCCAGGCACCGCCATTAAGCGCGTTCTTAAGTCGTATTCTGCCATCTCGCGCATTTCCAATGCAGTAGCGCCACCTTCTTTTGATGTTAGCGCTACAAGCATTATTTCTCCAGTAACTGATACTACAGGAGCTATCTCTGCGTGGGCTTCTTTTGGCAAGATTTCTTGAACTCTAGAAAGCCTATCAAAAACATCAAACCTTGCTCTTGATAAGTCTACATTCCAATCAAAATCAACCCAAACAAATGAAAGACCGCCGCTTGAACTCGAACGTATTTTGGAAACTCCAGAAATACCGTTCATCTGAGACTCAATTGGAATTGTCACAAGCTGCTCAACCTCTTCTGCGGTAAGACCACCGGCTTCAGTCATTATCGTGACGCGAGGCTGCGAAATATCTGGAAAAACATCAACCGCCAAATCACGCCATAAATTGTAACCAATCGCCGCAGCTACGATTAGTGCGGCGATTACCGTTTTTGCATTCTTAGCAATTAACTCAAATAATCTACTCATTAATTTATATTTTTCGGCTTAAGAAATATGCACGAAGCCGGATTCATTGCTGGCAACTTGAAATCTATTGAGCCATCTTTGTTATACTTAGCTTTAAACTCTACTGCGCCAAACGGTGAAATAACCTCCCATTCTCCTGGAAACGCATTGCGAACAGAAAACTCTAACTCTCGCGTGTGGCCATAATTAAAATTCGTAATATAAGCGCACTTTACTTGACCTAAAGCATTGGCCCTAGCCACAATAGGAAGAGCGAAACAACCAGTATGCAACCGAACACCCATACCGCCATCTACGCATTTATCTAACGCATCAAGGATGGCGTTCCTACGGTAATTAGTCCAAAAGCCAGCGCTCGAACCCCTAAATCTTTGCATTAGAATTATATTACCACCTTCTCCTGTAGGGACGATACAAGTGCCACAAGCACCAGGGAAAGTTGTTATTTCGCTTAATGCAACAACATCTTTATCTAAAGGCGTTATAACGTATTCTAAATCACCCGCCTTTTTATCACCTTCAAAAAGCTCTAGCGCTCTTAGCATACTAGTTGCCAAACCGAGTTGCGGCAAAGTGGTAAATTTCAATTTCGTAAAGATTTTCTCATTTGGGAATTTCTTTGCGAGAATCTCCCAAGCAGGCCCCTCCATAAGAATAGCACACTTGAAAAGCTTGCGCAGATCTTCTTCTACAAGTTTCTCGGCTTGCGAAACTGAGATCACAAAAGCCTGACACTTGCCACCTGGCGCTGTGACAGGTATAGAATTCTCACTGTAAATCTGAAATTCGCCTTGTGTCTTCATCATCCAATTTTTACCACCGCGATCACGAACGCCATTATAATCCGACAAACCAATAGGAAGGGTATTTTCAGATGTTTTCACAATAGCTTGCATAAAGCCCTTCCACTTCGCAAACGTATCAAAGAAAAAGTCATAATCTTCATCTGGCTCTCTATTCATATCAGCGCCCCAATAAAGTGCTAGTGAGTTGCACCCTAGAGCTAGCATATACGAACATTCAAGCATCATCGCACCTGGTGTCTTGGCGCTGCTGACATGTGGCCAATTCTCCGCTTCATAGCAAAATTGCGAACCAAATGGCAAATTCCTCATGCGTGTAGTTTCTCTGAGTATCTGATAACCCTTTGAAATAAGTGCATATCTTGAACGCTCGTTATACCACCCGCCACCAGGTCTACAGCCAATTCCACGCTTATCATTGCCCGCTAAAGCTTTGAGTATTTCGGAATAATCATCTCCATGATACAAAGAACTAGCAGAAGTTAACTGCAGCCCCAACCTACACTCTGGACGAACTCTATCTACAACCTCGCGATAAATTGAGGCGTATCTTGCTAATGTGCGAGAATTAAAGCGACTCCACTCATCTCGCACTTTCGCCGCATCATAACCCAACACGCCACTATCGTCACTAAATAGAACATCTGATAAACTCTTGCGCGTCCACTTTGAGTTAGTTTCCTTATTGAAAATATCGATACATCTATCACAAAAACAAACTCCGCCAGTACCCTTCCAAGCAGAATCTCCTTTAATAAGGCGCAAATCGTCATCTGGCCAAAACGCATCAGGCTTAAGCTCTCTTAATACTTCTTCTGTAGCATACTTGCACGCACGCTTAGCCTCTTGAGAGTTAGCACAAAAAATGCCGTAAAGCTTAACTCCCTTATTATCTACTGCCCACGCCTCATCAGTGAAGCCCTCCATTGGCCCCATTTCTGTGTGGTTTAAAGTAAGTGCTTGATAAGAAAAGGCAATGCCTCTGCTTTTGCACTTCTCTCGCCATTCTATCGAAGGCTTCACGCATAACTTTAGAATATTAGTCCCGTCAAAAGCATCTAGATTACCTCCAAGCCAAGTTTCATCAACTAGCCCTGGATGGCGATCTTGCGCCCTTAGCATCGCCTGCATAAACGCAACATTATTTGCAGCGGTGCCATATTGCCTAACAATTGCAAAAGGCCAAACATCATCGGCAATACAAACACACTGCGTAAGCAAAGCCACGCATAGAAGTAAAAACTTCATACTAAGTTCCTTTGTCTCTTATGATTCACTAACTGGGCCAATCGTCTGCTGAGGCCCAGATTTGCCAACTCTCGACAAATCAAACTTAGCCAAATCAACAGTTTCAATACCAAGCGGCTTCATAGTCTTCCACGCGCCACGCGTGAAATCTGGTATCTCAACTGGCGCGCCACGCATTGCTTGCGACTTTTCTGTAACTTCGCACAAGCAACTCCATGACGCCAAATCATATACGTCCATATCGAGAGGTAGTCCGTTTTGTAGACAATAAACCCACCTGAGGTCCATTATGAAATCCATACCGCCATGTCCGCCGACCTTAGCGGCGATTGCTCCAATATCCTTCCACATGGGATGGCGATATTTCTGCTTTAGCTGCATAGTGCGGGTTCTGGAAAAATTCGTGTTGAAACCATCTTTGGCACGCAGGTCATGAGGCCCCGAACCTGGAGTGTCTTCTACGTCAATACGAAGCGGATAATCCATAAACACGCCGTGAGTTCCCTGGATGGTGTTTATACGGCTGTAAGGATGCGGCACTTGACAGGACAGGTTCAAGAGAATAACCTTACCCTTAACGGTGCGTATGAGAGATGAACTGTATGCGCCTATGAGATATTTCTTGTAGAAATCAGCATTCACACCGCTCCAGCGCTCATCACCCGCGCGAACAAGATCGCCGACCGACATCGTCTCCATTGAGTTTAGGTAATCAAAGCGATCGCCGCGGTTGATATTCATGTATTGCGCAATTGGACCTAAACCATGCGTTGGATAATAATTGCCGCGGTGTTCCATATACCATTCGGCTCTGAACCCGCCGCCCATTGGCTTTGTCTTATGAGTTTTTCCGCTGTGGAGATAACCAGCCTCTCCGTAAACGGTTTCACCGAGAACCCCGAGACGGCACATATTGAGCGCCAACATCTCAGTTTCGCCGTAGCAGCAATTTTCGAGCATCATACAATGGCAACGTGTAGCCTCGCTTGTTTCAACAAGTTCCCAGCAGCCATCTATATCCATAGTGGCGGGAACTTCAACAAACGCGTGCTTTTTACCGCGCATCGCCTCTAATGCAACCGGTGCGTGAAGTTTCCATGGTGTGCAAGCATAAACGACATCCACGCCATCCCATTGGCAAAGATCCTTGTACGCTTCCGGCCCTATGAAAGTACGCGCTGGCGGGAGATTTTTTTTCTTCAGAAATGCCGCATTTGTTTTAACTGCCGTTTCGCTAATATCGCAGATTGCAGCGACATCCACAGCAGGAAACGCCGACAAACGCCTTAGCGCATAAGTGCCGCGCTTACCAACACCTACAAAGCCTATGCGAACTCTCTCAAGCTTCGGAGCTACAAAGCCTGCCATCGGCGCACCGCCGCCAAAATTTACCTTGTCTAATTGAGCACCTGCCGCAACTGCAGCAAATCCCATCCAAGAGGTGCCTTTAAGAAACTCACGACGCGACGTATTCATTGTATGCTCCTTCTTTCTTTATTAGTGAACAATTATTTTTAAACCTGCATTACCAACTACATAATCGCCATTTTCGTCCTGCTTAATTATCGCGCCACTTCTAGGCGTTATACCAACAGGCTCCTTATCAAATTTCGTGCCGGCGTATGCTACAATCTTACCATTGTCTGCTATTGAAAATTGACCAGTATAATAGCCACCTTTAAGCACCAAATCCCCTTTGACGCTAAAACTTACATCCACCACCTGCTCTGCAGCATTAATAACTAATCTCTTGCCTTGCTCAATCTCCTTCGGTGTAGAGCGAGTAGGCGTGGGCCACTTTGTAGAACTAGAATCATAAACTGATTCGACTGGCGTATATACATCTTTAACGACATCCATCGTAAGATTATCTACACTTGATAATGCTTCAAACGCCGTAGAGAACAATGTATAAGTAGTTTGCCCTACGTTTACAACCTCTTCTCCTGTAAGCGACAAACCGCTAGACAATGTAACTGTTGTTACATATTGATTACTATTAGAACCTTTTTTTTCTATTTTCTGAGTACAGCCAACATACGTACCGCTCTCTATTTCAATTGTAGCCTTTGCTGTTGTATTACCATCACCAGCATGCTCATTAGTTTTCGCAAGAAAATGGCAACCGCTTGCTGTTATATTGCGAATAACTATGTTCATATGAGCATTCTGATAACTCTGTTGTGCATGTCCAACAATTAAGCAGCCCGTATAGTCGCCACCTTCAATAGTAGTATTAATTACTTGACCCCAAGAAATAATCGAGCAATACTTATAAATACCATTTTTAATTGTCATTGTGCCATACGTATACCTATTCTTACTATAACAGCTACGCATAGAAATCTGCACAGACTCAAATATACCATTTTCTATAATAGCAGTAGGCCTTATATAATAGCTGCTCGGACCGTCGCCACACTGTCCTCCCACCGTGCCGCGAATAAACCTGCCGTTTTTTATTTCTAATAAAAATGTTCCACTCCCTTCTGTCTTGCTACCACTTGAATAATAAGACCTAACAATACAATCAGTATAAGTGCCGTCATAAATTTTCAGCGTTACATCACCATTACATACTGAGTCTCGGTTTGTTGCTTCAATCGTGCAATTTAAAAATTCGCCTCGATAAATTTCTGTTAAAGGAGAACAAGTTGAGTTAGATTTCTTATAAATAGTACGCGCGTAAATATTACAACTGTTGAATTTTAGAAGTGACGTGTCGCCTGTTCTACCAATTACTAGTTTACCTTTTTTGCCATTTTTGCATTCTATAGTGCCACCATTAAAAACTCCAGCGTATATACTAACCTTATCGGAACCTAGATAATCGTATGGGCGAGTAAGACAAATTACATTATTAAAGACACCTCCATTTATTTCAACCTCTGCACCATAGCCAGTAACTTCAGTTGGAGATCTAGCTAAAATAACCCCTCCTGTAAAATTACCGCCATTTATCGTTACTTTGCTTGTGTAATCTAACGAATATAATTGACACCCCTCAAATGTACCGTCTTCTATCGTGATAGTTGTCGTTTTAGTAGAAGTACTAATTGCTGCAAAAACTAAATTTGTAAACGAACCGTCCTTGATAATTAACTTTAGACCGCCTTCCAATTTAAAGTTCATCGGAGAAGACAAAGAAATTAGGGAATTATTAGGTATATCCACTGTAGATTTAAGCTCATACCCAGCAGCGTTAAGAGTAACAGTTTTTTCTCCTGACGCCACAAAATTACTTGTCAGCTCTACATTATCAACAAGGACAATTTCGCTACCAGACTCTGCTGCAGCAAATGCTGACTCAAGAGACTCGTATTCAACATCACCTATTTTCGCAACAGGTGAAGCATTAACATAAGCAGCAACCAAGCAAAATAACGAAAGCAACTTTGTTTTCATAATGTACCTAAATTACATTTTCATCCATTCTTTGTAGATTTTAACATCTACCCGCTCCTCTGTCAAGACCCAAACTTAAATTTTGCGTAATCTGTAATCGGCGGGTTTTACCCGATAGGGTGAATCGCAGGAAAGCCTCGCGACGAGACTTAAGACTCAGTCCAAACGAGGCTTACCGACGATTCAATCGCGATTCATCGCGATAAATCCGCCAACCGGTTTTAGTGGTCGCGCCATAGGCGCAATGTACAATGGATAACTTTGTTTAAGTCTTACACAATCGGTATTTATGTCGAGCCATAGGCGCAATGTACAATGGATAACCGAGTAACCGATTACAATCTTTGTTCGAATAGAAAGAAAAATCTGGAATATTGACTAAATAATAAAAACACTCGTCATTTCTCCCCAAGATTTTTCCGCACATAATTCTCATTTTAAAAATCTTACCGTCTTTGCACTTCGCAAAAACTTCTTAAAAGAGCTCTTAAAAAGTCTAAATCTCCCCTTGAAAAAGGACAGAAAACCTTCCTGAACGACACTTAACCTAGATGCAAACTGTTTTTGCTCAAGAAACGCTGCTTTTCGCCCAACAAATGCCAAGATTCTCGCTTTTTTACCGAAAAAATGGGTAAAAAAGGCTAACCACCCTAG
>JAGBZX010000031.1 GCA_017628025.1 Kiritimatiellia bacterium | reverse complement strand
TTTAGGCTTCCCGCAAGAGACGTTTTCGATAATAATTGAAGTTTTAGAGCATTATCTCTCCCCCGATAGGGTGTATGACGGGTAGGGATAGCTAAAAACCCCAAAGAAACCTAAGCAAAAACAGCGGCAAATAAATCGCGACTAGGGCGGTTTGTCTTTTTTACCCATTTTTTCGGTAAAAAAGCGAGAATCTTGGCATTTGTTGGGCGAAACTCAGCGTTTCTTGAGCAAAAACAGTTTGCATCTAGGTTAAGTGTCGTTCAGGAAGGTTTCCTGTCCTTTTTCAAGGGGAGATTTAGACTTTTTAAGAGCGGTTTTAAGAAGTTTTTGCGTGCTGCAAAGACGGTAAGATTTTTAAAATGAGAATTATATGCGGAAAAATCTTGGGAAAAAAAGTGATAGAAAACTATTGTGTTTGTTTATAATGTAGACGGATAAGCAATGGGCGCATCTGTGTAATTCTCCACAATTCGCTCTTCCATTGTAGTGAATGAGATTGTACTGTTACTTTTCCGTGCGGGGGATTTGGATCGTTTTTTAGTTTTAAGTTTTGATTTCTCTATTGATAACGCGACAATACGCTCGCAGAGTTCTTTGAACTTGTTGTAGTTTTCTATTTCTGACTTGATCCGTTTTATGTCATCTGGTTGGACATAATCTGTGTGACTTCGTTTTTGGAAAGTGTAGCTTAGTTGCGTATACTCGCGCACATTCCTTCCGCTTGCGCGCTTTTGCATCGACAAGTGGCCAGGACGCATATCTCCAAGTTCAGATATGGCCTTTTTTGCAGCTTCAATCTGCGAAGTGATAGTTTTTTCATTTTTCATAAATACAAAACCTCCGAAATATGGTATGACATTGTATCATCTAAATGATTCAATGTCAATACCGAAAAGGAAGAAAAATGAGCTATATGGACATCACTTCACAGACGATAGAGACCATCGAGAAAGAAGTGTGCAAGGTGGCGATGGAACGAGGTCTGGCAGAATTAACCACAAAGTTACAAGAAATGGCAGATGCTATGCCGACAGAGGGATCAGACGGTAAAAGGCTTAGGCGAACCAAGCGCATTAGAATGGAGATAGGCACATCTCTCGGTAAAGCGAAGATCTATGTGCTTTGCGGACAGTGAAAGTCTACGGGCGGATGGGAAACTCCATTTCGAGATAAGTTATTTCGTGGGGAACGTGGGGCGCTCTCGCATGCACTGGAACGTAAAATTGTTACGACGGCATGCGAGACCGGGTCGTTTGAGAAGGCGGCAAAAGTTTGTGGTGTATGGGGTTGTGATCTAAGTGACGAGAAAGTGATGACGACGGTGCGCAGAGTGGGCGACGCATGCAAACCACAATAGCTTCCGAAGATGAGTACCCACGCAGCAAGTAAAGAGGATACCTTAATTATAATGATGGATGGTTGGATGGCAAGACACCGAGAATTGAAATGGGGCAAGAAGAATGCTTGCTCTGAGGAGCGCGTCGCATGGCATGAGATTAAGTCAGCAGTGATATTTCGCCTCTCGTAA
The DNA here is from genome assembly GCA_017628025.1 of Kiritimatiellia bacterium. GTDB lineage: Bacteria > Verrucomicrobiota > Kiritimatiellia > RFP12 > UBA1067 > UBA1067. Next base: position 57,211 of record JAGBZX010000031.1, on the reverse strand, counting down.
GTGGCAGAGGAGAACAAAGGTCGCAGATTGTTGATAAGCAAGCACATCGATGCTACTCCAGCACAGACAATTCCTGTAGATTTTGGACGTAAAGTGCAAGATGAAGCAGAGCGAATGGGCATGAATAGAGCCGCGAAGGTTTATGTCATAATGGACGGCGGGGTATATCTCTGGGGTGTGTTCAAAGATAGGTTTGCTAACATTGCTGTCGGGCAACTTGACTACTATCACGCCTCGCAACATCTTCACGCGCTTGCAGAGGCATTGTTTCCTGGACAGACACAGATGAACGATCGAGACGCCTGGTTACGCAGGCTGCTGAAAAACCTTAAAACCTGGGGGCCGAAAACTCTTATGGATGCTATTGCAGAGGCAGAAAGGATGAAGATCGAAGATAATGAGAGGCAAGGTATTGTACGGCGCGAGTCAGAGTATTTTAAGAGTCATGTGAATCATATGGACTACAGGACAGCAAAAAAGGAGGGTGTTCCAATCGGAAGCGGAGCTATGGAATCGCAATGTTCACAGAACCAAAACCGATTTAAGCGTAGAGGTCAGTTTTGGTCAAAGGATGGTTTTGCATCATTCTTATTGGCATATGTTTGGTATACAAATGATGAACTCACCTATCTTTATCAGAAGGCATCCTAACTCAGATACTTGCGTTTGGGTGAATTACGCGGATGCGCCCATAAGCAATTTGAGGGTATAAAAACGTGTGTAATAAACAGTTTTTTATGATATACTACACAATTATGACACCAAGACAACAAGCAATGGCGCTTTCTAAGGCGCTTAAACAGGCTAAGGGTGCCGCCGTCAAAACATATGACGTTCGCGGTCAGAGTCCTTTAGCGGATTATTTCGTAGTAGCAACTGGCGCAGCCGCTCCTCATATCAAGGCATTGGTTGCGTCTGCTCAGGCAGCGATGAAGACACAAGGCGTGATGAGTTACCGTGTATCAGGTGAGCCTGATACAGGTTGGATGGTTATTGATTACGTCGATGTTGTTGTACACGTCTTTTCTGAAGAAGCTCGTGTTTATTACGCTCTTGAGAAAATTTGGCTCTCTCTTCAAGAGAAGTCTAAGGCCGCGCGCTCAGGGGGGCGTGCGTAATGGCCGAAGAAAATTACGGCAGTGAAAGCATAGTAACGCTCGATCAGGTAACGCACATTAGGTTGCGTCCTGGTATGTACGTAGGCGAACCCGGCACGGGTGCCATGTATCATGACTGCATCTATATACTTCTTAAAGAGGTTATCGATAATGCCGTAGACGAATTTGTAATGGGCTGCGGCAAAAAGATAGATGTTACAGTTAACTATGATAGTGGCGAGGCTTCTGTACGTGACTATGGTCGAGGTATCCCCCTCGATAAAGTTGCCGATTGCGTAAGTAAGATGAATACTGGTGCTAAGTTTGATACAAAAAACTTCCAGTTTTCAGCAGGTATGAATGGCGTCGGCACTAAGGCTGTAAATGCTCTGTCAGAGTTTTTTGAGATTCGTTCGGTTAGAGACGGTAAATTCTCTCAAGCATATTTTGAAGCTGGTCGCCTAGTGTCCCAAAAAACAGGTAAATGTACAACTAGTGAGCCTAATGGTACTTTTGTGCGCTATAAACCAGACGCTACAGTTCTTAAGCGTTTTAAAGTGCGCGAGGAGCATGTCGTTAGGCGTATGCGAATGTATTCGTATGTAAATACTGGTTTACAGATAAATCTTAACGGCAAGGCAATTTGCTCTCGTAATGGTCTAAGCGATTTAATTTCAGATGAAGTTCAATTTGAAAAGCTTTACGCGCCATTCCATTTAAAGACGAAAAATTTCGAAGTAATCTTTACTCATACAAATCGCTTCGGTGAAGAATATCATTCATTCGTGAATGGTCAATATACTACTGATGGAGGCACGCACCTTACAGCTTTCAAGGAAGCACTTACTAAAGCTTTAAATGAATTTGATGCTAAAAAGCGTTTTGATGGCGACGATATTCGAGATGGGCTTATTGGAGCGGTAGCTGTTAAACTTATTAATCCAACATTTGAGAGTCAGACGAAGATTAAACTCGTAATGAACGATATCAAAGCAGATCTCGTTCATGAGATGAAAAAGGAGATATCTACTGCTCTTCATCGCTCGCCTGATGAGACGAATAAACTTATCTCTAAAATCGAAGAGACTTCAAAGATTCGCAGCCAATTAAATACGATTAAAAAACAAGCTCGCGAACGCACTCAAGCTGTAAGTGTTAGAGTGCCGCAACTTAAAGACTGTAAAAATCATCTTAAGCTTTCTAAGGTAGATAAGAAAACTGGAAAGCCAGAAGGCGATCAGACGATGATTTTCCTTACAGAAGGTCGTTCGGCAGGGGGTACACTTAATAACGCTAGAGACGCTCTTAATCAGGCTGTCTTTTTCTTGAAGGGTAAGCCACTCAATACTTGCGGTCTTACAAAAGAAGTCCTTTATAGAAACGAAGAGTTTTTTAATCTTATCAAGACGTTAGATATTGAAGAAAGTTTAGAGAACCTTCGTTATGGTCGTATTATTTTCGCAACAGATGCCGATGTTGACGGATTGCACATTAGAATGCTTTTGACGACATTTTTTATGAGGTTTTTCCGTCAGCTTATTCTTGATGGACGCGTTTTTATACTTGAAACGCCTCTATTTAGAGTTCGCAATCGCAAGCAACAGTATTATTGTTTTACTGATGCAGAGCGCGAAGAAGCCATTAAAAAGATAGGTGGGAAGGATTGCGAAATAACACGCTTTAAGGGGTTAGGTGAATTGAATGCGAAAGAATTCAAAGACTTCATTGGCCCTGATATGCGACTTACGCCGGTTACTTGCGCAGATGATATAGAAGTCGAAAAGACGATAAAATTCTACATGGGTGCAAATACACCAGAGCGAAAAGACTATATTATGGATGCGCTTGTCTGTGACGCGTCAGAGTTCTGACCATAGACGGCACTCTATTTTTATGATAAAATACTTAAGATTTTTGAAAACAAGGAGAGATATCTGAAATGAAGACCAATACAAAGAAGTTAGAAGGATGCAGAATTGAATTAAACGTGACTCTTGATGCTGCCGAGGCAACAAAGTCTATTAATGCCGTTGAGAAAATGTTCCTAAAGAACGCTCAAATTTCCGGCTTTAGAAAAGGCAAGGCCCCAATTGAAGTTGTTCGCAAGAGCTATGCCCGTGAGATCGTTCTAGAGTCTGTTCAGCACATGGTAAGCAATAATTATCCTGCTGCGGTTAAAGAAGAAAATCTTAAAGTTGTTGAGATGGTAGAACTTCGTGAGCCTACGTGTGATACGAATGGCGGCGCATTTACTATTATTCTTGATCTTGAGCCTGAATTTAAACTTCCTACTTATAAAGGCCTGAAGATTTCTTCTAAGCCCACAGAGGTCAAGGATGAAGAAGTAAAGGCACAAGTTGAAAAGTTCCGCGAATATGCCGCTTCCTACGATGAGGCGGAAGAGGGCTATGCCGTTGCCAATGGCGATTATGTTCAGATTGACTATGCTGGCACAATTGACGGCAAGGATATCCTTGAGGTAGCTCCTGAAGCGAAGATGGTTGCCGGAGCAAAGGGCTTTTGGCTTCGTGTAAACGAAGGTGATTTCCTTCCTGAAATACTTGATGCTCTTAAGGGCATGAAGGTTGGCGAAGAAAAGGCTGGCGTTAAAGCTAAGTTTGACAAGAAGGCCGCTCCTGAGGCTCTTGCTGGAAAGAAGGCGCTTTACGATATTAAACTTCTTGCAGTTCGTAAGTGCGTACTTCCTGATGATGCTGCTTTAGCCGAGAAGTTCAAAGCAGAATCCTTTGAGAAGTTTACTAAGGACATCAGGGGATCGCTCGAAAAACAGGCGGTAGAAAATGAAAAGGCTCGCCGCGAGAATGAAGCGGTTGAAGCGCTCCTTAAAAAGGCTGATTTTGACGTGCCGCTTTCTATGGTAGAAAGGCAGTCAGACATGCTTATTAAGGATTTCCTTTCTAAGTTAGGTCCTAACTTCGATGTTCAAAAATTAGAAAAAGAGCAAGATGCGTTTAAGAAGGAGGCTCGCGAAAGTGCCATTAAGCATGTTCGCTTCTTCTATCTTTCTAGTGCAATTATGGAAGCGGAAAAGCTAGAGTGCAAGCCTGAAGAGCGTGCGATGAAGGTTGTTGAGTTTATTCTTCAAAATGCTAAAAGCTAATTAATTATGAAAAACTACATGATTCCTTACGTAGTTGAGCAGACAGGCAAGGGCGAGCGCACATATGATATATACTCTCGCCTATTGCTTGATCGCATAGTTTTTATCTCTGGCGAGGTTAATGATGAAATGGCCAATGCCATTTGTGCGCAACTTTTATTTCTTCAGTCTCAAGACTCAAAGAAAGAAATATCTGTTTACATCAATTCGCCAGGCGGTAGCGTAACAGCGGGATTAGCAATTTACGACACGATGCAATTTGTTAAGTGCCCAGTAGCAACTTATTGCATTGGTCAGGCTGCTTCAATGGGGGCGATACTTCTTACTGCAGGTGCAAAAGGGCGTCGTTTCTCGTTGCCGAATGCACGCATTATGATTCATCAACCGCTCGGTGGCGCTCAAGGTCAAGCTTCTGATATTGAGATTACTGCTAAGGAAATCTTAAGACTAAAAGCTAAACTTAATGAGATACTCTCAGCTCATTCTGGTAAGCCTATTGATGAAGTACTTCGCGACACTGATCGTGACTACTTTATGAGTGCTGAAGAGGCTTGCAAGTGGGGGCTTATAGATAATGTTGTTAAGGCATAAGATGGCTAAGAAATCTTCAAAAAGCCCCGAGTGTCCTTATTGTGGTCGTAATAACCAAGAGGCAATTTTATTGCCTCCAGGTTATGTTTGTACTGATTGTATAAATTTTATCCACGAAACACTCAAAGATAATCAATTCTCTCAAAAAGAACAAAAGAAGACCGTTAAACTCGGTCCCGTACCTACGCCAAAGGAAATTAAAAAGTTTCTTGATCAGTATGTAGTAGGCCAAGATCAGACTAAAAAGATTCTTGCAGTAGCAGTTCATAATCACTATAGACGATTAGAAGTACAAGAACAAGCTGATAAGTCAAAGACAAAGGCTTCGGCTCCTGCTGGCTATGCCGGTAGTCTGGAAGATGTTGAGATTGAAAAATCGAATATTCTTTTAGTTGGTCCCACTGGTAGTGGCAAAACGCTTTTAGCTAAGTCGCTAGCTAAAATGCTAGGTGTGCCATTTGCTATTGGCGATGCTACAGTTCTTACCCAAGCTGGCTATGTCGGTGAAGACGTAGAAAATCTAGTGCGTTATTTGTTGCAAAATGCTAATGGCGATGTTGAGTTAGCTAAGCGCGGCATTATCTACGTTGACGAGATTGATAAAATCGCGTCAAAAACTGATAATGTTTCAATTACGCGAGATGTTGGTGGCGAAGGTGTTCAGCAAACTCTTTTAAAGATTATTGAGGGCTCTATTTGCCGCGTTCCGCCAAAGGGTGGTCGTAAACATCCCGATCAAGAGTATATTGAAGTTGATACGTCGAATATATTGTTTATTTGTGGTGGCGCTTTCGTTGATCTTGATAAAATAGTTAAGGCTAGAATCGGTAAGAAGGTAATTGGCTTTGGTGGAACAGCGGAAGAATCTGATAACACCGAAGCAAAAGAAAAGTCTTCGCTCCTTTCTGAGGCTAGACCAGAAGACTTAGTAAAATTTGGTCTCATTCCAGAGTTTATAGGTAGACTTCCTGTAATTACAGCTATGAATGAGCTTACGAAGGAAGATCTAGTTCATATTCTTACAGAGCCCAAAAATTCACTCGTTAAGCAATATACTAAACTCCTTAAGATGGACGGAGTCCAACTTGAGTTTACTAGTGAAGCGCTTGATGCTCTTGCTGAAAGGGCAATTGAACTTGGTACTGGTGCGCGTGCACTAAGAGCTGAAATGGAACGCCTAATGACAGATATTATGTATGAGGCTCCTGGTTCTGGTCGCAACGAAAAGATTGTAATAACCGCTGAAATGGTCAAGGGAGAGTCTAAGAAATGACATCGAACGACGGCTATGTAGTCCAGCTTCTATTAGAAAGGGGCTTTTTAGTCCCTGAGCAAGTTGATGCCGCAGAAAAGTCCATGAGGGCTGAGAACGAAACAACATTAGATGTTCTCGTTGCTGGCGGTACGATTTCAGAAGACGAAGTATTAGGTACATTAGCTGAGCAATTTGGGCTAAAATATTGTCATATTAATCCCGATGCGATAGATCGTGCCGTTATAGAAGATATGCCGGCAGATATTGCCCGTAAGTATGCTGTCGTTCCTGTTGTAGCTGATGCAGAGTCAATTACTGTAGCGTTGAGTGACCCTATGGGTTATGACGCTATAGATTCTTTGCGCTTCGTGCTTCATGGGCGCGATGTTCAGGCGGTAATTGCGCCGCGTTCTGAAGTAGAAGGCGCGATGAATAAGCTTTATGCTGACGAGACTCCTGTTGATGTTGAGCAGCGCGACCAGATAGAAGGTGTCGATGATGCTACTGGTGACGATGCGCCTGTTATTAAACTAGCTTCTCTTATTATTACTAACGCAATTAAAATGAAGGCTTCAGATATTCATATCGAGCCTATGGAGAAGGAGTTCCGCGTTAGATACCGTATTGACGGTGCACTGCGTAAGATGGATTCGCCGCCTAAGCGCTTGCAGGGCGCTCTTATTTCGCGCTTTAAGATTATGTCGAAGATGAAGATCTCTGAAAAGCGCGTTCCACAAGATGGCAGAATTCGCCTTACGGTTGGAGGCAAAGATCTTGACCTTCGTGTGTCTTCTGTTCCGACAAACCATGGCGAATCTATCGTCATGCGTATTCTCGATAAGTCGAACCTAGCTCTTGGCTTGCCACAGTTAGGCTTCTTAACTGACGACCAGGCTACATTTGAGCGTCTTATTAAATTACCAGACGGAGTTGTGCTTGTGACAGGTCCAACAGGTAGTGGTAAAACAACGACGCTTTATGCTTGTCTTGGTCAGATAAATAAGCCAGACAAAAAGATTATTACTGTTGAAGACCCTGTAGAATATCAGATGTCTGGTATCAATCAGGTTCAAGTAAATAAAGATGTAGGATTGGACTTCTCCGCAGCATTGAGGTCAATTCTTCGCCAGGCGCCGAATATCGTGATGATTGGTGAAATTCGTGACGCCGAAACTGCCGACATTGCTATGGAAGCAGCGCTTACTGGTCACTTGGTGTTTTCAACACTCCATACTAATGATGCACCATCAGCAGTTACGCGTTTATTAGATATCGGAGTTAAGCCGTTTCTTGTTGCATCAGCTCTAAGAGCGGCTATGGCACAGCGACTAGTGCGCTCTATTTGTACTCAATGCAAAGAAGACTACAAACCAACCGAGCGAGAGCTCAAGATGCTTGGCAAAATTTCTAAGACAATGCCAGAGAGCCTATATCACGGAGCTGGTTGCGACAAGTGTGGCAAGTCAGGCTACAAGGGGCGTAAAGGCATTTTTGAAATCTTTAATGTAGATGATGAGATTCAGCGTCTTATTTTCGATCATGCGCCAGCAACAGTGCTGCGCGAGCGTGCTAGAGCAATGGGTATGCGTACTCTTCGCGAAGACGGCATGCTAAAGGTTGCTTCAGGTATGACATCATTACAAGAAGTCTTGCGTGTGACAATGGGTGACGCAGACTAACGCGTCGACTAAAAAGGAAGGAACGCACGAAATGGATATACATATTGAAGATTTACTTCAAGCCACGATTGACGAAGGAGGCTCTGACCTTCATATTAGAGCTCTTATGCCGCCTAAACTGCGTGTTCATGGTGAGCTACTTCCAATTACAGAGGAGCCTCTAACAGAAGAAGAAGCTTATGAGTTAGTTAAAGAAATGGCTGACGAAAAGCAAATGGCTGAAGTTGAGAAAGAGGGGGGAGCAGACTTTGCTTTAGCTCATCCTGACGGCACTCGCTTCCGTGTATCTATTTTCAAGGAAAGAAAGCGCTATGGTGCTGTTCTTCGTCAGATTCCAAATACGCTTTTGACGATGGATCAGTTGGGGCTTCCGCCAGTTACTAGAGAATTGCTTTTTAAGCCTCGCGGCTTAATTCTTGTTACGGGACCTACTGGCTCTGGTAAATCAACGACGCTTGCCTCAATGCTTAATGTTATTAACCAAGAGCGCAACGTTCATATTATCACAATTGAAGACCCAATTGAATTTTATCACAACTCCAAAAATTCGTTAGTCACGCAGCGCGAAGTTGGTGATGACGTGCCGACGTTCGCAGAGGCGATTCGTCGCGCACTTCGTCAAGACCCTGATGTTATTCTCGTTGGTGAAATGCGTGACCTTGAAACGATTGCTGCGGCTATTACGGCTGCTGAAACAGGACACTTGGTTTTCGGTACATTGCATACTACAGGCGCGGCAGAAACGATTGACCGTATCGTTGACGCATTTCCGACGAACCAACAAGCGCAGATTAGAACGCAGCTTGCTGCAGGTCTTCAAGCGGTTATCTCCCAGATTCTCTTGCCTAAACTAGATCGTAATGGTGAGGTTCACGGGCGAGTTGCGGCCTTTGAGATTATGACTTCAACAGACGCTATTCGTAGCCGTATTCGCGATAACAAGACGAATATGATTAAGAGTGACCTCCAGACTGGTGCGAAGTTTGGTATGATGACGCTTGATACGTCGCTGACAAATCTTTATAAAGAAGGTCTTATTTCTTACGAAGATCTCATTACTAAAGCTCAGGACCCAGATTCAGTGGTCCAGAAACTCAAGGAAGAGATGGTTTGATGTTAGATCCGATATTACAGATACTCGTTCAGAACGGGTATATAGACGAAGATACCGCGGCAGATCTTCAGGATTTGTCGAAAACCGAGTCTAAGAGCGTTCGAAGACTAGTCTTGGATCAGGAAATCGTTTCAGAAGACGATCTTCTTGCGGCAATAGCGGCAGATCGCGATACTGAGGCTGTTGATTTGGCGTCTATGACGCTAGATACTGATGTTACTAACGCTATTCCTGCTTCAACGGCTAGGATGTACAATGTTTTTCCGATTGCAAGTGATGACTTCTCTGTCACGCTAGCGACATATGATATTGTAGATCCACGTATTTCTGACGAGATTTATTTTACACTCTCTAAAGAAGTTCGCTTTGTTTTTGCTAAAGAAAAAGACGTATCAGATAGAATTGCCCAATATTACGGTGATGCTAATGAGTCTGTCTCTGATATGATAAAGGCTCTTGGTGAGGGCTTTTCTGATGATGACGAGTTAGCAACGGCAAATGCAAACGATATTGCTTCTATAGAGAATGCTGCAAATTCATCTGCGATTATTAGGTTCGTTAACTTGATTCTTTATCAGGGCGTTGTTGACCATGCCTCTGATATTCATATTGAGCCTTTTGAGAATGACTTTAAGATTCGTTATCGTGTCGACGGCGCACTATACGAGATGAAGGCTCCTGATGTTAAGATGGCCCCAGCGATTATTTCTCGCGTTAAGATTTTGGCAGATCTTAATATTGCAGAAAGGCGTATTCCTCAAGATGGTCGAATCGCACTTACCGTGGCAGGGCGCCCAGTTGACCTTCGTGTGTCATGCTTGCCTACAGCGCACGGAGAGTCTGTCGTTATGCGTATTCTCGACCAGACGACAACATCTCTTGACTTAGAAAATGTAGGCTTGCCAGAAGATGTTTATGACGAGATAACGATGGATATTGAAAAGCCAAATGGTATTTTCATCGTTACAGGCCCCACAGGTTCTGGTAAAACTACTACGCTTTATTCTATTTTAAAGCGAATTAATAGGCTAGATACTAAGCTACTAACCGCAGAGGAACCAGTCGAATATAACGTTGATGGTATCGTTCAGGTGCCAATTGATACGCAAGCAGGTAACACATTTGCAAAAGTTCTTCGTGCGTTTCTCCGTCAAGACCCTGACGTGATGATGATTGGTGAAATTCGAGACCTTGAGACGGCGGAAATCGCTATTCAGGCTGCACTTACCGGTCACTTTGTTTTTTCAACGCTTCACACAAATGACGCAGCTGGCGCTGTCATGCGTTTTCTTGATATGAATATCGCCCCTTATTTGCTTGCGTCAACTCTAGAAGGCGTTCTTGGTCAGCGACTCGTTCGTACTTGTTGCCGAGACTGCCGTCAGAGCTATGAGCCAGATGACGAGACGCTAGACCGAATTGGAATGACGCGCGACCAGATTGGTGGTAGACCATTTTACTTTGGTAAGGGTTGCAAAACGTGCAATGGCACAGGATATAAAGGCAGAAAAGGCGTTTTTGAGTATTTAAGAATGTCTTCGCCCTTAAGAGAACTAGTTAACGAAAAAGCGCCAACGCTTATAATTCGCGAAAAGGCCCGTGAATTAGGAATGCGAACGATGCGTGAAGACGGAATTCGTTCAATCCTAGACGGGTATACGACGGTTGACGAAGTGCTGCGCTATACATAAGGCGCGGCATTTTGCTTCAAATATGATATAATACGCATATGAATTTTGAAGAAAATCTTAAAAAACTAGAAGAAACCGTTTCGTTGATGGAGTCGGGCGAACTTTCCATTGATGAGATGATTAAGAAGTACGAAGACGGGCAAAAGTTAGTTGCTCAATGTCAAAAAGAACTTGAAGCTATTCGTCTTAAGATAGAGAAAGTTACTACTCCAGATAGTGCTGTTTAAAACTTATGAGCAAACAGATTTACGTACAGGCGCAGCCTGACCATATTGAGTCGCTTTTTAAGTCTTCGGCTCATTCTGCTTTAGAAGAGCTTATTTGGAATGCTCTTGATGCAGATGCCAAAGAAGTTAAAGTTGATTTAGTTACAAATGCTTTAGGCGCAGTTGATGCTGTGCGCATAACTGATGACGGCACAGGTATCGATATTCTTAATGCAGATTCCACGTTTGGCTCGCTTGGCGGTAGCTGGAAACGCGATTCAAAGAAGACTACGCTTCTTACTGGACGCCGTTTGCATGGTAGGCATGGAAGAGGCAGATTTAAAGCTTTTGCGCTTGGTGCTCATGTTGAATGGCGCACGTCTGCTGATATAGCTGGTCAGCGATTGCAATATTTGATTTCTGGTGACATTGCTAATCCTGGTGTCTTTGATTTAGAGTCGCTTAAGCCATCGGAAGCTCCTCAACGCGGCACCGAGGTCGTGATTTCAAATTCTCGTGCAGTATGCGATTCGTTACTAAATGCCGCCGAGACAGTTCAAACTCTTGCATCAAAGTTTGCTTTATATCTAAAGAGTTATCCAGATGTAAGGATATACTTTAACGGTCTACCAGTAACACCAATTATCGTTCAAAAGCGTATGAACGAATTTGAATTAGAGCTCGATAATGGTGCGAAAGCGAAGCTTGAGATTATTGAGTGGAAGCGCCGCTTTGCTGGTGCTGGTAAATTAGTGATTGCCGGCGGTGACGGTTTTCAGCTGCATGAAACATCGCCTAAAGTTCGCTCTGGCGGGATAAGCTTTACAGCATATTTAATTTCTAAGCGTTTCAGCAGTTTGGCCGAAGAAAATGCATTTATGATGGAAGAACTTAATTCTGAAGTCAGGATGTATCTTGATGCTGCTCGTAAGAAAATGAAGGAGTACTTTTTAAGTATCGGCCTTGATCGTACTGCTGGGTTAATCGGTAATTGGATGGACGAAGGCTCTTATCCGTATGAGGCCGATGATACTTCAGAAGAAAGAGAGCGTTTTGACGCACTTAGCGTAGAGCTTGCTTCGAGGATGGAAAGTTTGAACGATCTTTCTACTTCAGAGCGTGAAATTCTATTTGCATTACTTAAAAATGCCGCGCGTGCGGTACCTAAGGGCACTTTAAAAGAACTTCTTAAATAAGGGTAATAATATGTTCTTATCTTTGTTAATTGCTGCTGTAAATTTTGTTGAGATTAATCCTGGCCATTTTCATGCCGCTCTCGTTTTAAACAGGTCTTATCCAGAGGCTAATAAAGAAGTGCGAGTTTATGCCCCTAAGGGAGCAGAGTTGGATGCTCATGTAGCGTTAGTAAACGGATTTAATAATCGCAAGCAAAACCCGACTTCGTGGAATGAAGCAGTCTATACGGGCGAGGATTTTCTTCAAAAGGCAATTTCTGAATCGAAGAAAGGCGATGTTGTCATACTCGCAGGGCGTAACGATCTTAAACCAGATTATTTTCTCGCTGCCGCGAAGGCCGGCTTACATGTAGTTGCCGATAAGCCTATGGGTATAGACGAGGCGGCATTTTCTAAGTTAGAAGAAACTCTTAAAGTTGCTAAAGAAAACGGCGTTATTGTAGATGATGTGATGACTGAGCGTCATGAAATCTTTACGATGATTCAACGCGAACTTGTCAGCTCACCTTTAGTATATGGTGAACAACTTAAAGGCACGCCAGAAGAGCCTGCGATTGAAAAAGTTTCGGTACATCATTTCTGCAAACTCGTAGATGGTAAACCTCTTAAGAGACCAGCTTGGTATTATGACGTCACAAAGCAAGGCTCTGGCATCGCTGATGTCACTAGCCATTTAGTAGATATCGTTCAGTGGTCGGCGTTCCCTGGTGTTAAGCTTTCTCGTGAAGATGTAAATATTGTTTCTGCACGCGCTTGGGATACTCCTATTTCAGCTAAGCAGTATGAAATGTCTACTGGCTGCAAAGAATGGCCTAGTTACTTAAAGTCGAAGGTTGATTCTAATAATATCCTTCAGTGCGAGGCTAATGGAGAGTTTACATATTTACTTAAGGGCATCGCGGTGAAGGTTTCCGTCGTTTGGAACTTTATCGCTGAGCCTGGTTCAGGCGACACACATAGTTCAATTATGCGCGGAACACGCTCTACAGTTTATATTAGCCAAAACGCTTCAACAAACTTTAGACCAGCTCTTTTTGTTAAGCCTAATAAGGGAGAGGATAAATCGCTTTTTGCTGCCGCTCTTAAGGCCACCGTTGCAGATATTGCCAAAACATATCCTGGTATTGAAGTTGGCGAAGAAAAGGATGGTCAGTGGCGCATAGTGATACCTAAGTCATATGATATCGGCCACGAAGCTCATTTCTCACAAGAAGTTGAAGAATTTTTATCATGGCTTAAGAATGGTTCTCGCCCAGAATGGGAGGCTCCAAATCTTGAAGTTAAGTATTGGACGATTCATCAAGCGTGGAAGAAGAGCAGGAGATAATAAAGATGACTTCCGGTAACCGCAAATGGTCCACTTTTCGTGCTGGACGCACGAAACAGGTGCTTATCAAAACGCCAGAGGATATTGAAAATCTTTCGTCTTTGGATCGCAAGATGTATATGGCGATGAGTTGTCCCTGTAAAGGGCTAAGGTTTGATTCGCGCACGTTGGAATTTTTGGATACAGACGGTGACGGTCGTATACGCATTGATGAAGTTCTTTCTTCAATCGCCTTTCTTAAAGAAAATAATTTTGATTTTAAACTTCTTTTTGAAAAGAATGATGAAGATGCTAAAAAGTTAGCAGAAATCATGGCTCGCCAAGCAGCCGTTCAAAATGAGCCGCCGACAGAAGAAGAGCTTCGTGCAATTGACGAATGGACAAAAAGAGAATCATTGGAAGAAATTTCTTTTTTAGGTGACGGCACGCAAAGCGCAGAAGAAGCGTTAAAAGTAGTAGAGCCTTTAATTGATGAGTATTTCCAGCCTAGTTCTGATGTTCAGTTAGTAACAGAAGAATCTACGCGCACTCTTTCGTTAGTAGATCATATTAATCCGCGCTATATCGAGGCGATTATTGATTTTCGCACAAAATGTGTAGAAAAGATTTTAGGTCCAGTTGAATTTATAGATATGCTTGGCTGGAAGGCGATTAAAACGAAATTTTCTCCTTATCGCAAATGGAAGGCTTCTCGTCCAGTAGCTGCAGCAGGAGCAAAGGACAAGCTTCAAAAAGAAGAAAAGATACTTCGTTTTAAGATGTATCTTCTTGAGTTTCTTGAAAATTTTGTTAATATGGGCCGTCTTTACAGAAAATCTTCATCTGCGATGTTCCAATGTGGCACATTAAGAATAGATTCTCGCGAGATGTGTCTTTGTCTTCCTGTTGAATCAGAAGCTGCTCATTCAGCATTAGCCGATAAGAGTAAATGCTGTATTCTTTATCTTTCCGTTACGCGTCCATCTGATGGCATTAAGCGCAATGTTTGTGCTGTTGTTACTGCTGGGCGAACGGGTTCGCTATATGTTGGGCGCAATGGTGTATTTTATGATGAAGAAGGTAGAGAGTGTGATGCAGTCATAACAAAGATTGTTGAGCATAGTGTTTCTTTAGTTGAAGCGTTTTGGTTGCCATGGCGCAAAATTGGAGAGGCTATTTCAGCATTAGTTAAAAAATTCGTAAGCGATAAGCAATCAAAGACGGCACCAGTTAATTTGCCACAGCAAACAGAGGCTATTAGAGCTGGTGGCGGCGCGGTGATGGCATCAAGTGTAGCGGCAATCGGCATTGGAGTAGCGATGATAGGTACTGCAATGGCGGCAGTGGTTAAGACAATTACAGGCATTGAGCCTTGGTGGATGATATTCCCAGCACTTGCTGCTGTTGTATTAGCAGTTTCATTGCCAAGCGTGGTACTTGTTTGGTTTAAGCTTCGTAAACGAGATATTGGTGCTATTTTAAATGCTTCAGGCTGGGCAATCAATAGACCGATTTATTTTTCAATGCGCCGTGCAAGGAGATTTACTAAATGCGCGTAAAAAGCTTAATATTTTCTTTTATAGTACTACTTGGCTTGTCTTTGTTTTCTGCTCCGCCTGTTGCCAAGTGGGATGTTATACCTTTGCAGCGCATTAAAGATGTGTTTAATGCAGGGGTTGTGGCATTTCATGAGAAGAATATTGAAATAGAGTTTTTTGTCAACGGAACAAGTGCGTTTAAAACAAACGAGAAAATATTAAACCCTAGAACTGGTGTTAAAGAGTATGTTTTCCCGTTTAATCCTGCATCTTATTCTAATGGTAAAGTTATTTTAACGGCCTTAGTTAAGACTTCTGATGGCGCATCAATGAAACTACCAGAGCTTCCCCTATATGCAAATGCCGCGGGTAATCTAGGTAGTCCGACAAATATCTGGGTTGATTGCGAAAATGGTATTGATTATGCTGATGGCACAGAGTCTGCTCCTGTGCAGTCTCTTTCAGTAGCGATACGAAAGTGTGGAGATGGTGGAACTATTTATTGCAAGAAAGGTGTTTATAAGGTTCGCCGAATGGGGGGAGGATTTAATCGCAAATATTGGACAACAATTTGTCCTGCACCAGGTCTTAAAAAAGGTGATGTTAAAATTCGTGGCGGCAGACCCGCTACTGATTTAGTGAAATTCAAAGACGTAGATATTTTTATCGATGTTAGCGGTACGCATGATATGGTAATTGGCGGTGAAGGGACGTTGCGTCAAGCATCAGCTTGGTTTGATAATTGTCGCATTTATAACCGCAAGGGCGCACAAGCAGCTGATACGTATCCATTTGGTAATAAGCTAAAAGCATATGTCACTGGTGGTGTTACAGCGATGCTGAAAAATGGGCCATGCAATGCTACCTTAATTCGCAATCACAAGGTTTTGCAAATTGTAAGCGAAGCGTTTTCTGGTAATGATATGCTAGTGATTAATTCAACTGTGAAGGGTATTGATCCTGGTAGCGACACGGAGGCGAAACCTGCTCTTTTTGCTGGTTGCGCTATAACGCCAGAGTGGCTTGAGAATATTATCTTTTACGGGGTTAAAGCCGATGACATACGCGGTAATGGTATTCTTGGTGTAAGAATGCGGAATAGTGCGTTTGTTGATGTTGAGATTAATGCCTATGAAGGCGGATTTACGCGTTTTTCAGACAAGATGGAAAATGTATTTTTCAAAAATGTTGTCCAAAAGAATCTTGAATGGGATTGGCATCAGGGAGATGTTAAAAAGCCTGGTGCTTATGTTCCAGCTGATGTTCGAGCTTACGGGTGCAAGGCAAAATCAATGTATGGCTATCCTGTAACGGATGGTTCTACTGGATTACTAATAGATGAAACGGGGATTACCGATGACCTATAAAGAAGCTCAAAAACTCCTGTCAGAGATTGGTCAAAGTCACGTCTTATCTTTTTGGGGTGATTTAACGGCTGGTGAGCGCAAAGCGCTATTGGCACAAATTGGCACCTTTGATGCGGCATCGTTAAATCGCTGTCGTCAGGCGCTATCCATGCCAGAGGCAGAAGAGTCTAACTCTACAAAGGCTGGTAAGGCGCCGAAAGTGGCTCAATTAAAGGGACCTGTCAAAGAAAAGTGCGTAGCAAAGGGTGAAGCAGAACTTCGCGCTGGTAGAGTTGCTGTCCTTTTGGTCGCAGGTGGTCAGGGTAGTCGTCTTGGATTTGAAGGCCCAAAAGGCGCCTATCCTATAGGGCCACTTACAGGCAAGCCGCTTTTTAATTATCACGCCCGAAAGATTCTAGCGCTTTCTCAAAAATTCTCTAAGCCTCTTCCTTGGTATATTATGACATCAGAGGCCAATGATGCTGTTACTAAGAAGTGCTTTGTTGCGAATAAATACTTTGGTCTTGATCCTAAAAACATAATGTTCTTTACGCAAGGGATGTGGCCAGGGATGTTGAGTGATGGTAAAGTAATTATGCAGAGTAAATCGCGTGTATTTATGAGCCCAGATGGGCATGGCGGTTTGTTGGCAGCACTTTCTCGCTCTGGCGCATTAGAAGATATGAAGCGCCGCGGCATAAAGCATGTCTTTTTCTTCCAAGTAGATAATCCGCTAGTTGAGATTGCAGATCCTGCTTTTATTGGATATCATGCAATAGAAAAAAGTGAATTTACTTTGAAGCTTTGTGCAAAGCGTGACCCATTTGAAAAGGTTGGTGTTCCAATGCTTTTCGGTAATTCTTATCGTATGGTGGAATACACAGAGATGTCAAAGGAGCAGTGTCTTAAAAAACGAGCAGACGGCAATCTTTATCATCTTTACGGCTCGCCAGCAATTCATGTCTTTGATAGAGCGTTTCTAGAGCGTGAAGCAGGTCAGGACATGCCACTTCATTTGGCGTTCAAGAAAATTCCAACAATAGATTCGAAAGGCGAAACGATTAAGCCTTCTGAGCCAAATGGTTATAAGTTTGAAAAATTTATTTTTGATCTTTTACCCAAAGCTCGCAAGGCGGCATTTTTAGCTTTTAATCAAGAAGATGAGTTTTCTCCGCTTAAAAACGCTGATGGCGATGATTCGCCTAAGACGTGTAAACGCGACATGATGGCAAAGTGGCGCAGGGTACTAGCGGAAAAGGGCGTGGACATTGCTCAAGATGCAGTTTTTGAGCTAGATCCAGTAAAATTTATAAAATAAAAATTAGGAGATGAAACATGGGTTGGTTTGAACCAAAAACAGAAAAATCTGCCGTGCCTCCAGCAAAGGCTATTTGGGCTATTTGTCCAAAATGCAATAGCCACTTCTCTAAGGCTCAGTGGAAGAAGAATGATTCTATTTGCCCAAAATGCAATTATCACGGCAGGCTCTCTGCTCGCGAGCGTATTGCTCGTATGGCTGATGAGGGCTCGTTCGAAGAGCTTTCTCCAGAGATAAGCTATTCTGATCATCTTAAGTTCCGTGATGCAGCTGGCGACTATCGCTCCAAGGTTGAGGCGGCGATGAAGAAGACTGGCGAAAAAGAATCGGTAGTTACTGGTCGTTGTACGATTGGAGGCTTTAAGTCAGTTCTTGGTGTTATGGATTTTTCCTTTATGGGAGGCTCACTAGGAACCGGAGCTGGCGAGAAAATTACAGTTGCTGCTGAAACTGCTTTAGCAGAACGCCGCGCGCTTATTATTTTCTCAGCATCTGGTGGCGCGAGAATGCATGAAGGCATACTCTCTCTTATGCAGATGGCTAAGACAAGCGCAGCAATTCAGCGACTGAAAGCAGCGGGGCTACCGTTTATTTCAGTTCTTACAGATCCTACGACGGGAGGCGTATCGGCATCATATGCTATGCTTGGTGATGTTAATATTACAGAGCCTCGAGCTTTAATCGGTTTTGCTGGTCGTCGTGTTATTGAAAATACGATTCGTCAAAAATTACCAGAAGATTTCCAATCTGCGGAATATCTTTTGAAGCACGGTTTTATTGACCGCGTTGTTGCTCGTTCAGAAATGAAGGGCTTTATCGTTAAACTTCTTGACCTTTTTGGAGTTTCAAAATGAATGCAATGGATAAAGTAAAAATCGCGCGCGATCCGCGTCGCCCACATTTTAATGAGTTTGCGAAATTTGTTTGTGATGATTTCGAAGAACTCCATGGCGATAGACTCGTTAATGATGACAGAGGTCTAGTTGGCGGCGTAGCTAAAATAGGTGATTTTAGGTGCGTAGTTCTAGGTCACAACAAGGGTGCTACTGTAGAAGAGAATATGGCTTCTAATTTTGGTATGGCATGCCCTGATGGCTATAGAAAGGCGATGCGTTTAGCGTCTTTGGCAGAACGTTTTCATATGCCAGTAGTTACCTTTGTCGATACCCCTGGCGCGTATCCAGGTCGCGAAGCAGAAGAGCGCGGCCAAGCAGAAGCCATTGCTAAGTCGCTAGAGTTTTTCTCTGCTCTTAAGACGCCGGTAGTAGTTGTTGTTACTGGTGAAGGCGGTAGCGGTGGAGCGCTAGCTATTGCAGTTGGTGATAAAATCCTTATGTTGGAAAATGCCGTTTATTCAGTCATTTCTCCAGAAGGTTGTGCTGGCATTCTTTGGCGTGATGGCTCAAAAGCGCCAGAGGCGGCTGAAGCATTGAAGATAACAGCTACAGATCTTTTAGCATTAGGTGCTATCGATGAGGTGGTGCCAGAGCCCAAAGGCGGCGCTCATAAGAATGTAAAATCTGCGTGCTTAAAAATCAAACGCGCCGTTATTGCCAAACTTAAAGAGTTAACGAAATTGCCTGTTGAAGAACTCGTACAAAAGCGTTACGATAAATTTGTAGCTATGGGGCGCTTTAATTAATCATAAAAGGAGTTTTATGACGATTAGGGATCTAATTGAAAAGCGCGTAAGCACTAGTCCTTCTGGCATAGCCATGAAGTATAGTAAAGATGACGCGTGGGCCGTTACTACTTGGAAAGAGCTTCTTGATACAGCTAGTGAAGTTGCAGAAGGTTATAATCAGAATTTCTCTATCAAACCCAAAGAAGAAAATACCGCGATTATTCTCGGCAATTGCACTCAATGGATTGAGTCCTATCTAGCTCAAGCTGCTGCAGGTATTAGCGTTGTCCCCGTAGATCCCAAGCTTCATAAAGATGAAGTTTCATACATTCTTAAAGATGCAAAAGTTACAGTTGTAACTACTGATACTCAGCATCTTATGATGATGATGAAAATAGCTCCAGAGCTTCCGGATCTTAGAGGCATTGTCATTGTTGATGGAAAGATTAACGAAGGGCAGCTTATTGACGAGCGCGTTAAGGTTGTTGAATATGAAAAACTTCGTATTGTAGGAGTGAAGACTTGGTTTGAGTCCTCAAAACCTCAAGACGACGATATTGCGTCAATTATCTATACTTCTGGCACTACTGGAAAGCCTAAGGGAGCGATGCTTACGCACAACAATTTCTGTTCAGATATTGCAGGAGCGTTAGAGATATTCGGTGCTCCGATTAATTCTAAAGACTCTTTTCTCGTTGTGCTGCCGCTTTTCCATGCGTTTTCATTTGCAGGTAACTTTGTTGCTCCAATGTTTACGGGGGCAGCGATGTATTTCGTTCAGTCATTAAGAACGGTAGGTCAGGATATTCGTCAATTAAAGCCAACAGTTCTTTTGGCCGTTCCGCTTTTGGCAGAAAAGCTTCATGCCAAGATTGAAGAAGGCTTGAGAAAATCAAAGGTCGCTCAATTCCTAATGAAGATTGGCTTGAGAGGACCTGTGATGCATATGGTGAAGCTAAAACTTGGAGGCAAATTGCGCTTTATGGTTACTGGTGGCGCGCCTTGCCCGCGCAATGTAATGGAAAGCTTTAACCGGATTCATGTTCGTTTCCTTGAAGGTTATGGTTTAACAGAGTGTGCTCCAGTAGTTAGCGTTTGCCCGCCTGAAGTTCGCGAAATTGGAACGATAGGTTTGCCGTGCAAGGGAGTAGAAGTAAGATTAGCCGATGTTAGCGATCAGGGCGTAGGCGAGCTACAAGTTAAAGGTCCTAATGTTATGAAGGGTTACTTCCATAATCCAGAAGCAACAGCAGAAGCTTTTGAGGACGATGGCAAGGGCGGTCTTTGGCTTAGAACTGGCGATTTGGCCTCAATGGATGAAAAAGGTTTAATTTATATTCGTGGGCGCAAAAAAGCTCTTATTGTAAATAGAGAAGGTAAAAATATTTATCCAGAAGAAGTTGAAATAACAATTGCAAAAGAGCCGTATGTTCAAGATGTAGTTGTTATTGGCTATACTCAGGGTAATGATCCTGGTGAAAAGGTTGGTGCTGTTATTTATCCAAATGAAGATCTCTTCAAGGAAGAGAACGGTGGTAAATTGCCTGATTGGAGTGAAGTTGAGCGTATTACAATTAAGCGTGCGCAAGAGAAGTGCGCAGAATTAGCTGATTATAAACGCATTCGCAAAGTTCTAATTAAGAGAGAGCCGCTCGAACGTACATCAATTGGTAAGGTCCGTCGCGTAGCTTACAAGGGAGTGCTTGACGAGTGAACGTGCTAGTCTGGCTCAGGTGGCCTGAAAAGTGCTTTCGTGCGAACGCTCAAGATATCGCGTATTTAAAGGCGATACTTCCTAAACGCGGTGTTAAAGTTCTAGAAGCGAAAAGCGAGAAGAGTTTTCTAGCGCACTTAAATGAGGCTACCCATGTAATAACCTGGCGTTTTGATGAGGAGTGGTACTTAAAAGCACCGCACCTTAGATTGGTGGCAACTCCTGCAGCTGGTAAAGAGCTAGTTTCCTCATTAGCACCTAAAGGCGTAAATGTTCATTTCGGTCATTTCCACGGAGATATTATAGCCGAAAGCGTTCTAGCGTTTATGCTTGCTTGGGCGCGGGGATTTTTCGCAGTAGAGCGCAATGGTCGCGTTTCTTCGCTATCGTGGCCTAGATCTTTTGTTTCATCTAGATGCTTTTTAATTTCAGGCACAAAAGCAGTGATTATTGGCAACGGCAAAATTGGCTCAAAGATAGGCGAAAAGCTTAAGATGCTAGGCGTCGAATCTAAAGGTTATGGCAGAGCAAACATTAAGGCAATGCCAAAAGATGTAAATAATGCAGATTGGGTAATTCTTGCATTGCCTTCCTCGAAGGAAACAAATAATATAATCGATGAAAAATTTATTTCATTATTGCCGAAAAAAGCTGTCATAATTAACATCGGACGAGGTAATGCGATAGATGAAAAAGCTTTAATAAAAGCATTAAATAAAAAGAGGATTGCTGGTGCGTATCTTGATGTTTTTAAAAACGAGCCAACGTTTAAAGCGTCATTTGATTCTACGGCAAAAAATGGTATTCTTTCGAAAAAGAATCTTCCAGATAATTTAGTTTGTATGCCGCATTCTTCGGCTTGTTCTTTAGAGTATATAAAAGCGTGTTTTACAGAGCTTCTTAATGATGGGATGTTTAAATGACAGGTCTATTTAAAGTAAGCAGCGTGGAAGAGACATGGGAGTTGGCTGCAAAGCTTGCTCAAGAGCTTAAGCCAGGAGATGTTATTTGTTTAGAAGGTGATTTAGGCGCTGGGAAAACAACGTTTACGCAGGGGCTATGCGCTGCTCTTAAACTTCCTGGAAGAGTAACATCGCCAACCTTTTGTATTGTTCAAGAGCATCTTGGCGTAGATCGCTCTCTCGTTCATATGGATTTATATCGTCTTGATAATTGGCAAGATGTTATTTCTGTTGGATGGGAAGATTTTCTTGATAGAGGTGATATAATTGTCGTTGAGTGGCCAGAACGCGCACCAGAACTTATTCCTCAAGATGCAAGGCATATTATTTTTCGTCATATGGTTGGCGAGGAAGAACGGACGGTGGAGTTTAAGTGAACTCTTTTATTGGTTCTATCATAGGGTCATTAATTGGCTCGATAATATCAAAGGGTAGCTTAATAGGAGCTATCATTGGTGGTTATGTTGGGTATTTGGTTCAAAAGAAAATTTATTTTAGAACTATATACCATAAAGCTTCTCATCAAAAGCCGCAAGCCTCTAATTATCAAGAAAACCCCTATGATGTTTTAGGAGTTAAAGAGACTGATTCATTATCAAAAATAAGTGCGGCATATAGAGAGTTGGCTAAAAAATATCATCCAGACATCTTGCGCGCTAGCGGATTAACAGACGATAAGCTTGATCGAGCCAATAAAAATATGGCAAGAATAAATGCAGCATGGGAAGAAATAAAACGTCGTAGAAATGGATGATTGGATAGATATAAAATCAGACCCTACGCATATTCGACGCGAGAGGGAAAAAGCTCGCCAGTTGCGTAAAACAGACTGGTGGCGCGCTCTTTTGCAAAAGGGCGAGTGTTATTATTGCCACAAAGTTGTTGGTGCCGAGGAGTTGACGATGGATCATAAAATCCCAGTCTCCCGCGGAGGTAAATCTACGCGCGGCAATTGCGTGCCTTGTTGTAAAGAGTGTAATAACAATAAAAAGGCATACACGCCAGTGGAGCAAATATTAGAAGGCCTTTTTCCTCAGGGTCCTGAGAATATGATATAATATCCGCTTATGAGAGTAGTTTTTATGGGTTCGTCCCAAGCGTCGGCAATATGTCTTAAGGCGCTATTAAGGGAAAAAAGTCTCGATGTAGTTGGCGTCGTGACTCAGCCTGATCGTCCCGTCGGACGCGGGAAGGTTCTTACTCCATGTCCTTGTGCCCAATTTGCACAAGACAGTGGAATAAAAGAGATTATCAAGCCTGAAAATGTAAATGCTCCAGAGGCAATAAGTGTAATTCGCGCATGGAAGGCTGATGTCATAGCGGTTGTTGCCTTTGGGCAGTTCCTTAAGAAAGAGCTTTTGAAAATGCCTCTTTTCGGGTGTATAAATTGTCATTTCTCGTTGTTGCCAAAGTATCGCGGAGCTTCTCCTGTCGTTGCCGCCTTAGCAGCTGGTGATAAAATAACTGGTGTCAGTGTAATGAAAATGGGAGAGGGGATGGACGATGGCCCCATTTTAAAGCAGGCGTATGAGCCTATTTACTCTGATGTAACAGGCGGCCAACTAATGGATTATTTGTCTATTTCTGGCGGTGTTACGCTTGCAACGACGCTAGTCAGATTAGGTTCGAATCAACTCCCACCTCCCGTTGCTCAAAATAATAGCGATGCTACTTACGCTCATAAGTTAAAGAAAACTGATGGTCTAATAAATTGGGATGAAACTACGCTTGTTATTGAGCGCAAAATTAGAGCATACTTCCCGTGGCCTGGTTGTTATTCTTTTTTACCCCAGCGTTTCCGTAGAAAAGGTTCTACTGGGCGAGTTGGTGTATTAAGAGCTCGTTTTGCTAAAATTCTTCCTGAATGGATTGGTGCTACCCCTGGTACGGTTTTAGCATTAGATAAGGATGGGCCTATAGTAAAAACTCACGATACTGCGCTTGTTCTTACAGAATTAAAGCCAGAAGGTGGCTCTGCGATGACTGGCAGTGCTTTCTTGAGAGGGCGCCAGTTGATACCCTTTGAAGATATGCTTCTAATGGAGTAAAAAATGGCTAATTTGATGCAGATAGGGATATTAGAACGAACGCATGGTTTTTTACCAGTAGATAAACCAGCAGGCATCCCATTTTCAACGATAATAAAGACGGTCAAACGAAAGTTTAACCTCGTTAAAGTCGGTCACGGTGGTTCGTTGGAGACAATGGCATCAGGGTTAGTGGTTCTTTTAATTAATGATGCTAATAAATTCGTTGATAGGATAATGGCGTCGGATCGCGAATATACAGGCAGCGTTAGATTTGGTCTAAAAACGGATACTGGCGATGTTAATGGTAGACCAATTGATGGAGCAGCTAGTGAGATAAAAGATTTAAACGAATTTAAGGGTGATGTGTTTTTGGTCGAGCCGCGCTTTGCTGCGATTAGAAAAGAAGGCTCTGCTACTTATGAAATTGTCGACACAGGTGTTCATGAGCAAGTTTTAAGCCATGTATACAAGATTAATTTTGAAGGCGAGCGCTTTGCATTAAGAGCCGATAAGAATTTGATAGTTCGCGCACTTATTGATTCAATGGGTTTCTCGTTAGAAAGTTTAAGGCGCGAAAAAACAGGTCAGTTTGATGTGGCAGATGCTATAAAATTCGATAAGTTGCTCGAAATGGAGATTGGCGAGGTAGCCTCATGCATAATTCCGGCAAGAGACGTGTTGCAATAGGTTTTTTTGATGGTGTTCATTTAGGGCATCGTGCCATATTGCAAGGTGTTGATGAGGTTATTACGTTCTCTAGACATCCGCTTTCGTTTTTTCGCTCTGCAAAAGCTCCTATTCTTTTGATGACTCTAAAAGAGCGAATAGCGGCTATTTCTGAGGCATCAATGGGAGCTAAGGTTACCGTTTTGGATTTTGATGAGAATCTTTCGGAAATGTCTGCGGAAGATTTTGCTACGACATATCTTGATGGTTCTATTGTGAGATGTGGCTTGGATTGGCGTTTTGGGAAGGGAGCTTTAGGTTCGCCAGATTTCTTAGAGAAGCGCGGTTTTAAGGTTGAGCGTGTTTTAGATGCTGAGATGGCGTCTGAAAAGATTTCTTCTTCGCGTATTCGACGAGTATTATCGGAGGGTCGTATTGAAGAGGCTTCTAAAATGTTAGCCTCCCCGTATCGAGTAACGGGAGATATAGTTAGCGGTAAGGGTGAAGGTTCGAAGTTAGGGTTTGCTACTGTTAATCTAAGGGTGCCTAATTTGCCGCTTAAAAAGGGTGTTTATGAGGTTTTTGCAGATGGGCGACAAGCAATAGCAAATTATGGATTGGCCCCGACAATGGGTTTTGACGCGTGGCAGGAGGCGATGCTTGAAGTTCATTTTCTTTCAGGCGAAGGCGTTGAAGCAGAAGTGTTAGAAGTCGAATTTATTCGCTTTATAAGAGAAGAAAAAACTTTTGCGTCGAAAGAAGAGCTTGTAAAACAGATAAAAAAAGATTGCCAAAGCCTTGTTTTTTCAAAACCCCGGCTTTCAATAGTTGTTACAACAAAGAATGAAGAAGTAAATATTGCATCTGCTATTGAAGCATTTAAGCCTTTTGGCGGTTTAATAGAGACCATTGTTGTTGACAATTCTTCAACGGACAAAACTAAAGAAATAGCGTCGTTTCTTGGAGCAAGAGTTTTTAATAAAGGTCCAGAGCGAAGTGCGCAGCGTAATTTAGGGTGGAGGAATGCAAGGGCAGATTGGGTGATGGTGCTTGATGCTGATATGATAGTGCCAGAGTCTGCGATTAGAGAAGTTATTTCAAAAATTACTGGTGAGAAGCCTGCAGATGCTTATTGGGTGCCAGAGGTAAGAACAGGCGGAACATGGAGAGTAAAGGTAAGAAATTTTGAGCGTTCGTTTTACAATGGCACATGCGTTGACGCGTTGAGGCTTTTCTCAAAAAGGGCGCTTATAGAAACTGGTGGTTATGATGAATCGCTTCTTGCAGGACCTGAAGATTGGGATTTAGATATAACATTTAAAAAATTAGGCTTTAAAGCCGAAGTTCTTCAAGAGCCATTGTTTCATAATGAGAAGAATCTGACATATTCGAAAATGCTTGCTAAGAAAGCATATTATACTAAAAGTTTTGCGCCATATAAGGCAAAATGGAGAGGCGAGGAGATTGTGAAAAAGCAGTTTTCTCCATTTTACAGGTTTATTGGTGTTTTTATTGAGAATGGTAAGTGGCGCAAAATATTACTACATCCCATACTTTTCGCAGGGGTGACGTTTGAAAGATTTTCCGTTGGAGTTGTTTATTTAAAGTCTATTCTCTTTGATAATATTTTTCGCAGGTAATTTATTTTTTCTCGTTTTCCTTTGACCTTTGATAAAATAATAGATACATCTGTTTCGCCAAATAAAACCCTTCGTGATTATGTTCCTTGCCGTCGTAAGTCTGATGGAGTTGTGGGGCATTATGATAAAGTAGAAGAGGTGTTTTATACAAATGCTTCAGCAGAGGGCGGTGTTACTGCCGGACCAATGGTACAGGCCGAATGGAATTCTTCTGATGATAACAAGTTTAAATATAGTGATATGCCCCTTTCTGCTCAAACAGTAGGTGGAGTTTGTATAGGTGGAGCAGATAAGCCTATTCAATAGTTGAGATTTAGTTGCCGTTTTATAAGTGTTTTTTTGATATACTATTTAGTTAATGAAAAACACTAGTAGGGCTATAAATAAATTCATTTTTTGCGTCATGATTGTAGTTTTGGCGCAATTTTCTACTTTTGGTTTTATAAAAAGCATTGTGGGGGTTCTTCCTAAGCCTAACGTTAAGTTTAGTGGTGATTTTGAGACGATGTTCCTTTCTGGCTATCTTGGCTCAAGTGGTGCGATATATGATACAAGGCCTAATATATCAAACTGTCTTTCGTTAAGAAGTGAATTAGGCGATGGTTTCTTTATTGACGGCTATGGTTGGTTTATAACTTCTTTACATACATTACAAAGTGATAGTCATCGAGTATTATTAAACGAATTTGAAGGTTCTTTTAGGTTTGGCTATGACTATTACTTCAAAGATGGTTCAATGCTTGAGACGAAGGCTGGTGTTTTATGGAATCCTGCTATAGGCTATTACAACGGTACAATGGATAATTGGGGACCGTATGTGGTACAATACTATAAGAATAAATTTTTAGTCCCTTATTGGGACGGGTTATGGATGGTTTCGCCGAAACGTAGGGCTCGTGTTAGGATGGGGCTCCGTAAGCCATTTAAATTAACGCAGAATCTCTCTATTTCGCCATTTTGCGAGACTGTCTGGTTAGATAAGCGTCGTTTTGTTTCTCGCTATAACGAGGCTCCTAAAGACCATTTTATAAGGGGTGGAGCATTAGGTTCGATTACAACGGGTTTTTCGGTAACATATAGCTTGAGTGAAAATCTTAAAATATTAGGATCGTTTTCTCAATTTGATATAATAAATTCCCAAGCGCGTAGAGCAATAAAGAAGTCAGATAAGTATTATGCTGTCTGCGATTGGCCCATTTTAAAGATTGGCATATCGTATTATTTTTAGTTTTTAAGGTATGTTTGACTGCTATGTGTTTAGTGCCTTTGTTGTGTAGGCGTTTAATCGAGCAGCAAGAAACTTCTTCTAAAGCGTTTAGAGAAGAGAAAATACTAACAGTGTAGTTGTTTTTTTGATATAATCTCAAATATGAATACAAATAATACAACTACTAAGTCAACTGAAAAGATGACTAATTTTCGTTGGGGTGTCTGTGCACTTCTTTTTATTGCTACTACGATTAACTATCTTGATCGACAAGCCCTGTCGCTGACATGGCGCGATTTTATCGCTCCTCAGTTTCATTGGAACGATTCGCATTACGGCATAGTGACAGGCTATTTCTCGCTTATATATGCTTGTTGTATGCTTTTTGCGGGAAAAATTATCGATAAACTCGGTTCTAAATCGGGCTATCAATGGGCGATTTCAATTTGGTCTGCAGCGGCCTGTCTTCATGCTATTTGCGGATGGGCGACAGTTCATATTGCTGGGCTAGAATCTTCCGCCGCGCTTAAGACGATAGAGTCTGGTAGCGCTATGGCATTAGCTGTAGCATCTATTTCTACTTGGCTTTTCTTAGGTTGTAGGTGTCTTCTAGCAGCTGGTGAAGCTGGTAATTTTCCTGCAGCAGTAAAGGCGGCGGCTGAATATTTCCCAGCAAAAGATAGAGCGTTTGCCACTTCCATTTTTAATGCTGGCTCTTCTGCGGGAGCACTAGCTGCCCCCTTGATGATTCCGCTACTAGCTAAGTATTGGGGCTGGGAGGCGGCGTTCTTAGTTGTTGGTTCTCTTGGTTTTCTCTGGATGGGGTTATGGGGATATTTTTACAGAGCCCCAGAGGTAAATCCACGAGTTAATAAGGCGGAGTTAAATTATATCCGCCAGGATATTCTGTCAGAACCTACAAAAACAGAGAAAAAACTTTCTATACTTCGAGCTTTCACGCTTCGCCAAACGTGGGCGCTTTTATTAGAGCGTCTTGTTACCGATGGCGTGTGGTGGTTCTTCCTTTTCTGGACGCCTTCATACCTTTCTGATCGCTATGGCTATACAAGTTCGTCTACTCAAGGAATGGTGCTTATAACTCTTCTTTATGCGATAGTTTCGTTTCTTTCAATTTTCCTTTGCAAGATACCGACTTATCTCGTAGAGAAACGCGGAAGAAACCCATATGAAGCTAGGCTTTTATCAATGTTTTTCTTTGCATGTTTGCCACTATTAGCGATTCTTGCGCAGCCTCTTGGTGATTATAGCGCGTGGTGGCCTGCTATAATTATTGGTATTGCTTGCGCAGGTCATCAGGCATGGAGTGCTAATATTTATGCGGCAGTTGGTGATATGTTTGACCGTTGCGCGATTGGCACTGTCACTGGCATTGCAGGACTTGCCGCTGGTTGCGGTAGCTTTATAGTTAACTATAGCGCAGGTCGCTTATTTACATATTCTGATTCGCTTGGGGCAGCTTTTACATTCATGGGGTATAGCGGCAAAGAGGCTGGCTACATGATTGTTTTCTGCTATTGCTCAGTAGCGTATCTTATTGGCTGGGCCTGTATGAAAATACTCGTGCCACGCTATATGAAGGTGGAGATATAAGTTTTGTTTAGCCGTCGTCATCAAAAAGCGTTGGCGAAGTTTGCACTTACTGCGTTTTTCATAATGGCGACGGCTTCGCTTTGGGCGTTATCTATATCAAATCGATATCGCTCGCCACGTAACCCAGAGCGACAAGTAAGAAAATCTACAACGTTGATAATCTTGCATACAACAGAAGCCCCAGCTAAAAGCTCATTAAATAAGGTCTCGAGTCGAGGCGAATGTCATTATGTTGTGACAGAGGAGGGTAATGTTTATGCAATAGTTGATCGCGATAAAGAAGCGTTTCATGCAGGTAGATCAATGTGGCATGGCAAAGAGGATGTAGATAAATATTCTGTTGGAATTGAATGTGTCGGTTATCATAATAAGCCAATGGGAATTGTTCAGTTAAGAGCGATAAAAGATTTAATAAGCTCTTTGAAGTCCATGTATAGGCTTAATGATAATTCAGTTATTTGTCACAGTCACGTAGCCTACGGTGCGCCAAACAAGTGGTATAAGAAAAAACATCGAGGGCGTAAGCGCTGTGCAATGCTCTTTGCTACGCCTTCAGTAAGACGCGAATTAGGCCTTTATTCTAGACCTAAATCAGATATTGATGTGCGAGCAGGGCGCTTGATTGTGGCTGATAAATATTTAAACACTGTTCTTTACGGTTCTATAGATCCGATGAGTAGGCATTATCCTCAAAAGACAGTTAAAAAAGCTGCTCCCAAAGTGACGGCAAAAGTTCCGGTAAAGCCTGCAGTAAAGCCCGTGCAAAAAGTAGTTCCTAAGCTTGTTCCTAATGTGTCCGCGGTGGCTACTCCTAAAAAGGTTTCAAAAGTTGTGCCAAAAATACTTTCTAAAGCCTCTAGGATACCGACTAGCGAAAAGGATCTAAAAGAAGGTGGTTGGACTAAGGTAGGAGTTGTGAAAAAAGGTGGCACTATTATTAGTCTTGCAGGGTCAAAATGGAATAAATCTGACACGTATTACACTATTGGCAAAAAGGTTATTAGTGGCGATAAGGTTAATCCGGCGAAAATTCAAGTCGGAACTAGTGTGTGGTTAAAAAAATGAAATTTTCTGTTAAATTATGTTTTGTTCTACTAGTCGCTTATTTTATGGCGGCTTTGTTTGGAGAAGTGCAGTATCGCCTAGCTAGATATAATGATGTAACACCACAATATAATGTTGTAGATGCTAATTCTAGGTATCTTCCACCAGGCAAAGGGCATATATTTGGAACTGATAATCTTGGCAGAAGTGTTGCATTGCGTCTTCTTCAGGGGGCTAGAATTGCGTTTATTGTAGGCTTTGCTACTAGCGCAATAGCGATTTCTCTTGGTGTTCTTTTGGGGCTTTTAGGCGGTTATATAGGAGGAAAAACTGATTCATTTGTTGTTTGGCTATGCGCTACATGTGCATCAATGCCAGGGCTTTTGTTTATACTTGCTATTTCTCTTGTTGTGGGCAAAGGGCTGCTAGGCGTTGTCTTTGGTATAGGACTGACAACATGGGTTGGCGTTTGCCGCACAATAAGAGCTGAAACAGTTAAGCATCGCGATAGACCTTATGTTTTAGCTGCAAAGACGCTTGGTTATTCGCATGCAAGAATTATGTTTAGGCATATTTTACCCAATGTCTTACATTTAGTTCTTATCCAGTTTTCAATTAGTTTCCCATCTGCAGTTTCTACAGAGGTATTTATATCGTTTTTAGGTATAGGCGTTCAAGGTGAACCAAGTTGGGGAGTTATGATAAACAATGCTAGAATGAGGCTTTGGCAAGGTGTTTGGTGGGAAATGGCATTTACCACGCTAGCAATATTTATTCTTGTACTTACTTTTAATCACATAGCAGATTATTTGCGTGATAGGCTTGATCCTGTCTTGCGATCGGAGATGTAAAATATGAATTGCGCACTAACTGTCTTACTAGCCAGTTTACTTATTAATTCGCCTTTAAGCGACTCAATGCTTGAACCTAGCGTACTTAACGAGGTTCACCACGCGTTGGCTCGGTCAGAAAATAAATCAATGTTCGGAGATTTAGATAAGTTTAAACAACAAGTGAAATCTTTGTCGGCAGGCTCGTCTTTAACAGATATTGCGCTAAAACTTGTCTCAACACAAAAATCAGATGGCAGGTGGTATGACGCAAATACTAATGATGTAACGTGCGCGGCGAGATTTGTGCTTAAGCATGTTTCTCAAACTTTCCCAAAGATACGTTATTCGGTTTTTTCCGATCATATACATTCAATTTCAGAGCAACGCGGCATCTCGCTAGCAGAAGCAGCAAAGTATGTGCGAAGTTTGGGTATTGAAGGCGTTGAGGTTTGGTCACAAGTTAGGAGAAGAGAGCTTAAAATCTATACTGATGCAGGTCTTAAAATAGCGTGTGTGGTGTGGTTTCCAAAATTTGATTTAGATGAATATGATGCGTTAGGAGCGGCAAAGACAATTAAGCTAGCTAAAGATAATGGGGCAATCTCGATACTTGTTGTGCCAGCAGAGGAAAAGTGCAGTTTAGAGAATAAAGCATTTGCTGAAACGCGAAAAAGAGTTATAGAACGCACAGAGCGCTTCGCTAAAGAGGCAGCTAAAGAGGGTGTTTTTGTTTGTGTGGAAGATTATGACAATTCAACTTCCCCAACGCATAATATAGCTAATACTGAAGATTTCCTGCGAAAGGCACCTAGCGTAGGCTTTGTCTTTGATACAGGTAATTTTATGCCGTCAGGAGATGACGCAAGAGAAGCGATGCTCAAATTTGCCGGGCGCATTCGTCATATACATCTTAAAGATAGAGATAAGGTAGGTAAGCCTATGGGGAAGTGTGTGCCGTTTGGCTATGGAGTCTTACCGGCGGCAGAATTAGTGAAGACTCCAGCAATGTTATGGGGTTATGACATGTGGTATACTCTAGAGCATTTTGGTGCCGAAGATATGGTTAAATCGCTTACAGATACGATGAAATTTTTAAAAGCTTTAAAAAAGTAATTGTTTGAATGATGAAATAATAAGGAGCTAGGAATTATGCAAAAAACATATGAGAAACTCGCAATTGCAATTATTGCTATTGTATGCTTTTTAAGTAGTGCAAAATCTGCAGAGATGGATTATGCTAGTCCCGAGTCTCAAGGTGTTAGAAGCGCTGACATCCTAGAGTGGATACATGCAGTTGAAACTAATTTTAATGCAGTAGGAACGATAGGCGCGTTGCATGGGTTTGTAATAGTAAGGCACGGCAAAATAATCGCGGAAGGTAGTTGGAAGCCTTTTGATACATTAGAAAAAACTCATTCGCTTTTTTCTCATTCAAAAAGCTTTACATCTACGGCAATAGGCTTATTAGCTGATGATGGATTAATAGATCTTGATACGCGTGTCGTAGAGATATTTCCAGATAAATTACCAGAAAAGGTCTCTGAAAATCTTTCCTTGTTAAGAGTAAGAGATCTTTTAACTATGAATGTTGGTGCTCCTAAAGATCATGGGATAGATCGTTCGAGTGATTGGCTTAAGGCGTTTTTCCAAAAGGATTTCGCGAAAAGGCCAGGTACCACATTTAAGTATGATTCAGACGCTACATATGTGCTAGCGGCAATAGTAGAAGAAATTACAGGCAAAAAGCTAATGGATTTTCTAAATAATAGACTTTTTAAGCCTATTGGTATTAAAAAGGCTTGGTCGACTCATTCTCCTCAAGGTATTGCTTGCGGTGGATGGGGTATGAATATGACAACGCGCGAAATGGCGCGTTTTGGTCAGCTCTATCTCCAGCGCGGTAAATGGGGCGGCAAGCAGATACTTTCGTCGCAATGGGTGCAACTTGCAACATCATGTCATACTGCAAGTGGCTGGAAAAATGTTAGTGTTAATGCTTTAGGCAATGGGTCAAATTGGGAACGCGGTTATGGTTTTCAGTTTTGGCGCTGTAACTTAGAAGGCTTCAGGGCTGACGGCGCCGGTGGGCAACTTACATTAGTTTACCCAGATCAAGATATGGTCGTTTCAATAAATGCTGGGCTTAATAATATGGGTAAAGAGATTGCTCTTGTTGAGGAGTTTCTCGTGTCAAGGGTTTCTGAAACTCCTTTCCCAGAAAACGATGAACTTAGAAAAAAACTTGAGAAACGTACTAAAGAATTGATGATAAAGCCTATTTCAGGGACAACGCAAGGGATAGATAAGTATCTTGATATTGACTTTGCGATATCCAAAAACAAGCGCGGCATTAAGGGGCTAAGACTAACAAGAAGCGGTAATGGATATAAAGTTGCCTTTCGAGGGCGGCACTTTTATTCTGAATTTCCTGTGGGTATAGGTCAGTGGCTAGGAGGCTCTATTTATGTAGATCCAGAAAAGCATGAGTATCTTGGCGCTTTAATTGGCTTACATCAAATCAAGACAAGTGGTGGTATTCAAAGTGACGGATCATTTTTGTTTCGTGGGTATTTAACGGGAACGACTGCATTTATTCAGGCGCGCTTTTTTATGAAGGATGCCGTTCCAATGGTAGAAGGGCGTCTTTGGGGCTTTGGCGGGACAGTTTTCACTGGCACAAAAGCTGGAGAGCGTCTTGAAGTCCCCGCTCTTGGCGATGTAGACGATACATATAAGTTTTTCTCAGAAAATGAATTTGGCATAAGACCAGTGGAAAAGCCTAGCGATCTTGCTTTTAGAGAGATTTCGCGTAATGATTGCTACGAGGGCAAGGTTCTTCATCGTGCAATTGAGATTTCATGTAAGGGGACATACGCGCCATTTTCGTTTGTAGTTCATTCGTATGAACCCAAGATAGAGGGGAAATGTCCTGCTTTTGTTGTTATGAACTTCCCGGCAAGACTAAAAAAAGACAACTTTGATCCAAATGCAAAGGCGCCAAGTGCGAACTGTTGGCCGATAGGCGAAATTACATCGCGCGGTTTTGCAACAGTAGGTTTTGTTTATAGCGATGTAGCGGAAGATGACCCTAAAAAATGCTTTAATACAGGAGTGTTTAAAGCATTTGGCCCAAAGAAACGTAAAGATACAGACTGGGGTGCGCTAAGCGCATGGGCGTGGGCTGCGAGCCGTTGCGTTGATTGGTTAGAAACTCAAAGTAATATCGACACTTCACGTATTGGTGTTGTTGGTCATTCTAGGCTCGGTAAAACTGCACTCTGGGCAGGAGTGACTGATAAGCGTTTTCTTTTAGCTTGTGTTAATAACTCTGGCACTTCAGGCGCAAAACTTAACAGGATGATATTGCCATTTTCTGAATCAATAGAGGATATTTGTAGGAATTTCCCGCATTGGTTTTCTCCGCTTTATATGCATTTTACGGGAGATGATGGGCATAGCATGAAGTATGACCAACATAATCTAGCCTCTCTTATTGCACCGCGGAAACTTTCAATTGGTTCTGGCTCATTAGATCATTGGGCAGGGCCTAAAGCAGAGCGCGAGACGGCCGTGTTGGCTTCTCAAGCATGGGAAAAATTAGGCCTTAATGGTTTTGGTCATGAAGTTAGATATCATGTTAGACAAGGCAAGCACGATATTACTCCAGAAGATTGGTCTCATTATATGGACGCTCTTTTAAGCAAATGAATAGAATACTTTTTTCCACCGATGAAATCCATGACGGCGTCGTTACTATTGGTGACGCAAGAGCCGAACATATTATAAGAGTATTACATGGTGAAGAGGGGCAAGTTTTAAAAACAGGTGAGATCAATGGACTTTTGGGGACTAGCGAGATAATAAATCTAGACAAAGCACGCAGTCAAGTTTCTATTCGTGTTAATCATAATGAGGAAAGTTTGCGCCCATGGGCTGATTTGATATTAGCTCCTCCTAGGCCAAGAGTTATGAAGCGTTTGCTGCCACAACTTGCAACGTTAGGTGTTGGCCGAATAGTTTTAGTAGGCGCTAATAAGGTTGAAAAAGATTTTTGGGGTGCGACACTTTTAAAGAAGGAGCAATATACACCTTTGTTTGTAGATGGGCTTATGCAGGCAGGAACAACTATAATGCCAGAACTTATAGTTAGGCGTAATTTTCGTAAGTTTATTCAAGAAGAACTTTCAAGTATGTTCCCTACGACTAATAAAATAGTAGCGCATCCTACGAAGGAAGCTCAGCTTGCTCATCAATCGTCTACTGCTGATAGGCTTCTTTTAGCAGTAGGGCCAGAAGGTGGGTGGACAGAGTCAGAGGTAGAACTTCTAAAAGAGAATGCGTTTTCGCTTTGTTCTCTAGGTCCTCGTATACTTAAGACAGAAACTGCCGTAATTTCTCTTCTTGCTCGGTTGAGCTAAAGAAATTTTCAATAGCGGTAGCTCTGCCTAATTCATACACGCGTTGCATAACGTCTGGATCGTGGCAGACCCGAGAAATTTCGAGTGGTTCTTTGGGAGCGATTGATATAGTATTGCCCTCTGCTACTTTTTTATCTATGTATTGGAGTGTTTCGTTGTACCACGTATGGCGAGTTTTAAGTGCGGTAAAAACCTTGGGATATTTTCGAAATAAGGGTTTAAGGAAGCTTAAACTTTTTCTTGGAAATTTTCTATATCCTCTTGGGCGTGTTGTTATAACGATATTTTTGTTAAATCCTAAAGATTCGAAATACTTGATTGGTATGCCATCTGAAAGGCCACCATCTAAATAATGATTACCATCAATTTCAACTGCTCGTGATACTAATGGCATTGATGCTGACGCGCGTATCCAGTCTAAAGTTGTGTCATCAGCCTTAGTTAATTTTTTATACACACTTTTCCCTGTGTTGGCATCGGTAGCAGCGATATGAAATTCCATAGGATTATTTTCAAAAGCTTCCGTGTCAAAAATATCAAGCTCTTTTGGCAATGTGCGATAGCAAAAGTTTGCACCAAACAAATCGCCAGTTGTTAAAAGAGATTTCCAAGAACAGTAGCGAGGATCTTTTGCGAAGCGTTTATTGTATCTAATGACTCTACCGAGTTGTCTGCTTTTAAAGTTACAACCAAAGCAAGCACCTGCTGAAACGCCAATTAAACCGTCAAATGTAATGTTCTTCTCCATAAAAACATCAAGGATGCCTGCGGTAAATAGGCCTCTAAGCGCACCGCCCTCAAGAATGAGCCCTGTTTTAGTTTGGCATTCAGTTTTATTTTTAGTTTCGTTCATAATTATATCCATCACATTATGCGTATTATATCATTTCTAAAATAAGAGGAGTTGTGATTTTGAGGTAAATATATGATATACTATTAAAAAATCCACAAGGAGATATATATGGATACCATTAAATTGAATTCTGTTGATATTGAGGCTGAAATAAAAAAATCTAGATGTTTGTTTACTAAAGCCGATATTAAACGGTTTATTTCTAAACAAGGTATCCGTCACGTGAATTTTATGTATCCAGCAGGTGACGGGCGGCTTAAAACGCTTAATTTTATTATTTCAAATGAATCATACTTAGACGAAATTCTATCGTGTGGTGAGCGCGTCGATGGCTCGTCTCTTTTTTCTTATATTGAGGCGAGTTCTTCAGACTTGTATGTAGTTCCTCGCTATTCAACAGCATTTGTTGATCCCTTTGCGGAACTGCCAACGATATGCTTTCTCTGCTCGTTTTTTAACAAAGATGGCAAACCCCTTGAATCATCGCCTGAATATACATTGAAAAAAGCTTGTGACGCTTTCCATGCTCAGACAGGTATGGATTTTGAAGCGATGGGCGAGTTAGAGTATTATGTTATTGCTCGCGACTCTGGAGCTTTTGCAGCAGTTGATCAGCGCGGATATCATGAAAGCGCTCCTTTTGCAAAGTTTGGAGAATTTCGTCAAAAGTGCATGCTCGCTATCGCGCAGGCAGGTGGCGCGATAAAATATGGGCATTCTGAAGTTGGTAATTTTACCGAAAATGGTTTAGTTTATGAGCAGAATGAAGTTGAGTTCTTGCCATGTGCCGCCGTTGATGCCGCAAATCAGCTCACAGTTGCGAAATGGATAATCCGCAACCTTGGTGCGAAATATGGTTATGATGTAACATTTTCGCCAAAAATTACTGTCGGTAAGGCTGGCTCTGGTCTTCATGTTCATATGCGTATAATGAAGAACGGTGTAAACCAAATGCTTAAAGCAGGAAAGATAAGCGACACTGCTAAACGTGCTATTGCAGGTATGATGAAATTAGCACCATCTATAACTTCGTTTGGCAATCGCAATCCTATAAGTTATTTAAGATTAGTTCCTCATCAAGAGGCTCCTACAAATGTATGTTGGGGCGATCGCAATCGTTCCGTACTAGTTAGGGTTCCGCTAGGTTGGTCTGCAAAGGCAGATATGTGTAAGGCAGCAAATCCATCTGAGAAATCAACTCTTATAGATACTCGTCAAAAGCAAACTGTTGAGATGCGTTCGCCAGATGCATCAGCCAATGTTTATCTGCTTATGGCTGCGCTAGCAGTAGCATGTCGCACAGGTTTTGAGATGAAAGATGCTCTAAAGCTTGCAGAGTCGACATATGTTAATGTAAATATTCACAAAAAAGAGAATTCCAAACTTCTCTCAAGTCTAGATACGTTGCCTGATAGTTGCGCAGCGTCTGCTGATTTGCTTGAAGAACAACGCGATTTTTATGAAAAGAAGGGCGTTTTTTCAAAGTCAATGATTGATGGTATCATAGCAGAATTACGTTTGTTTGAGGATCGCACGCTTAGGGCAAAACTTCTTAAGGATAAAAATAAATTAGCAGAGATGGTAAAAGCGTTTTTCTATTGTGGTTAATGGTTAATTAAATTAAAAAGAACCCTGCCGAAATTTTAAGGCAGGGTTCTTTGTATCTAGATTTTAACTTATTTTACTACTGGTTCTAGCACATGGAATGTTGCGTTTTTGCGCATATCGCGAACAGTAGGGCCGAAGGCTTTCATGTGTGGCGCGTCAATATGTGCTTTAAGGGCTTCAATAGAATCCCATTTCTCAACCATCCAATAGGTGCGCTCTCCAAAACGCATGGGCTTATCCCAATCAGATTTAACATCTTTTAGGAGAGTATAGAAACGACAGCCGTTTTCGGCACGCACTAGAGGAACAACAGAAAGTGTCTTTGTGACATAGTCGTTTATATCAGTGTCGTCTTTTAAATCGAAACGACAAAGCACATATACACCTTTGTCTTGTGCGTTTTTAAGTTCCTCAAGTTCAGCGTTTGCTAATGCTAATTGAGAGTTGGCTTCTCTTGCGACAGCTATGGCATTATCAAGCTTAGAGCGTAATGAGAAAATCATTATAGCCATAATGCTCACAATGACAATTGTGACAAGAGAACGAAATAATTGGAGGATTATCTTTTTCATAGTGCTTGTATTATATCAAAAAAATGACTGAAAATGCGGTAAGGGTGAATAGTGCGTATTTTTGTAAATTTCTTATTTGGCGCATTTTTATTTATTTTTATTGACAGGGGGGGGGGTAATTGCTAAAATACTTCTAACAATAGGAAAGGGTTTGTTATGGCTATTAAATTATTTGTGGCTGCTTTTGTTGGTGGTTTAATTTTTTTTGCTTTTCCAGTTTTTGCTGATACCTACACATGGTCATTAACAGATGCAAATGGTTCGCTTATAGGTGGAAATTTTGAGACGGCTGAAAATTGGAAATTATCAGATGGTTCCAAAGCGTTGGCCGCACCTAGTGAAGATGATGACGTTGTTATTCCTAATTCAGCAACAACAGCATACACGATAAATGTAAATAGTGCTTTTTCAATTCGTTCCTTAACGATTGGCGGAGGAGAAGGAACAGGGGGCGCAACGATTACTTTTAAGCATAAAGAAGTTAATAAAATTTTAGGTGATGCTGAGATTGTTTCGGGGAGTAAACTTAATCACACAGCACTTAATTATGTCTCGCTTGAAGTTGGCGGCGATGTTACTATAGAAGATGATGCTCAAATAAATGTAAACGGCTTAGGGTATTCGTCAAGAAATGGTCCAGGATATTCTGGTGGTGTCTCATCTAATCAAAAGACAGCAAGTGCATCGCATGGCGGAAGATTTGCTACGAACTCCGCTGCGACATATGGCTCTCTTATCGCTCCTATGCAATGGGGCTCTGGGTCGTATAATGGCGCTGGCGGGGGAGTTGTGCGCATTAATGCTTCAGGTAAACTTCTTGTAAACGGAACGATTTCGGCCAATGGAGCTGATGTAAATGGTTATGCGTCGGGAGCGGGTGGAAGTATTTATTTGACAGCCAATTGCATATTAGGTAGTGGGATTATTTCTGCTAATGGCGGCAAGGCGCCCAATGGAGGAACTGGTAGTGGTGGGCGAGTAGCTATTCGCTTAAGAGACGAATACGGATTTTCTAATTGGGCAGGTACTACGACAGCATATGCTGGTTCTGGTGGCAAGAATGAAAGAGGGATAGGTTCTGCAGGTACTGTTTTTCTTCAAAATGGAGAGAGAATAGAGAATTCTATAACGATTATAGATAACAACAATTACGGAATGAGAGAGTTAAATTATGTAGAATTAAAAAGTAGTACTGATAGCGCAAGCATCGGCACATTGATAGTAAGAATGAATGGGGGAGTGCATATTGCAAAGGATCAGGAAGTTCAAATTTATAAAGATATTAATACTACTGGCGGTAGAACTGTTTGGGAAGAAGGGATTGTGCGATTAAGCGGTAATGAGACTTCAATTATTGAGGGTAATGGGACATACGGAACTTTGGTTTGCGAGCAGCCAGGCAAGACACTTTTATTTGGAAATAATGCTAGTGATGTACTTACAATAAAAGAAGAAGGAAAGCTTGTTTTGCGCGGTGATGAAACTAACAAAGTAAATCTCTTTCCAAAAAATCAAGACGCAACTTGGTATGTAAAACTTGGTATTACAGCTAAGGTTGATATTATGTGTGCAAATGTAAAAAATTCAGATGCTAGTAAAGGAAGATTAGTAAGTGCATTTTTGACCGAGGATATAGGTGGGAATGTGAATTGGGCGTTTCTTTCGTTAGTTATGCCGGGCGAGACGATAGTCTGGACGGGCGCAGAGAGTGACAAGTGGCTTTCTATAGCAAATTGGAATCCATCACGCCCAATTGAAAGCACTGATAAAGTTGTGATCCCTTTCGCAGGGGAGGGAGGGCAGATACTTAATATGCCAAAAATATCAGCTGATGTAGAAGTAATAAATAGCCTTACAATTGAAGAAGGTGCTATGTTAACGCTTGATAATGATTCTAAAATAACAATCACCAATAAATTTTCAGTTGCAGGGGGACTACGAGCACTAGGTTCGGAGAGGATAGTTTGTACGAAAGATGTTGATTTTACTGGCGGCACATTTGAAGCAGGTCAGTCGATCTTTACGCTTCAAGGAGAAGGAACACAAAATATCAATTTTAATAAACAGACTTTTGCTACAATAGCAGTTGAGAAATCTTCTGGTTCTGTAGTTTTTGAAGATGGATTTTTTGCAAATTGCTTTTATGCTGAAAACTCAAACAACCTGACTATGTCATTTGCTCCTGGAGAGACTGTGGCGGTGACAAATCTCTATCTGCTAGGGCGCAAGACGGATGGTTCTCAAGCCTTGATACTTAAAAGTTCTCAGCCAGGTAGTTTATGGAAACTTAGTAATAACGGAGAACAATTTGTTTCTGGTGTTATAGTGTCAGATTCAGACGTGCAAGATGGTGTGGAGATTATTGCAGATGCTTCGGTAGATGCGCTTAGAAATGTGGGCTGGAAGTTTGATTCGGGTTTTGTTAATGCACGTTGGATAGGCGGTTCAGGTGATTATGCTGTGTCTTCCAATTGGGATAGTGGCGAAGTGCCAGGATCTAATGCTAGGATTCTTATTTCAGCGAAGGGAGTAGAACAAGCGGTAGTAAATGTTTCTGCTCCAATTTTAGCACATAGTTTATTTGTCAGTTCTCCATTCCCTAATTCGCAAGGCAAGGTGGTTTTTGCTCATGACAGTGTTAATGAATTTAGTGGTGTAGTTCATCTCTTTGATGGTGCTTGTGTATCACATGCCACTCTAAAAAGAGTCTCTTTTAATGTAGGTGGTGATGTAGAGATTGATGATGAAGCAGAAGTCAATGCGATAGGTAATGGATATGCGCCACGAAATGGCCCAGGATATTCTGGTGGTGTCTCATCTAATCAAAAGACAGCAAGTGCATCGCATGGCGGAAGATTTGTTGCTAATTCCGCGGCAATTTATGGTTCAGTTACTGCTCCAGTGCATTGGGGTTCAGGGTCATATAATGGTGCTGGAGGTGGAGTTGTTCGCATAAATGCTTCAGGTAAGCTTCTTGTTAATGGAAAAATTTCAGCTAATGGAGCTAATGTAAATGGTTATGCGTCAGGATCTGGTGGTAGCGTCTATTTAGCAGCGGATAGAATTTTAGGTAGTGGGACAATATCGGCTAATGGTGGCAACGCATCAAGTGGAGGTTCTGGCTCTGGTGGCCGAGTCTCTGTTTGTGTAGCAAGCGTCGATGGGTTAATAAACTGGGCTGGTTCGATTACGGCTAATGCTGGCACAGCGGCATATTCTGAGAGAGGTGTAGGTCCTGCTGGTACAATTTATTTTCAAAAAGGTCCAGATTGGAAAGATTCTACTTTAATTGTTGATAATGCCAATTTAGCAATGAAAGAGAGCTGGTATGTAGAATTGAAAAAAGAAACTGATAGCATTAAGTATGGCACAATAATTCTTAGAAAGGGTGGGCGAGTTAAGTTGTTAAGTAATGCCCGTGCTTTTGATTTAGATTTAGCTAATTCAAATGTTAATTTTAATACTTCAGATAAGATATTAAAGGTTTTTAGTTCAATTCATAAAAATGGTGCTGGATGGGCTGCACCATTTGCAAATCTAGTCACGAGAGAGACGAATGCTAACACAGGTGTGACAGGTGATATTGTATGGAATCGTATAGGTTTAGTCATTAATGTTCGATAATTAACTAATGCGTAAGGCTAGACTTAAAATAGTTTGATGAATTAATTTGCAATACTACGCTGTTCTCGCTAAATCGCCTCTGAATTCAGAGCCGATTTGCGGAGAAAAAGTTCGGGTGAGACATCTAAAAAATGTTGCCAATGTTGCCAGTGTTGCCAATGCCAATTATCAATACCAGTTTCTTTAAACTCACGCGAAGTTCGCGAAGTTTTTTACTTTAAGATTTTTCCGCATATAATTCTCATTTTTAGTAGAGGGATATTTATAGACAGGATTAACAAGATTAAGAAGATTTATGCTGCGTTAAGAATCCTGCCAATCCTGTAAATCCTGTCAAAACTAGTTGTGCCAGAACTAATACCATAGTCGCATTTACTTTGGCAAAGGAAATCTTGTTATGGTATTTATACAATTTCCCCAAATCTGTGCGATTTTTTGATATAATATATGCCCAATCAAGGAGAGAAAAATGGCGAAATTGACGTTTAAGGAAGATATTTGCAAGGGATGCGGACTTTGTGTGTCTGCATGCCCTAAAAAGATTCTTTCAATTTCTGTAACTAAACTCAACAAAAAGGGACATGCGCCCGTAGAATTGACTAAACCTGATGAATGCATAGGGTGCACTTCGTGTGCTATTATGTGCCCTGATTGCGTAATCACTGTTGAAAGGTAGTTTATGGCTCAAAAAGTTCTTATGAAAGGCAACGAGGCTATTGCAGAAGCTGCAATACGCGCTGGTTGTAGGCATTATTTTGGTTATCCTATCACTCCTCAAACAGAAATAGCTGCATATATGGCTAAGAGGATGCCTAAAATTGGCGGCACATTCCTTCAGGCAGAAAGTGAAATAGCTGCAATTAATATGGTTTATGGCTGCGCCTCTACTGGCTATAGAGCCATGACTTCTTCCTCTTCGCCTGGTATTTCTCTTAAGGCAGAGGGCATTTCTTATCTTGCAGGTGCAGATTTGCCTGCGTTGATAGTTAATATTCAGCGCGGCGGTCCTGGCCTTGGCGGTATTCAGCCTTCTCAGTCAGATTATTTCTTTATGACGCGTGGCCCTGGCCATGGCGACTTTCATGTGATAGTGCTTGCTCCTGCTTCTGTTCAGGAAATGGCAGATATGACGCGTTTGGCTTTTGATTTGTCAGAAAAATATCGCATGCCAGCTATGCTTTTAGCTGATGGCACAATGGGTCAGATGATGGAGCCAGTTGAATTGCCAGAAGAAGAGATTTCTCCAGAAGATGCTCGCAAGAATAAACCCTGGGCAACTTGTGGTACAGAAATGAAGCGTCCGCATAATATCGTAAATTCGCTCTATCTTAAGCCAGATGAGTTAGAAAAGACGAATATTGAGCGCTTTGAGCGTTACGCACGTCTTGAAGCAGAGGAATGCCGCTGGGAAGAATATATGATGGATGATGCAGAATTTTGTGTCGTTT
The DNA here is from genome assembly GCA_017628025.1 of Kiritimatiellia bacterium. GTDB lineage: Bacteria > Verrucomicrobiota > Kiritimatiellia > RFP12 > UBA1067 > UBA1067. Next base: position 13,899 of record JAGBZX010000031.1, on the reverse strand, counting down.
CCTGTGGTATAACTGCCCGCGTTTCTAAAAATGCCATTCTTGAAGCTCGTAAGCGCGGTGTTAAGGTTGGTATGATTCGCCCGATTACGCTTTATCCGTTTCCTGCAAAGGCGTTTGCTAAGGCTGCAGAAAAGGTGAAAGCATTTTTAACTGTCGAGTTAAATATGGGGCAGATGAAAGAAGATGTAGAGCTTGCTATTCGTTGCTCTAAACCGATTTCTACTTGCAACCGTGTTGGTGGCATGATACCATCGGCAGATCAAGTAACTGCCGCGATAATGAATTTAAAATAAGAATTTTCAGGGAGAAGAAAAATGGCGACAGTTTTTGAAAAACCAAAGTCGTTGACGGATGCGCCGCTTCACTACTGCCCTGGTTGCACTCACGGTATAGTGCATAGGTTAGTAGCAGAGGCGATAGATGAGCTTGGTATTGAGGGTAAAACAATCGGCATTGCGCCAGTAGGTTGTTCGGTGATGGCGTATGATTATTTTGCATGCGACATGATAGAAGCAGCTCACGGTCGTGCGCCGGCAGTTGCTACAGGTGTTAAGCGCTCGCTTCCTAATAATGTCGTATTTACTTATCAAGGCGATGGTGACTTAGCGTCAATTGGTCTTTGCGAGACAGTCTCCTGTGCTTGCCGCGGCGAAAATATTACAGTCATATTTATTAATAATGCTATTTACGGTATGACGGGCGGTCAGATGGCCCCAACCTCGCTTGTTGGTCAAGTTACGCAAACTTCGCCTTATGGGCGTGATGCAGCTACTCAGGGCTTGCCGATTCGTATTTCTGAACTTCTTGCAACATTAGATGCTCCAGCGTATATTGAAAGAGTCGCTGTTAATAATGTTGCTAATGTCCGCAGGGCGAAGAAGGCAGTTCTTAAAGCATTTAAAACTCAGGTTGAGGGCAAGGGCTTTTCGTTAGTGGAAGTTGTTTCTACTTGCCCGACAAACTGGGGGCTTACTCCTCAGAAGGCTTGCCAATGGGTAGAAGAGAAGATGATCCCTCAATATCCGCTTGGTTGTTTTAGAGATAAATTTGCGGAGGCCAAGTAATGACATACGAAACAATTATGGCAGGTTTTGGCGGACAAGGGCTTTTGTTTAGTGGCAAGGTTCTTGCTCATGCAGCCCTTATTGAGGGCAAGGAACTTTCTTGGTTGCCGTCGTATGGTCCAGAAATGCGCGGCGGCACATGCAACTGCTCTGTTATCGTTTCTGATGACCCTGTTGGTTCGCCTATTATTGCTAGCCCTAATGTGCTCATGGTGATGAATGAGCCATCTCTAGATAAATTCGAACCAGCACTTGCTTCGGGCGGGACGGTGTTTATAGATTCTTCTTTAGTTCCTCGTAAGGTAACTCGCAGTGATGTGACTGCAGTGTATATACCTGCTACGAAAATGGCTAAAGAGATGAATGCCCCGTCTTTAGCTAACATGATACTTCTAGGAGCTATCGTTGCTAAGCTTGGCTGCGTAAAATTCGAAACGGTGCTTGAAGCTCTTAAGCATACGATTTCTGCGCGCAAAGCAGATCTTCTTGAACTTAATCTCAAGGCTGTTCAAGCCGGTAAAGATTTTATAGCTTCAAATTAAATGCCCCGTAGGCTCGATAATTGTCTGATGCTTCTGCCGGGCAGGCGCACCGGCAAGGGTTCTTTAGAAATAGAAGGTCGCCACATATCAAAACTCGAGTTTGACGATTCTGTCAAACCCGAGTTTCTCGTTGCTCCTGGGCTTGTTAATTGCCATGGGCATACCGCTATGACGCTTGTGCGCGGTTTAGGTGGTGGGTTAAGGTTAGAAAACTGGCTTAAAGAGGCGATCTTTCCAGTAGAAGCCAGGATGAAACCTAAGCATATTCGCGCAGGTGCAGCGTGGGGTGCGCTTGAGATGCTTGCCTCTGGCACAACAACTGTAGCAGATATGTACGATTTTCCAGCAGAAGGAGAAGAGGCCTTTGTATGGGCTGGTATTAAGGCTAATACTTGTCGCGTTGGGCTTTCTTTTGTTCCTGGTCGATTAGATGAGTGTGTTGATTTTGTTTCTTCGTCATCGTTAGCAGACAAAGAAGGGCAATTAATAAAACGTGATATTTGCGTCCATTCTGAGTATCTTACAGATGAGAAATTCTGTAAGGCTTTAGCTCAAGCCAACGTAAAATTTAAGCGTCCAGTTCATGTTCACGTAAGTGAGACAGCCGATGAGCACGAGAAGTGTCTTCAAAGACATTCTAAAACGCCAACGGCTTTTTTGGCAGATTGTGGGCTTTTTGAGTATGGTGGTTATGCTGCTCATTGTGTGCATTGCACAGATGAAGATTTTGAGATTATGCGTCAAAAGGGCGTAACCCTCGTTCATAATCCATCAAGCAATTTAAAATTAGGCAGTGGCATAGCGCGAATAGTTAGAGCAAAAGAGTTAGGCGTAAATATTGCTATCGGTACTGACGGCTGTGCGTCTAATGATGATTTGGATATGTTTGAAGAGATGCGTCTAGCTGCTCTTTTAGCCTCTGGCACAACTGGTAATCCCGCGGCGCTTTCGGCGTGGGATATCATTGAAATGGCTACTGAAAATGGCGCTAAAGCTCTTGGTCGTCACGATACAGGCAAAATAGAAGTAGGCTATTTGGCCGACTTAGCAGTTCTTGATTTAAAGTCGCTACACCTTTCACCAGTATTAGATGCAGCGCTTTTGACAGTTTATTCAGCTCATTCATCAGATGTTCAGATGACATTTGTAAATGGAAAACAAGTATATGAGCGTGGCGATACTTGTAAAGAACAAATGCTAAAAGAAGAGTTTATTTCTTCTGTTAATGAAATAGGTCTGGAGAATCTAGTATGAAAGCTGCTAAAGAATTGAAAGATCTTGCGGCTAAGCTTGATGCCCTCGGTATGTGGGATGTTATGTCAAAGTACAATTGGGCAGTCAAACCACGTGGGATAGCCGTGCCGTATTTTTGCGTTGTAGTTAGAGTAAATAAGCCTGAAACTGTTAAGTGGCGCTTTGCTATGTTTAAAGGCTGGCAGACCTTTCAAGATTTTATCAGGTTTAGAGTTGATGAGTCAATTGGTTACTACTTGACGCCGATGGAGATGAGTCACTTTGAGTTAGTGGTATGCACAGACGGTTCGGCTCCTAGAGTTTTTATACATGAACCTGGTTATGTTCCTTCTGAAGTAGTTCTAGAGCACGATGTCACGATAGCGAAAAAAATCCTATGGCAGATGTATGGGATGATGCTTAGAGTAGAGTCTGAACCTGATTTTGCCTTTAAGTACTCTCAAGAAAAATCTGTATTTACGCGCGTTGAGGTTGAAGATGGGCAATGGATAGATGCGCCATTAGTTATTCCAGAGCCGGTTCCTATAAAGGAAGAGGTCGCTTTTGCGAAGGAGATGCTTGATAAGGCGAAGGATTTGCCGATGAAGCATGAGTCAAGGCTTATTGCAGATTTTGATATTGTTGCTGGTGTTATGACAAATGAAGCGCGTCCTCGTTTGGTATATAAACTAACTCTAACAGATGAAGTTACGGGTGCTAGAATTGAAGAAAGAACTAGTCTTACTCCTGGGACGACATTGAAAGATCTCTGGCAACAAACACCTCAGCGGATATTATTTAATATAACAAGAAATGGGTTTGTGCCTGGGGAGTTAATCGTCACTTCCAAGCGCTTGTTTAGATTAGTTAGACCTTTGTTGCTACATTTACCAATAAAACTTAGGCTTAAAGTTTCAGAGGTATCATCATGAATCGTAAAATCCTTTTATGTGTCACAGGTTCAATAGCTGCTTATAAAGCGGCAGAACTAGTTCGACTCTTTGTTAGAGCAAACGACGAGGTAAAGGTTTTGATGACTGCCGCTGCGACAAAGTTTGTCTCGCCGCTTACATTTAGAACGCTTAGTAAGAATTTAGTTGTAGTTGATGACTTTGATGACCCTTGTCGTTGGGAGGTAGGGCATGTCTCGTTAGCTCTTTGGGCAGATGCAGTAGTTGTTGCGCCAGCAACAGCTAATACCATAGCTAAAATGCGTTGCGGTATTGCAGATAATGCCGTAACCTCAGCTTTACTTGCTACAAAGGCGCCTATAATTGTTGCTCCAGCAATGAATGATGGCATGTGGGATAATGCTGCGACAAAAGAAAATATTGCAGTTCTTAAAGAGCGTGGAGTTAAGATTGTCGGTCCTGTTGATGGTTCGTTAGCTTGTGGTACAACTGGAAAAGGCCATATGTCAGAGCCTATAGATATTTTTAATGCTTTATGAGGCGATTATTTATAGTATTTTTTGTAATGCTTTCGTTCGGCGTTTTTGCTAACGATGGTAAAAAGGTTCGCCCAGAAACTCAGATATGGAATGAGGGGGTGAGCTTATATTTATCTAACGACATTACCAATGCATTGCCAATTTTAAAGTCGCTCGTTTTGTCTAAGCGTTATGGTGCAAGAGCAGCAGAGTTGGTTGCTAAAATTGAATTTGAAAATAATCAAAGAGAAGAATCTTTAGAGGCTGCGGCTATTGCTCTTAGGTTAAAACCAAATGATGAGCGGACAAATAGAAATTTCGCTAGAGCAGTAGATGGCATTGCCTCTATTCGACGCGAAAAGAGAATTAAAGACGCTGTTGAAGCGGCTAAAGACAAACCGGCAGATGAACTTATAAAATCTGCTCAAACAAAGTCTAGAAGACTCTTTGAAGAGACTCTTACATTTCTAGATAAGCCAGCTAATGAAGCTGTTCGTCTTGGGGATGAACTTTCACAAGAGGCAGAAAATCTTTCGCTTGTATGGCCACCTGTTCGTGCCCAACTTTTACAAGCAGTAACCAATGAAGAACAAGCTGCCAGTATGATTGCTAAGATAGATGAGGCAGAAAAATCTACTCTTGAAGCTGCTCGTTTATTCTCAGATCTTAATAAAGACTCTTATACTGCTATGGCAAAGGTGGAAGAAGAAGCGTCTAGCTTTTTAAAAATTCTCGCTATGCCACCATTGGCATTAGAAGAAGATGCTATCTGCCAATCAAATGCATTTATGAATATTAAGAAAATTAATGATCGAGATTGGCAACGCGAATCGCTTGACTTTACTCGTTCTTTTAGAGCGAAGTTTCCAGCGTGGGCGCGAGCTTACGAACAGCAAGCTCTAGCAGATACAAACAAACCCCCATTTACTGCAGAGACACAAGCAGCTATTTCAGATTTAGCGCATAGACTTGAAAAAATTCAGCTTGAATGTGTAGATTCTCCATTGCCGCCGGAAATGCAGAAGGCTCTTGATATTATCGAGAAAATCCGCGAGTTGATGCCAAAAAACAATAACTCAAGTAGCTCTAGTCAACAGCCACAAAATGAAAATAAAGACGATTCTTCTAAGGGCGATGATAACAAGAATCCACAGCCAAATCCAAACCAAGAGCCTCAAGAGAAGGAACAAGAGGACTCCAGGGAAAAAGAATCATCTGATGATAATCAAGTTTCTCAAGAGGTGGAGTCTATCTTAAAGAAGGCTCAAGAGAGAACTGATGAACATGAAGAAGAAAAGAAATCTCGAATGAGGAAGCAGAAGCTTCCTCCTAATGAAAGGGACTGGTGATTTGAAAGTAGTTGTAGCATGTGGCGGCACAGGGGGGCATGCGTTCCCTGGTTTGGCGGTTGCAGAGGTTCTTCGTCAAAGAGGTCATGAAGTCACTGTATGGGATTCTGGCCGTGATATTGAGTCTAGCGTTATGAAAAGTTGGACAGGTAATATTTTTTCAACAGGTGCTAGACAATTGCGATTATCTAATTTCCTACATATTATCAACTCTTACTTTAGGTGCTTAAGCCGCCTAAAAAAAGAGCGTTGTGATGTTTTGCTTGCGATGGGGTCGTATTCCTCGCTCACTCCAGTTATCGCTGCGAGAAGTCGTGGTGTGCCAGTAGTTCTTCATGAGGCTAATACCGTGCCAGGTAGGGCAGTGGAATTTCTTTCTAGATTGGCTCGTGCAGTTGCTATCAGTTTTGAATCAACACAAAAATATCTACAAGGCAGAGAATGTTTTCATACGGGGCTGCCTGTGCGCTCCAATATAAACAAGGGTGTTAGATTTGATTCAATACCAGAAAATGCATTCGTTATATTTGTCACTGGCGGCTCTCAAGGTGCTCACGCAGTAAATGAATTAGCTTCAGAGGCGATAGTTCGTTTAGCTAGGAAACTTAAGGAGCGTGAGCAATCAAGACCAATATATGTTATTCATCAAACAGGTTCAGCAGACGAAAGCCGCGTGATAATGACATATGCTACGAATGGTATTGAAGGGCGGATTAAGGCTTTTGAAGATCGTATGGAAGATGCTATGGCTTCTGCCGATTTTGTTATAGCTAGAGCTGGTGCGTCTACTTGCTTTGAGTTGGCGCTTTGTGGAAAAAGTGCGCTGTTTATTCCATTGCCTTCTGCAGTGCGTAACCACCAGCATTTTAATGCCGAGGCTTTTGTAGCGGCAAGGGGGGCTGATGAAGCGTTTCAGCAAAATCTTTCTCCGCTTCAACTAGAGCGTTATCTTCTTTCGATTTATGATAATGAAGAGCGTCGTAAGAGCATGTCAGAAAATATTAAAAAGCTCTCTGTTCTGGATGCGGCAGAGCGAGTAGCGGATATTGTTGAAAGGATGGCAAAGGCGTGAAAAAGAGAGTTACGCTTTTTGCTGGCCATTATGGTAGCGGTAAAACTAACTTGGCTCTAAATTATGCTAGAGAGCTAAAAGCTAGATGTACTTGCCCAGTTGCCATAGCGGATTTAGATATAGTTAATCCGTATTTTCGTACTAAGGATTTTGCAGAGCGACTTGCAAGTGAGGGTATTGAACTTGTTGTTTCTGAATATGCAAATTCAAATGTGGATTTTCCTGCGATGCCAGCTAAGGCCTATTCGCTTTTTGCTGATCGTGAGTTAAGCGTTGTAGTTGATGTAGGTGGTGACGACCGCGGCGCTTTAGCACTAGGCAGATATGTAGAGGATTTAAAAAAAGAAGATAACTATGAAATGGTAGGTGTTATTAATGCCTCTAGGCCATTAACTTCCACGCCAGAAGATACTCTTGAAGCGTTAAGAGAAATTGAACAAGCCTCTTCTCTAAAGATTACGGCTCTAGCAAACAACACAAATTTAGGTCCAAAAACAGATGCTGATGTCGTTATTTCTTCTCTTTCGTATGCTGAGAAAGTTTCAAAGCTTATGGGGGTGCCTATATTAATGACGACTTGTCCAAAACAGATAGAGCCTAGTCTCAGAGGTAAGGTTCACAATCTTTTCCCGGTTGATATTTTACCTCTATACTATCATCTTCAAGGTTAAAATGATATAATTAAAGAGAATTAAAAAGGTAAAAAAATGAAAAAAATACTTGTAGCTACTGTAACTGCGCTAACATGCGCATTCTCAACGTTCGCAGCCGACGAGGCTAAAGACGCGCCAGAAAAACCTGTTGTTGAGAAAAAGGTTAAGCGTCCCAAAAAGAAACTGGAATATAATTCTGTTCAGGAAGTTAGAGAAGTTGCAAAACTTTGGGAATGCCCAGTTGTTGCGCTTATTACTCTAGCTGGTAGTAAAAATTCAAACAAACTGAAAAATTCATATTTTTCACGTCCAGAACTTAAGAAAGAATTGTTTTTGCCAAATGCTGTGTTTTGTTCATTTAATGTGCCTTCACGAGTTCAAAAGCCTCGCCGTAACGATCCTATAAGAGAGGTTAAAATTCTTCCAATGCTAGAAGAGATGCGTCAAGACTACCAAGTTTTGCTTGGTATGGCACTTGACGGGAAAACTCACAGCCTCAAAGAATCTCATTTTCCTATTGTAGCAGTTCTTACGCCTGTAGGTAAACTTTTAGGCTTTATATCCTTAGATCCTGGTGGTACAACTCCTTTAGAAGAACTTGTGAATCAATTTTCTAGCCTTTTAAAGTCTGGTAAATATCCTGTTGAGATAACACCAAAAATGCAGAAGATTATTGACAAGGATAAAAAAGTTAAGGAACGCGAAGCCAAAAGAGCAGCTAGGATGAGATAAAAAGGGAGTAGTGATGTTATATTTCCTTGGCGGCATAGCGCTTTTAATAATAGGATATTTTGTCTATGGGGCGTTTGTAGAGAAAATACTACGCCCCGATGATAGAAAGACGCCGTGTGTTGCCAATCCAGACGGCGTTGATCTTTTGCCATTGCCGCTTTGGAAAAATATGCTTATACAATTACTTAATATTGCTGGTATTGGTCCAGTAATTGGCGTAATTCTTGGGATAAAGTTTGGTAAAATCGCTCTTTTGTTGATACCAATTGGGTGTATTTTGATGGGCGCTGTTCATGACTATGCCGCAGGTATGATGTCGCTTAGAATGAACGGTGCAAACTTGCCTAAAATTGTAGAGAAGTATCTAGGAAAAACTTATGCATCAGTTTTTTCTTGGGCGATGTTGATTTTGCTTTTGCTAGTTGTAGCAGTATTTATAAATGTTCCAGCAAAACTTGTTAGTGATTCAATTTTTAGCAATCAAAATCTTTTTTGGTGCGTGGCGATATGTATTTTTATTTATTATATAGCTGCAACGCTTTTTCCAGTAGATAAAATTATTGGTCGTGTTTATCCTCTTTTTGGAGCGCTATTGATTCTTGGCTCACTAGCGATGTTTGTTTCGCTTTTGGTATTTGGTTTTAAGGATGCAACGATTTTTAATGATTGCCAGGCGTTTTCGCCTTTCAAAGAAAAAAATCCAATTTTTCCATGTTTATTTGTGACAATCGCTTGTGGAATTATCTCTGGCTTTCATGCAACTCAAAGCCCAATTGTTGCTCGCACGATGATTGCTGAAAAAGAGGCGAAATTAACCTTTTTTGGTATGATGGTTGCAGAGGGTGTTATAGCGATGATATGGGCACAAGCGGCGCTTGCAATATATAATCTAGAGCCAAACGCTATCACGCAATCGGGTCCGGTTGTTTTGGGCGTAATTACTAATCGCTTTTTAGGTTCTTGGATGGGTGTTGTAACTATATTAGCAATAATTGTCTTAGCAATTACTAGTGGAGATACAGCGTTAAGAAGTGCCCGTTTGAGTATCGGCGAGATGTTTGATATTGATCAAGTTCCTATTCGAAAAAGAATTTTTACGTCATTGCCATTAATAGGTGCGGTAGTGGTGCTTCTTATGTGGTCAAACGGTGCGGATGGATCTTTCAAAAAACTTTGGAACTATTTTGCATGGGGCAATCAGCTTCTTTCAGCGACGGCTTTAATGACAGCTTCGGCTTGGCTTTTGTCCTTAAATGCAAGGTTTAAAGTACTCGTGACTTTATTGCCAGGCATGTTTATGACAGCTGTTGTGACGACTTTCATTTTATGGACTCCTGGTACGGAAGGCCATCCAGTTGGAATTGTTCCAGGGGGACTTGGGTTGGTGCCATCTATTTTATGTGGCGTGACGATTTCTATTTTATTTGCTGCGTTTGTTGTTTATCGCGGCAGGAAGGTTTTAAAGTGACAGATTTTTCGAAGTTGTTGAATCCCGAGCAATGTGCTGCAGCTACGGCAGGAGAGGGTCCAATTCTTTGCCTTGCAGCAGCAGGTACTGGTAAAACACGTACGCTAGTGCATAGAGTAGCGTATTTAATAGAAAATGGGGTGCCAGCTGACAGGATAATTCTTCTAACATTTACAAATAGAGCTGCTAGGGAAATGCTTGAGCGAGCGCAGCAGTTATCTGGTGATGCAGTTGCTTCTATATGGTCTGGAACATTCCATTCAATATGCGCGAAACTTCTTAGGCGTTATGGTATTGCGCTAGGTCATCCTCCAGGTTTTAAAATTCTTGATGAAGACGACCAAAAGCAAATTATTGGTCGCATAATAAAAGAGACAGTTAAAGATCCAAAGGATTTCGTAAAGAAAGAAATCGTAGCCAAAATGATTAGCGAGGCGCTTAATGAGCAGTCCGATATAAGTTTTGTTGCTGCACGATGGATGACTAAGGTTGCTGGTGTCGATGTTGATGCGATTGTTAAGATTGCAGATGAATATAAGAAACGTAAAGTTGAGTTAAAGGCTCTTGATTTTGATGATCTACTAATAGAAGGGCTTAAACTTCTTGAAACTCAGAAAGAAGTTCGAGAAATTTTACAAGAGCATTTTCTTTATGTATTAGTCGATGAATACCAAGATACGAATTTGCTTCAGGCTCGCTTTACAGATATTTTAGCTGCTAAGCATCGAAATATAATGGCAGTAGGAGACGATTTTCAATGTATTTATACGTGGCGCGGTGCACAGATTGAGAATATTCTCCAGTTTCCGCAAAGATGGTCAGGCTGCAAAATAATAAAACTTGAGCGCAACTATAGAAGCGTGCCTGAAGTTTTGAAATTAGCAAATTCTGTGATGGATGGCGCATCTTCTAGCTTTGATAAGCGTCTTAAGCCTATTCGAACAAGTAACGGTAATAAAGTGCCGCGTCTTTATCATGCGTATGACGGTAGATCGCAAGCTGCGGAAATACTTCAAATAATAACTCGTTCTAAAGAAGCTGGTGTCAAGTATCGTGATATGGCAGTGCTTTATCGCTCGCATTTCCAATCGATAGAGATACAAATCAGCCTTGGGCGCGCTGGAGTGCCATTTTGTGTAACTAGTGGCGTAGGTGTGTTTGAGCAGGTTCATGTTAAAGATACGCTTTCCTATTTAAGGTTGCTTAAAGATCCGACAGACGAGCTTTCTTTTTTGCGCCTAGTGCAGCTTTTGCCAGGAGTAGGAACAAAAAGCGCGTCAAGCCTTTGGGCGAAGCTTGGTAAAAAATTTAATTCGTCAATAGCAGAGAGTCGTGCAAAATTATCAGAGTTGTTGCCTCAGAAAGCGCGTGCACAATGGAATTACTTATCAAAGTGTTTTAGCGTTGCACATGATTACTTAAAAGAGAATGATGTCGGTGCAATACTAGAGGATTTTTCACAGCTTTTTTACGAAGAACATTTGTTGCGAGAATATCCACAAGCAGAGGCAGAAGATCGACTACAAGATATAATGGAACTTTCCGGGCAGATTGCAATAGCACCTGGCGGCTTGGATGGTTTTCTTTCTGATGTTGCGCTTATGACAAACTTAGATGATAGGCGCAATGATCCTTCTCGCGATATGGTAACGCTATCTACTGTGCATCAATCTAAGGGTATGGAATGGCCGGTTGTTATGATACCGTGGTGCTGTGAGGGTTTGTTTCCAAGTTCTAAAGCAATAGAGGAGCTTAGAATAGACGAAGAGAGGCGTCTATTTTATGTTGCGTTAACACGAGCAAAGGATAGACTTTCTCTATTTGTTCCTCAGACCCGCAGAAACCACGACGGTGGTATGTTCCCAGTTCAGATGACTTCGTTTTTGAAGGACGTTCCAGACGGGCTTCTAGAACATCGCCAAGCAGTTTTTGTGCCTGAGCCTATACGTCCAATGTGGAGAAGATGAAGAAATATCTAGAAATTTTCTTTAGATTTTTCGCTATCTCTCTTTTTGTTGTAGGAGGAGGATATGTCATTGCGGCTGTAGCAGAACGCGTATTTAGTCGCTTGGGATGGATTAAAGAGGGAGAGGTTATTGAGCATTTGCCTGTCTTTCAGATGATTCCTGGTATTATTGCAGCTCATACCGCGGTGTATGTCGGTTCTAAGCGGGGAGGAGTAATTGGGGCTGCTGTGGCGCTTTGTGGGGCAACGTTACCGTCTATTGTTGTTTTTACTATTGTTTCTCTTGTTTATGATTCACTACCTCTTGAGAATACGTATATTAAGATAGCATTTCTTTTGATGCGATTAGTGTTAATATGGTTTGTAATATCTGCATTAGTGCGTTCTTGGCGTCGCATAATGAAAGATATTTTTTCATATTGTGTATTTGTTGCGGTTTTCACAAGTATATTTTTTTTAAAATTTCCTGTAATTCTTTCTTTAGCAATGGCAGCTATTTCAGGCATTGTTTTTCCTTTTAGAGAACAATGTAAATCAAAGCACTTCCAAGTGCCGGCATGGATGGCTTTTTTATGTTTTCTTCAGTATTCATTTCTTGGTTTCGGCGGAGGCTTTTCGCTAGTTCCGATGTATTTAGAAGATTTTGTTGGTCCAGATGCACCATTTTTGCAAATTACCATAGAGGAGTTTTCGTCAATAATATCACTTACCCAAATTACCCCAGGACCAATTGGTGTTAATGCAGTAACATTTTTTGGGTTTCGATTATATGGTTTAATTGGGGCGTTAGTTGCTTCGTTTCTTTTGCTTTTTCCTAGTGCTATTATGTCTTTTTTTGCATTTCGTTCACTTGAGAAGTTTAAAGAATTACGATTTGTTAAAGGTCTAATGTGCGGCATTAGACCAGCGTCATTAGCATTAATGATGATAGCATTGATAGTATTCGGTAAATCGATATTTTTGGAACTAGGGTTTTGATTTTCTATGGTAATATACATATGAAATATTCAAATTTTTTATTTTCTGTTGCGGCATTTTTATTTGTGTTTAATTCGTATTCTGCGCAGGAAAATGTTGTACGTGTTGCAACTTTCAATATTCGCCTAGGTTCTGGCGACAAGGGGACATGGAATGCTTGGCCAGAGAGAAAGGGCGATGTTCTAAGACTTATTCGAGAGATGAAACTAGATGTCTATGGGCTTCAAGAGGTTCAGCCCAAGCAATTGGAGTTTTTGAAGAAGCATCTTTCTGAATTTAGATTCATTGGTGATTATCGCAATGCTGATCGTGTTAGTGGTGAAGCTTCTCCAGTATGTTTTAGGCGTAATAGATTTTCTCTTCAGTCGTCGGGCACGTTTTGGCTTTCGGAAAAACCCGATGTGCCTGGTCTAAAAGGATGGGGGGCTGCTTACCCAAGGGTTTGTTCATATGTAATTTTAAGTGACAAGCAAACAGGGGAGCGTTTTTGTTTTGCAAATACTCATACTGATCATAAGAGTGAACTTGCGCGCGAGCATGGGATAAGACTTGTGCTTGAGCGGATGGATAAAATTGCTGCAGGGGCATCAATTGTTTTGGTAGGAGATCATAATTGTCTTGAGATAGATAAGCCATCACTTTTAGTAACAAAACAGTTAAAGGACGCGCTTTATGCGTCAGAGTCTTCGCCTAAAGGTGCTTGGAGAACCTATAATGGCTGGCGTTGGCGAGAAAAAGAAATTGAGATATCTGAGGCTATGAAATTGCCAAGAGATATTCGAAATTCTAGTGAGAGTAAAAATGGAGAGTTGTCATTTATTGAGCGTTGTGGAGGATCGCGTATTGATTATATTTATGTTTCACCTAAGATAAGGGTAGTAGACTATAAAACAGTTGATTCTCCTCGTCTAGGAAGGACAACTTACCCTAGTGACCATTTCCCAGTAGTCGCAACACTTATAATTCCTTGTAACTTATAATTCCTTGTAGCATATAATTCCTTATAGCATATAATTCCTTGTAGCATATAATTCCTTGTAAATGAATAAGTTTTAAAACTCAAAAAGAACATTTTACCCCTCAAGATTTTTCCGCACATAATTCTCATTTTATGATATAATACGTCTTGCGATGGCAAGAAAGAAGTATACTCATTCTCCTTATTGGAGGGCTAAGAAGTCCACACTTAAGCGTTCGTATGTTGCGGATGCTTTAAAGTATTTTGGGCTTTATGAGCTTTTTACTTCAGATTTCGGCGAGGAGGAGGCTAACGGGATAGGCTCTTACTCTTCTTTCGGTAGTGGCTCTTTAGGGGCTAGTTCTTCGTATGGCTCTTCTCGCAGATGGTCAGGTAATAGTAGAAAACCTTCTAAAATGCTACGAAAACTAGATAAACATAATATACTCTCTCCC
>JAGBZX010000030.1 GCA_017628025.1 Kiritimatiellia bacterium | reverse complement strand
GCCCGTTGGCAGTACGACGCATGGGGCAACGTCTTGGGCGAGGAAGTTGCCGTCCCTGCGCTCGCTTCGCTCCGCTACCGCTTCCAGTGCCGCGAGTGGTCGGCGGCGACAGGCCTCGTCAACTTCCGCATGCGGTGGTACGATGCAGAAACCGGCCGGTGGCTCTCCAAAGATCCGATAGGGTTGAGCGGAGGATTGAACCTGTATGTTTTATGTGATGACGATGCATTGAATTATGTTGACTCTTATGGTTGCGGTAAAGCAGGAATTGTTATTAAGGTCGGGAAATAGGGGATAAAAGTTGTTAAGAATGTGTCAAACGATGTTGCACGGCGATTGTATCGCAAGAGGGGTAAGGATATAAACGGTTCAAAGCAGATGACAAAGAAGATGTCAAAAAGGAAAGGGTATAAGAAACCTAAAGTAGAAGTTCATAGTGATGAGTGCGGTAGTGGTTATGAGCATTACCATCCGCCAGGGCGTAAGACGATTTATGGGACAAAGGGCGGACATGGTTTTATTTTGAAGAAATTCACAGCTGTTGGGCTTATCGGTGATTGTTGGTATGCCGAGGCTTTGGATATTTTTAATCCTGTGTCTGATGTGGTGGATATAATAGAGCTATTTGAAGATGAAGAGGAATAAACAAGATGCAGTCTTATCACCTTAGAATTGAAGTTGTGTTTAAGCTTCAAATGCCTGTAGTCTCCGTTCTGGCTAAAAGGGACGAGTTGGATAGCAAAGGAGTTAGTGGATATTTTCAAGTGCTTGGATGTACGGCGGCTACATTTGAAGATGCAAGTGATGTTATTATTAAACATGTTAAAGAAGACCCATATCTAATCGGACATAATGATGTGATTGACGAAATTGCAGTTGATGAGGTGGAGGAAATGTGTCCTGATGAAGTAAGTAGATTTATGGATGAGAACTATGGTTCTGTTATCCTTCTCCAAGACCCATCTGAAGAAGGCATTTGGTATAAAAGTGGACATGGATTTTATTGGGATGATCAGTCTGAACATAAGAATTGGCGCGGAATCATTGACTCGTTAGTGAGAAAGATAAAGCATCTTGTGTGTTGCCCCGTTTTATGATCGGTCGATAAATTTTGTCTTTGGGGAATAAGGTGAAAAGAAAGTGGTTTATCGCTTCTTGCTGGTTGGCGCTTTGTGTTATATTTGTCTTCGAATATGTGCTCGTTGTGAGTTCTATTTTGCAGTATGTATCTGGCAAATGGTGTGGATCGTCAGACGATGATGTCGTGGCGCAGTCTCAGGTCGAAAAATTGCAGCCGCCTGTAATCAATCGCAAAATTCCAAGTCCCCCACATCGCAAAATGTTGCAAGCACCTACAGTGGCGCGGCACGTTGCATCACAGATTGAATCCGAAGAAAGAATGAATCTTCTCGCAGCTTGCACCGCCGACGCATCTTCCGATCCCGCCTCACGTGCGATGGCCGTCCAGCTCTGCGGTGAGCGCCGCGTCAGATCGTCCCGTCCCGCGCTTGAGGCGATTAGCGGCATTCCTTCGATACCTGCCGTATTGCGCCTTTCTGCCAGACGCGCACTTGCTTTGATTGACGGAAAGGAGCTCGCGCAGTGAAGAAGTTGATGGTTCGGGTGGTCTATCCCAATGGTCTAACGGCATCTTGGGCCTATGACGCCAATGATCAGCTGCTTCAGGTCCGCAACGCATTCCCGACGAACATCATTTCTCAATACGACTACACTTATGATGTAGCTGGTCGCCGTATCACGTGTGCTAAGTCCGGCAGCGCATTCGCGCAGAACGACACTCTCTCGTACGGCTACAACGAAAAGAGCGAACTGACCAATGCAGTTGCAGCAGTCAATACCAACTATCGCTACGCATACGAATTTGACGACATCGGCAACCGCGAGAGCTCGTCCGAGCGCGGCACCAATTCCGTCTACGCGGCTAATAACCTCAACCAATATACTTCAATCTTCAACTCTGCAGCCTCGCAGATGCTTGCGCACCCTTCGGGTTCGGCTACGCCGAATCTACCCTCCGAAGCAGAGCTTCTTCGGTGCATTTCGTCTCTGCGGGAGGATTTATTCCCCATTTTGACGACGATATGCGCCCGCGCCAAAGGCGTCGGGTTGCCCGAAGGAGCGAAGCGACTGAGCCGCGAAGTGGTCGCAAGAGGCCGCGCAACCAAACTCTTATCAAAACCGCCACTGGCATCTGGTCCGTCACCTGCAACGGCGAGAACCGTCCAATCCTATGGCAAACCATCTCCACAAACTCCCTCACTCCCAACTCCCTCACTCCCAACTCCCTCACTCAAACTATCCTCTCTTCACCTTGCCACCTCGCCACCTTGCCTTTCCGATTTGACTCATTTAATTGTACAATTTTTGGGTGCCTTGTAAGAGTTAATGTAAAATGATATAATATTTCTTAAATTAATAAGGAGGGGATTAATATGAATAAAGTTGAGAAAAAAGTGTTGTCTCAAGTGCGCAAAGGTTTTACGCTTGTTGAACTTCTTGTCGTAGTTGCAATTATCGGTATTCTTGGTACTATCGCTATTCAGAACGTTGTAGAACATCTTAAAAAGGCTAATGTGACAGCTGCAGAGGCTACTGTTAAGGCAGTTAGCGATGGCGTTACATCTTACTATATTAAGAATAAAAAAATGCCTTCTTCTTTAGTTCAACTTGTAGAAGGAACTGATGATGATCCTCCAATTTTGGAGGGCGGAGAAAAAGCTCTTTATGACCCATGGGACACTGAACTTAAGTTTGAAGTTCGTGGTAGACGCTTTGCTGTAATTTCTGCTGGCGAAGATATGGAATTCGGCACAGAAGACGATATTAGAAGCGATAAAAAGAAATAATGTGAAAAGAAGCGGTTTTACGCTTGTAGAGCTGCTTGTTATCATCGGGATAATCGCTACGATGGTAACTGTCGCGGTTGTCTCGATTCGCCAAGGGCAAGGAGCTGCTAGGCAACGAGGCGCCGCGCGAGATGTTTTTGCTGTTATTCGCCATGCGCGTAGCGTTGCTTTAGTTAGTGAAGAACCGAGTATTATTACTTTTTCCTCTTCTTATAAAGATAGCTCTGTCGTTTCTAAAATTGAGATTGTCGCATCGAAAAAGCTTTCTGGCTCACAGAATGACACTGTTCAAACAATTTATGGAGCATATGTGAGATTAAATAAACCAGAAGAAGAAAAGGAAATCGAAAAAGAATCAAACTATGATGATTTTGAAGACATCGGTGAAGAGATGGTGGCAGAAGAGTCTAAAGGACTTTCTGTAGAAGATTACCTTTTTGAAACCGTTTCAGAAGATGTTTTAACAGATGTTCGTATTTTAGTTGAAATGACTGGTGATGGCTCTGATCTTGTTGATGATCGCGGCATGAAGCGTAGTAACATCTCTGCATTTTCTAATGTTGATTATTTATTAGGTAAATATCAGCAAGCAAAAGATGAGGCCCAAGATTCTACTGAAGAAGATTTGTTTGGTAGCGAGTTTGATGATCCATTAGATACTCAAGAAGAGCCTCTGCCAGAGCCAGTAAAAATCGTCTGGCAGGCAAATGGAATGTGCGATCCTCATCGGATATGGGTTTATTTAGATGGGGCAGAAAAGGAAAGTGGTCTAGTAATAAATGTTGATATGTTTGGTGGTGTTAAAGTTCTTACCGCAGAGGAGTTGATGAATCTAAGATGAGAAGAGGCTTTACACTTATTGAAGTATTATTAGCTGCGCTTCTTTTAGGTGTGGGCTTATCAACTATATTAGTATCGATGTCGCAGGCGCAAAAGCTTATGCTCGTCTCTGTTGGTTCAGAAACATCGCATGAGGTTATGGATTGGGGAGAAATGGCTTATCCTCTCGAAGAGGTGACTGATATTGACGATATTGATATTGAAGAAACTAAAGCAGAAGAACTTTGGGCAATGATTTCAGAGGAACGCCTAACAAACGAACAAGAAGAAAAGTTCTATGGTTACACTTGGATGCGTGAGAGAGTAGACGAAAATATGGATTCTGATGAAATTGCTCGCCTAGGAGGGATTGTGCCTGTGCGCATAACAGTTAAGTGGGCAGATAATCGCCGCGGTGATCATCAAGAAGAGTCTTATATAACTTTTTGGAGGCAACCTGCTGAATGAAACGAGCTTTTACAATGCTAGAAATGATGATGGCTGTTTTTATTCTCGGCGTCATAACGACATTGAGTGTATTGACATTTAATGCCGTTTCTAGCGCGTGGCAAGTTTCTACTGATTACCTCGATAAAATGCAAAGAACAGATTTTGCGCTTTCTCAAGTTGTTGGTGCTTTGCGTAGTATGTATTATCCGCATGACGGTAAAGTTGATGAACGATATGGCTTTGTGTTGGTAGATAACGGTAAGGGCGAAGATCCAGATTCGTCAGATGTTATTGAATGGTCTAAAATGGGCAAGGCTATTGTTGGTAATAAATCCTCTGTTGCTGATACGGTTCATCGAGTTCAAGTTATGATACTTGAAGAAGGTGATACCAGTAGAGATTGGCCAAAGCCTATTGAACAAACGGGTTTATACGCTAGACTTTGTCCTGATGTGGCACTTCGCCCAGAAAAGGAAGATGTTGATTTTTCGTTTTCAAATGACAAAATGTATGCGCCAGTATTGATTAGTGCTTCAATTTGCGGGTTTAACTGCCGCGTTATAAGCGAGAAAGATACTTCTTCGCTTTCAGCAGATGATGCAGAGAATGATGTCAAAAAATTCGAAGATACTTTTGATAAATCTAATTCTGTTCCGTATAAGGTTGAACTTTCGTTTAAAATGGTCAATTCCGAAACTCGCTCATATCAAAGTGGGCCGCCGCCAATGGTTAAGATTATTCGTATTCCTATACATGAACAATCGCTTGATGGTTCGCCAACACCAACGGATGAAGAAACTGCGCCAGCAGGCTCCTCTACAAGGGGTCCTAGAGGACGATGAGAAACTCTTCACATAAGGGCAGTGCGCTAATAATGGCATTATGGACGATAGCAGTGCTATCGATTATGGTGCTTGCGTTTTCTCTTGAGGCGCGTCTTCAAAGCGGTGTGAATTTTTATGTTCGTGAGCGCAATCGTGTAGATAGATTAGTTGAGTCTGGTAAAATTCTTGCAGAAGTTGTCCTGTCTTCGTATAAGGACGTTACGGACTGGTCGGAAGACGAGGATACACAAAAAATCCTTGACGAGGATGATAGATGGCTCATGGAAAAACGAGCGTTAAAAAAAGAATCAAAATGTAAGATTGGGCCGATTTTATTAGATGATTCAAAGGATGACACAGGGGCATATAAGAATCCTTCGACAGTTACAGTAGAGATATCAGTTGATGGCGGTGGTTCAGAAAAATCGATAAATATAAATGAGCTTTATGAAGGGTGTGGTGATGCCAATTATCGTCTGCGTCTAGAAATGATCCTTTATAGCCATGGCATTGATCCAGAGCTTGAAGTAAAGGACGATGAAGGTCGAAGCGTAGTTCTTGCTAATTGGCTTATTGCTTGCTGGAATGATTGGCGAGACGAAGATAATTCTCAGGGGAAAGTTGAAGAAGCGCAAGGCGCAGAGGAAGATTGGTATGAGAAAGATGATGAAGATAAAAGAGTCGCAGAAGAAGATCGCATTAAACCACGCAATGGTTCTATACCTAGCGTTGAAGAATTAGCTAGAATTCGAGGCTTTAGAATGTATCCGTCAGTTTTGACTGGTGGTTTGTTGTATCCAGAAGAGAATGAAAGCGAAGATAATCCTAGAGTCAGAGGGATAGTCAATATATTTGGCGTTACGGGAGGAACGAAAATAAATCCAAACACTTGCGGTGTAGATGAATTATTAACAGTTCCTGGGATATGTGATGTAGAAGATTTGGAAGAGAGTAAAATCATTGCAGAAGCCATTATTGCTGCTCGTGCTGAGATGCCAGAAAATCAAACGGGCATTGATGAAAATCGAACATGGTGGCCGTTTAAAGATTTTGAGGATCTTTGTTATCGCGTTAATGAAAATATTGGAGATGAGGCTCGCAATTATTTAGTTTTTGCGACAGAAGAAAATTCAGTTTTTAGAATAAAAATTACTTGTGAATCACTTGGTATGACTCGAGTCGTCAACGCCAAGGGATATGTGAAAGATAAAAAAATACGATATATTGAATGGAGGGAGGATTAATATGTCAGGCAAAATAATTGATGGTAAGGAATTAGCTGCTCAGCTTAGGTCAGAAATTGCAGATGGTGTTTCTAGGCTCAAAGAAGAAAAAGGCATAGTTCCCGGGCTTGCCGTTATTTTAGTTGGTGATAATCCGGCTTCTGTAAGTTATGTAACAGCAAAAGAAAAAGCCTCACAAGAGGCAGGAATGTATTCCAAAGAAATACGTTTGCCAGAATCTACAACTGAGCAAGAACTTGTCTCTCTAGTAAAAGAGCTTAATAGCGATCCTTTAATTCATGGTATTTTAGTTCAGTTGCCAGTGCCTAAACATATTAGTGATAAAGCCGTTATTAATGCTATTGCTCCAGAAAAGGACGTTGATGGCTTTACTCCTGTTAATGTTGGTAAAATGCTTATTGGTGAAGAGTGTTTCCTGCCTTGTACTCCTCATGGGATAATAAAACTTATTGAGTTTTCCGGTATGGATATAAGAGGTAAGCACGCTGTTGTGATTGGGAGATCTAATATTGTTGGTAAGCCAGTTGCGGTGCTACTTTCTCGAAAAGAAACAAATGCGACAGTAACGCTTTGCCATACAGGCACTAAAGATATATCTAAATTTACTAAAGAAGCCGATATTATTATCGTTGCGGCAGGTAGACCGATGACTCTAACAGGCGATATGATTAAAGAGGGTGCTGTTGTTATTGATGTAGGTGTTAATAGAGTCCCATGTCCCGAAACAACTAGAGGGTATAAACTTGTAGGTGATGCCGACTTTGAGTCATGTTCAAAAGTTGCTTCTGCTATTACTCCAGTACCAGGTGGTGTTGGTCCGCTTACAATAACGATGCTTTTATTTAATACTCTAGAAAGTGCCAAGCGTGCGGCTAGATAAATATATCCTAGATCTTAATCCTGAGTTTTCGCGCTCTAGGATTGAAGGCCTTATTAAAGCAGGCTTTGTCACGGTAAATGGTGCTCAAGCTTCAAAGGCTGGCATGAAAATTACCAAGTCCGATGAAGTTGTGGTGGATATACCGCCGCCAGTTCCAGCTGTGCCAGAGCCAGAGGATATTCCTTTAGACGTTATTTTTGAAGATGATGATATGATTGTAATTAATAAAGCTCCTGGTATGGTAGTTCATCCTGCTCCTGGTCATTTTACTGGTACTTTAGTTAATGCTCTACTTCATCATTGCCCAAATCTTTCTGGAATTGGTGGAGTTGCTAGACCTGGTTTAGTGCATAGACTTGATCAAGATACGTCTGGAGTTATGATTATTGCCAAATCTCAACGCGCTATGGATAGATTGGTTTCTGACTTTTCAACTCATACATCTTTGGAGAAAATTTATCTAGCAATATCTCATGACGCCCCAAAAGGAGCTCCTTCGCATGGCATTCTTTCTGGGCGAATAGAAAATTTAATCGGTAGGCATAAGGTTGATCGCAAGAAAATGGCGATAGTTACTAATAATGGTAAACGAGCAGTAACAAATTGGCGCGTTTTACAAGGTGCCAATAGCGCACTTACACCAATAGAGTGCCGTATTGAAACTGGACGCACACATCAAATACGAGTGCATCTTTCAAATATTGGTAGGCCGATTTTGGGAGATAGTGTATACGGAAAGTCGTCGCTTGATTCAAAGTTTTCGCCTCGTCCAAAGCGGCAAATGCTTCATGCTCGCAAGTTAGTCATTCGTCATCCATGCACAGGTAAGACAATGACTTTTAACGCGCCAATACCGAAAGATATGTTAGAGTATTTGCCAAATCTAGAGCAAATGGATTAATTGTTTATAATATGATTAAATGATATAATACTGAAAAATGAGAGGTGTTATGAAAGTTATTTTATTTGCATTTTTGTTTCTCACAGTTATTTGTAATGCTCAAAGCTTTAGCTTGCTTTCTCCAGACGGGAGGAATCGTGCAGATGTGGAAATTGTGGAGACTGGTTTGTCGATTTCGCTTTTCCGTGATGGTAAACTTCGCATGGGCCCAGTATCGCCTAAATTAGAAATTCAAGGCAAGGGCGGCATGGGTGATTTTATAGAAATGAAAACATCAACGCTTTCTGGTGAAGCAAAAGCAAGAGTCTACAAAAAATCAAAAGTAGATATTTCAGCTAATACTGCTACTTTTAACTTTAAAAACTCCATTAGTTTAGAGCTTTGTTTAAGAAATGATGCTATAGCGTATAGATTTGTTACTAAGTATAAAGATAAGCAACTTAAAGTTTTATCAGAAGTAGCAGATGTGGTTTTGCCTTCAGATGGTGAACAGACATATATCTCAAAAGAGTGGCCAGGTCCTATGACTAAAAAAGATGTTTTTCAAAACTCATGGGAATTCCCACATGAAAAAATGGAAATAAAGGATTTAAAAAAATCTTCGTTAGTTTGTTTGCCACTAATTGTTAAATACAAAGACTTACAAGTAATGGCTGTAAGTGAGGCTAATTTAATTGATTACCCAGGATGGAATCTGAAGCGCCGCGCGAGCGAAACTTCCTGTCTTAGAGGTGCATTTGCTAAAATGCCCGATTCTACAAAGTTAAGAAATGATTTAACTCATATTTGGGTTGATGGGCGAGAAGATTATCTCGTTCAAACCGATGGTCAAAGATCTTACCCTTGGCGCGTTTTTATGTTTGCAGATGAGCCAATTAAACTTTGTGAAAATGATGCTGTTTGGGCGCTTTCTGATTCTGAGAAGGGCGACTTTTCTTGGGTAGAACCTGGCTTAGCTGCGTGGGATTTTTGGTGTGCACGCGTATTAAGAGGTAATTTAGATTTTACACCTGGTACAAACACGAAGACTTTTAAGCATTTTATTGATTTTGCTGCAGAACATTCGTTAAAGTATTATGTTATCGATGCTGGTTGGGCCTATAAAGATGATTTAACTAATGTTGTTAAAAGCGTTGATTTAAAAGATGTGCTTCAATATGCAAAAGAGAAAAAAGTTAAGATTATTCTTTGGGCAGGCTGGGGAGCGTTCTTTAATGGTGGCGTAGATTTAAGAGAGCACGTATTTAAGTACTATTCTCAGATGGGGGTAGCAGGTTTTAAAATAGACTTCTTTGATCGCGATGACGCAGAGGTTGAAAGGTTTTTAGTTTCTACTGCTGAGCTTGCTCAAAAGTACAAATTAGTTCTTTTGTATCATGGGATGCATAAACCGACTGGATTAACTAGAACATATCCAAATGTACTTAATTATGAAGGTGTTTTTGGGTTAGAGCAAGTTAAATGGCCTGTGCCAGGATATGATTTCGCAAAGACAGATTTGTCTGTGTTTTTCTGTCGTATGACAGCAGGTCCTGTTGATTATACACCTGGTGCTATGCGCAATGCTACGAAAAAAACTTATCGCCCATCTAACGCTACTCCTGAGTCAATGACAACAAGAGTTCATCAAATGGCGCTTTATACGCTTTATGAAGCTCCGCTTCAAATGCTTTCAGATTCGCCTACGATGTATAGAGAAAATCTTGAGTGTACTAAGTTTATTCGTGAAGTTCCTACTGTTTGGGATGACACTGTAGGATTAGTTGGACAAATGGATAAATTTGCTGTTGTTGCTAGGCGTAAGGGTTTACAATGGTGGGTGGGAGCAATTGGTGATAGACAACCAGTTGAGGTTCATGTAAAATTAGATTTCCTTTCTCAAGGTACTTGGTCATTAGATGTGTTTGAAGATGGACCGCTTGCAAGCGGATATGATGCTAGTGATTACAGGCATAAAACTCAACTTGTAAAAAGCGGTGATGTTATCAAGCTTAAAATTGCTGGTGGTGGCGGTTGGACAGCTAAATTTACTCCAGTAAAATAATTGAGGTTAAATTGATGATTTGTGATAATATTTTAGATGCCTTAGGTCATACGCCTCTTGTGCGCCTTAATCGTATGGTTACAGATGATATGGCAGAAGTGTTGGTAAAGTTTGAAGGTTTGAATGTCGGCGGTTCTATAAAAACACGTACAGCCGCCAATATGATCGCAGATGCTGAAGTCAAAGGGCTTATTGGGCCTGGCTCAATAATCGTTGAGCCAACTAGCGGTAATCAAGGTATTGGGCTTGCGCTTGTAGGAGCTGTTAAGGGCTATAAAGTTATTATAGTAATGCCTGACTCTGTTTCTGAGGAAAGGCGAAAGTTAATGCGTCATTATGGTGCAGAAGTTATTTTAATACATGATGAGGGTAATATTGGAAAAGCTATCGATGATTGTGTAAAAAAAGCTGAAGAATTAGCCAGGCTTGATAGTAGGGTTTATGTTCCTCAACAGTTTGTTAACCCAATGAACCCAGATGCACACAAGCACCACACTGCTTTAGAGATTCTTCAAGAAGCAGCAAAGCGTATTGATGGTTTTTGTTCTGGAGTGGGTACTGGTGGGACGCTTTCTGGCATAGGTGAGGTGTTAAAGGCTCAAAATCCCGATATTAAAATTTGGGCTGTAGAGCCAGAAAATGCTGCTATTCTTGCTGGTGGCACTGTTGGTACGCATTTGCAAATGGGTATTGGCGATGGTCTTATTCCAGAAAATTTAAATACGTCAATTTATTCGAATATCTGTATTGTTTCTGATGAAGAAGCTTTACAGACAGCTCGAGATTTAGCAAGGCTAGAAGGCATATTAGCCGGGATTTCATCAGGAACGAATGTTTTTGCAGCTAGAAAATTAGCTAAAGAATTAGGTCCTGGTAAAACGGTTGTAACAGTACTGCCTGATACGGCAGAGAGATATTTTTCAACGCCATTGTTTGAGGGTTAATATGAGTAATCTAAATATCATTGAAGAGATAAAAAAATTAAAGGCTGAACGTGGTGCAGTTATTTTAGCTCATAATTATCAGCGTGCTGAAGTTCAAGAAGTGGCTGATTTCACGGGCGACTCATTAGAATTGGCCAGAAAGGCTACAGAAATAGACGCTGATGTTATTGTGTTTTGTGGCGTTTACTTCATGGCTGAGACAGCGGCGGTTTTAAATCCAACAAAAACAGTTTTAATACCAGATAGAGTTGCTGGATGTCCGATGGCAGATATGATAAAGGCTTCAGAGTTGAGGAAACTCAAAGCAGAGCATCCTGGCGCTATAGCTGTTTGTTATGTAAATTCAACGGCTGAGGTTAAAGCTGAGTGTGATGTTACAGTAACTTCTGGTAATGCTAAGAAGGTGCTTTCGCAGCTTCCACAAGATCGAAAAGTAATATTTGTTCCAGATTGTAATTTGGGCTCTCATATTTCTGATTTATTAGGTAGAGATTATATTTTATGGCCTGGTTTTTGTCCAGTTCATGCAAAGATTACTAAGTCTGATATTGAAGAAGCGCGAAAAGCGCACCCATCTGCGATAGTATTAGTTCATCCAGAATGTCCTAAGGATGTTCGAGATGCTTCAGACGAGAAACTCTCAACAGGCGGAATGTGTGCTTTTGCACGCGATTCTAAGGTCAGAGAATTTATAGTTGGCACAGAGGTTGGCATACTTCATAGACTTAGAAATGAAAATCCAGATGCTAAATTCTATCCAGTTCGCGAGGATATAGTTTGTGAAGATATGAAGTTGACAACTTTAGAGAGCCTACGAGATTCGCTAAAGTATATGAAAGACCGCGTTCAAGTTGATGAGGCTGTTGCTTTAAGAGCAAAGAATGCTATTCAAGCTATGCTTGAATTGTCATAAGGGAGTTTTATGAGCGAACAAAATGCTATAGAACTTTTTAAGTCTGGCTTGAATTGCGCGCAGGCAGTATTTGTTGCTTTTGCTGATGAGTTAGGCATAGATAAAGAAACGGCTGCTAAAATCTCGTGCGGTTTAGGCGGGGGAGTAGGCCGTTCACGAGAGGTGTGTGGCGCGGTAACTGGCGCAACATTAGTTATCGGCATGCGCTATGGTTCTGACAAGGATATTGTGTATCCTAAAGTACAGAAGTTTATTGAGGCGTTTAAGGAAGAGGCTTCTTCTATTATTTGTAGAGAACTTCTTGATGGAACTGGGGCAAGTTCGGGAGGGATTGCAGAGAAAAGAACTCAAGAATATTACAAGAAGCGTCCTTGTGTAGAACTAGTAGCATTAGCAGTTAGAATATTGAAAAATGCATAGGCTTTATGTAGAAACCTCAGTTCTTGAGGCAGAGGTGCCAATTCTCTCAAAAGAAGCATCAAGGCATTTAAAAGTTTTAAGACCTCAGAAGGGTGAGCAATTTGAACTTTTCGACGCGCTAGGTGCGTGGAGAGTTTATGAGTTTAATGGCTTAGGTTTGTTGCCTATTTCGTCATTAAGTATAGCAACTAGGCACAAGCGAGAAATAGCGCTTTTTGCGTGTGTTACGAAGTCATCGCGTTGGGATTGGACTATAGAGAAGGCTACAGAGTTAGGTGTTGATTTAATTGTTCCTGTTATTTCAAGTCGCACGATTGTTCGAATTCCATCTTCAGAGCGCCAGGCTAAGCGCGAGCGCTGGTATAGAATTGCAATAGAAGCAGTTGGCCAATCGGGTGCAAGGTTTGCCCCTAAAATTAATATGCCAGTAGATTTTGATGAGGCATTAAACTTATTAAGTTCGTATGAATGTTTTACTGGGGCGTTAACGACTCCTTCGCCACCATCGCTTTTAACTGCACTTCAAAACGCCTCAATAAAGCGGAATTTAGCGGTGTTTATAGGGCCAGAAGGCGATTTTACTCCAGAAGAATTAGATAAGCTTTTGGCGGTCTCTAAACCTGTTAATCTTGGAGAAACTGTGCTTAGAGCTGAAACAGCATCAATTTACGGTCTAAGTGTTCTATCGGCTTTTAGGTGTGCACACAGTAGAGAGAATTTATGATATAATACTTGAAATTAAATCATCGCGTAAGGAGAAAATAATGAAAAAACTTGTAGTAGCGGTTTTCGTGTCGTTTGTCGCGTGCAACATTTTTGCAGACGACATGATTGATCCTGATTTGCCGATTATTGCTAAACGCGATAATATGAAAGAAATGAAAGATGATGTGCCGGCGTTCTATCATTATGCTTGGGCAGAAGGTGTTCTTAGGCGTTGGCACGATGTCCCCACAGATTCGTTAGAGCCTTTGCCAAAAGAGAAGTGCGATGAAATGAGCGACAAATATATTGAAAAATGTCGCAGATTAGCTGAAGAGCGTCCTCATGGTGTTAATGCATGGTCTACATTGGGTGATGCGTTACTTTATCGCGAAAGATGGGCTGAAGCTGAAAATGCATATGCTAAAGCAGTAAAGAATTCTCGCCTTCGCGACTATCAGTATGCGCGTGCTAAATATGGTCATGCTGAGGCGCTTTTTGCTATGGGCAAAACTAATGAGTGCGTAAAAGTTCTTCAGGAATTAGTCGATGCTAAAATTAGAACACATGGCAAGAATATGTATAATTATTCGGCATGGGCTAGATATTCTATTGTATATTTAACCGATTCTTCTGCTGATGCATTGGGACTACCTCGTTATACTGGCTTTAAAACATTTCCTGAGGCTCAAAAAGCCGAATATTCAGAGACTTTTACCCCATGTCCAGAAATTACTATTAACCTTTCAGGAGTAGATAGAAAAGACGCTCGTATCGAGTATGTTCTTGAGAAAAAACTTAAATCACGTGGGTTTAAGTATAAATTTGGTAAAAGTGGCGTCTATACCCTTAGTATTAGCCTTGATCCATCTGCACGTGTTGAGCAAAGAGAAGGTTATAGTTTAGATGCTGATGGCTCGGGGACTAAAATTGCAGCTCGCGATAAGCAAGGTATTCTGTGGGGCATCGTTTCGTTTATTCAAATTCTAGACCCACAATCAAAACAAATGCGTAATTGTCGCATTGACGACTGGCCTAACACGAAATTACGCGGATATCTAGGCGGATTTTGGCCACACTGCACAGAATACACTATTTTTAATAAGATGAACAGTGTCACGCATCAAGGGCATGTTCTTACTAGCGGCAGATATACTCCATTAAATATGATGATGGCTGGCTCAATGGCTAGGGAGTTCAAGACTCTTGGGTTAGATCTTTATTTAGGCTTTCTAACTTATACTATGAATATGGGTTGGCCATATTGCTGGAACAGTTATTTAGGTATGCAGATTGAGGCTGGTAAAAAGATTGCCGCGCTTGGTGCAAATATTTATTATCCAAATGACGATAGCCGATATGCAGTTATAACAAAACAAGATGAAGCTACTGGTCTTAAACCTTCTGACTACGACGCGAAGCATCTTCTTAAGTGGTATTTAGCTATCAAGAAAGACTATCCCGATTTCAAGTTCCAGTACTGTCCACCGTTCTATTGGGGGCCGACTGCAAAACACCCATATCCGGACAGTCGTGAAAAATATCTTCGTAGCTTACGTATTCTCCCACCAGAAGTTCTCATTTGCTGGACTGGTGAACGCGTTTGTTCGTTCAAGAAACGCAAATGGGCAGTAAAATGGTACGCTGATCTTATTGGACGAAAGCCAATCCTTTTCCAGAACAAAACAGGCCCTCATTACAGACTTTCTTATATCGTAGATTTGACAGACTGGAACGGTTGGCACTATCCTGGCTTTTTCGAAGAGGACGTAATAGGCTATCAGAAAAACTCACACACACCGATGGAATGCCCTCAGATTACATCTTTGGCAGATTGCCTTTGGAATGTTAAGGCCTATGATATGGAGCGCGGCATTAAGAGAGGCTTAGATCAATATGCTGGAAAAGGCCTTTATGAAGCGCTTGCCCCAGCACTAGGTTCTTTGACTTATTTCGATAAATACATGTATGGTAAAGTTGATACGCTTGTTCGAGACGAAGACCCCAAAGAAGTATTAGGGCATCTTGAAAAGGTTCGTCATGCTACAAAGAATGCAACACAAGTCGTTGGCAGTGCAAAAATGCATGAAATGGGCGCGTGGATGCGAGCAGTAAATTGGGCAGAGGGCATTTATAGGGCTGTCTGTAATCCGCCTGATTTCCGTTCACAGTTCACTGTTTGGTTAAAGCAAACGGAAGATGCGGCACTCTCCTCTGGATATGAGAAGAAAGAAGGCGATATACTTTTTGATGCTATTGACTTCCATCTTGTTTCTGCTGCTCTGTATCCGCAGCCCGAACATGATACAGGTCGCACGATTGGCTCACGATTAGCCGCATATATTGGTCCAGGGCGTACTGCTATAGCGAAGGCTAATGTTAAGTTTTTACCGCTCAAGGGTAAGTGCAAGTTTAATATGTACGCCCAGGGCGCTTGTCCAAAGGTAAAAATCGTACTTAATGACAAATTAATTTATGAAGGGCGCAACCCTTGCAATAATGGTTGGAATGGACCATACTCAAAATATCAATGGGAATTTCCTTCTTCATACATTGTTAAGGGAGAGAATGTTTTAAAAATTACCGCTATTGGAGAAGATTGGTTCCCCATACGAGTTAACTATGCGGCGATTCTAATGCCTAAAGTTAAGAAAACATTTGAAGAAGAAATGCGTCCTAAAAATGAACTTGATGAGTTGACGCTTGATGAATAATTTCTGTGCTAGGAAAAGAAACCTAGGCAGGTAAAAAACAAACGAAAAAAAGGGAGGGGGTAAAAATGAATAAACTCAAGGTGTTAGCAGCATCTGCTGCGTTAGGGCTAATGGCTGGATGTGGTAATAATGGACCAGTGTTGCATGTGTACACATGGGCAGATTACATTGATCCTGAGGTGCTCGCAGAATTTGAGTCTCGTTTTGGTTGTTCAGTAGAAGTAGATACATTTGATTCTAATGAATCAATGTATGCTAAACTTCAGGCAGGCTCCACTGGCTACGATATTATTATGCCTAGCTCTTACCAGATTCAGCTTATGGTCAAAAACGGTTTAGTCCGCAAACTTGATAAGAGCCTTTTGCCAAATGTAGCGAAGAATTTTGATCCTGCTTATTATTCTGCTATTCTCGATAAGGAGATGGATTACAACGTTCCATACGCTGTAACTTATACAGGTTTTGCTTACCGTAAAGACAAAGTTGGCTCGGTTCCAGTTGACACATGGAAAGTCTTTGAAACTGACGCGATGAAAGGTCGTATGGCACTTCTCTCTGATATGCGAGAGACAATAGGTGGCGCATTGAAGTATCTTGGCTATTCGATAAATACGACTAATCCTGATGAAATTAATGCTGCTGCAGATCAGATAATTAAGTGGAAGCGTAATATCGCCAAATTTGATAACGAACAATATAAGACAGCCGTTGCCTCTGCTGAATGGTTTGTCGGTCATGGCTATTCTTCCGACTCGACGCAGATAATGGAAGATAGTGAAAATGTAGGTTTCGTATTGCCTCGTGAAGGCTTTGTAATTGCTTGTGACGAAATGGTCATAAGTTCTGAAGCACCGAATGTAGAACTCGCTCACAAGTTTATTAACTTCCTTTACGATGAAACTATCGCCAAGCGCAACATGGAATATGTTATGGCACCAATGCCTGTTAAACCTGCGCTAGAAGCTCTTGAAGATGATGTAAAGGAAAAGGTCGTTGTTCCTGCTGAGACGCTTAAGCGCGGCGAAGTTCTTCGCGACTTTACCGATAATCCTCAGGTTCGCGATCTTTACGTAAAGGCTTGGGACAGGATTAAAGCTACGGAGTCAAAGTAATGATGACTGAAGCTGAGAAATCCGAATATTTCGAACTTTTAAAATTTAAAAGCATTGGGGTCGATACATCCTGTCTTAAGGATTGTGTCGAAACCGCAATGTGGTTTAAATCAAAGTTTTCAGATATCGGTTTTTCAGCTCAACTAGTTCTGCCCGAAGGTGAGAATGGTCCTCCTTGTGTCTATGCAGAGAGAATTGTTGCAGAAGATGCGCCGACCGTTCTTATCTACGGGCATTATGATGTTCAGCCACCAGATCCATTAGAACTGTGGCTGACAGATCCATTTGTGCCAACAGAGAAGGATGGCCGCGTATATTGCCGCGGTGCACAAGATGACAAAGGGCAGTTTTTTGCGCTGTTTTGTGGAATGCGCCGTTATTTAGCTGCCAATGCCACATCTAAAGTAAATATTAAAGTTTTGCTTGAGGGTCAAGAAGAATCTGGCGGGCAAATTATTTATCATGTAGCAGAAATGATGTCTCGCCGCCTAAAGGCAGATGTTCTTTTAGTAAGTGATACAACTGCTCTACCGGAATTAAAGCCTACGGTAATAGCTGGATTAAGAGGCGTAACTCACTTTACGATTAAGCTTACTGGTGCTAATCGCGATCTTCATAGTGGTATTTACGGTGGTGTTGCACCTAACGCTGCGCAAGGGATAATAGAACTGCTAAATACCTTGCACGACAAGAATGGAGCAATTGCTGTTGATGGCTTTTTAGACCACATCCAAGAGCCAACTGAACAAGAACTTCAATTAGCAGAGAAATTTGCACCAACTAAGACTCAAATAGAAGAGGATATTGGTTGTGAGCCTTGTGGTGGAGAGAAAAATAAAAGTCTAGTTGTTAGAAATTCATTCCATCCAACCATTGAAATTAATGGAGTTCATTCTGGTTATGGTGGACCTGGCTCAAAAACAGTAATACCTAATTTTGCCCTAGCTAAAATTTCAATGCGTTTAGTGCCAGGACAGTCTCCAAAAGCGGCCTTTGAGGCGGTAAAAACACATCTTGAAAAGAATTGTCCTCAAGGGATGAAACTTTCGGTTGAAGACGCTTCAGGTTTTTCAGAAGGCTTTAGGTTACCTCTCGATACGCCACTATTTAGATTGGCAGAGGGAGTTTTAGAAGAAATTGATTCACGTGGTGCTGGGTTCCTTTGGGAGGGAGCGTCAATTCCATGTGTATCGATGCTTTCGCGTATATCTGGCGCTTCTCCGCTTTTAGTTGGATGGGGGCAAAAAGAAGATGCTATTCATTCGCCTAATGAGAGCTTTTCATATGAACAATTTGATAAAGCTTCAAAGTGGGGCGAACTAATTCTTTCTGCGCTAGACCAATATATGGGATGTTAAAATTTAATACTAGGAAAGGAAGATTGTGATGACAACAATAGGAGCAATAATATTAACTGCTGTAGCGGTAGTTACAAATGATTGGGAAAATCCAAAAGTTAATTCAATAAATCGCTTACCCGCTCGTACATATACAGTTCCTTTGCAAGCAGAGGAGAATGCCTTTACTAAGGCGCTAGAGCCTTCTAGCCCGTATACAATGACGCTTAATGGCAATTGGCGTTTCCGTTGGGTCGGAAACCCAAAGCAAGTTACAGATAATTTCTGGGCGGTTGATTTTGATGATTCAAAGTGGGACTTCATAGATGTTCCTTCTTGTGTTGAGATGCGCGGTTTTGGCGCGCCAATTTACACAAATGTTCTTTATCCTCATCGTGATACAAGCAATCCTTCTAACGCTGATTTTGCTAAGATTTTAGACAGGTTTACAAGAGAACACGATTTCAATCCTGTTTCGTCATATCGTCGTAAATTTACTATTCCAGCAAATTGGGCAGGTAGAAAGACTATTCTTCGTTTTGAAGGTGTTGGTAGTGCTTTTTATGTTTGGGTCAATGGTAATCTTGTTGGTTATGCAGAAGATTCAAAACTCGCTTCTGAATTTGACATCACAAAATTCGTTTCAGAAAAATCAGAAAACACAATAGCTGTAAGAGTCTATAAGTGGTGCGATGGTAGTTTTCTTGAAGACCAAGACATGTTCCGTTATTCCGGTATTTTC
The DNA here is from genome assembly GCA_017628025.1 of Kiritimatiellia bacterium. Lineage (GTDB taxonomy): Bacteria > Verrucomicrobiota > Kiritimatiellia > RFP12 > UBA1067 > UBA1067. The sequence continues at coordinate 38,054 of JAGBZX010000030.1, read as the reverse complement.
CGTGATGTTTCTATATGGTCCTGCCCTAAAGACGGCATTTGGGATTTTAATGTTAAAACTCAGCTTTCTTCCGATTACAAGAAAGGCTATATTTCTGTTGAGGGCATTGAAGGAAAGTGGAACGGCGCGCTTTACGATTCAGAAAATACAAAAGTGGCGCAGTTTACTTCTGAATCTGCTAGTGCGATGAAAGAAGTTAAAAATGTCGCTCTTTGGTCAGCTGAGAAGCCAAATCTTTACACGCTTATTCTTAACAAGGGCGGTGATATTCGCACGAAGAAAATTGGCTTTAAGGAGCAAAAGATTGTTGGTGAAATATTTTATATAAACGGCAACCCCGTCAAGCTTCGTGGCGTCAATAGACACGAGACGAATCCTGATAATGGTAGAACCGTCACGATTGAGGATATGATTAAAGACATAACGCTTATGAAGCGTTATAATATAGATACAGTTCGTACATCTCACTATCCTAACCACAGGCTTTGGTATGATCTTTGTGACCGCTATGGACTTTATGTTGTAGCAGAAGCAAATGTAGAGGGCCATGAGCCAGGCTATGGAAATAGAGGTTTAGGCCGTTTCCGTGAATGGGATCATACAATTGTTGAGCGTAATGCAAGACACGTTCAGGCATTTAAGAATACTCCATCTATCACGATGTGGTCGCTAGGCAACGAAACTGGGCATGGAGATGGCTTCCGTAAGGCTTATGCTGCTGTTAGAGATTTAGACCCTCTTTCGCGTCCAATTCATTGGGAACAGGGCAATAAAGATGCCGATGTTGACTCCTCTATGTACCCTTCGATTGCTTGGCTCCAAGAAAGATTAACTATCTTTGATGAAAAACCAACGGATAAGCCAAAGAAAAGAATTCACCCAAGCCTTGAAAGAGCGCAGCATTCACCTGGTAAGCCTTACTTTATGTGTGAATATGCTCATGCTATGGGTAATGCAATTGGAAACCTTCAGGAATACTGGGATATCGTTTACTCTCGTGCTGGTATGCTTGGCGGTTGCATTTGGGATTGGATTGACCAGGCAATCTGGAAATATACTGATGAGATTGATGAAAAAACAGGCCTTCGCAAGCGATTCTTAGCTTTCGGTGGTGACTTTGATGATCAACCCAATCTTGGTCCGTTCTGCTGTAATGGTATCATTGGCCCACTTAGAAATGTGACAGATAAACTTATCGAAGTTGGACACGTCTATCGTTCAATTTTCATAGAAAAGGACGCTACAGGCAAGCTTCAACTAATAAATCGCTACGGCTTTACTTCGCCGGCAGAATTTGACTGCACTTGGAAGTGTCTTGTTGATGGTGTCGTTGTAAAGGAAGGTAAGCTTGATCTTCCTGATGTTAAACCTCTTTCGAAGGCCCCTCTAGGCTTCGATATTGATGCAGAACTAGCGTTAGATAAGAGCGTTTATAAAAAATCTGAAGTTATACTTAATTTTACTACTACAACACGCAAGTCAACGCCTTGGGCTGACAAGGGGTGGGTTGTTGCTAGAAATGAGATTAGACTTTCAGATTGCGTAAAAAAGACATTTGTAGCTGACGGTGATCAAGAGGTTGTAATTACCCAAGATGATAAGACGGTAACAGTTGGCTCGGGCCGCACAACGGCTATATTTTGTCGCAAATCTGGCACGCTTTCTCGTCTTGTGATGCGTGGTGTTCAAGTTATTGTAGATCCCGCTAAAGGCATTGCGGCAGGTCCTCAGTTAACTTGTTTTAGAGCATTTGTCGATAATGACAAGTATATGAGAAACCCAGATACTAAAATGGCAAAAGATAACTTTTATCATTCTGGCCTTTCACAACTTAAATATCACCCCGAACCTATTGAAGTAATTTCAAATGGCATCAAAATAGTAACTCTCGTTCAGGGTTCTAAATCTGCTGGTTTCGTTCATGAGGCGCGTTGGACTTTCTCAAAGGACGGTTCTATTGATATCGCTAATGATGTAAAACCATTTGGTACGATGCCTCCAGTTATTCCTCGCCTTGGCCTTTCTATGATACTACAGCGTAACCTAGAAACGATGCGTTATTATGGTCGTGGCCCATGGGAGAACTATATTGACCGCTGCACTGGTTCCTTCCTTGGTATTTGGAATTCAAAAGTTAAAGACCAGTATGTTGACTATGTTCGTCCCCAGGACAACGGTTATAAGAGCGATGTTCGTTGGGCAGAGTTCCTTGATAAGAGCGGGGCAGGCGTTCGTTTCGAAGCAGATGTGCCGCTATTTATGCAGGCGCTTCATTGCACAGATCAAGATCTAGAATGGGCTCGTCATTGGAGTGGCGAAATTCGCCGCATCAAGAGCGTAGAGTTTAAAGATGATATTTTCTTAAAACTCGACGTAAGACAAACTGGCTTGGGCGGCAATTCTTGCGGACCTCGTCCAATTAGTAAATATTTATTTAATCCTAATGATCGTGTTACGTGGACAATGCGCATGTCTCCAGTCGCTCGTCCTGTAAAGAAGTGAGATGACTATGAAAAAAATAAAAATTCTTATGCTTATCGCTGCGGTTGCGGCGATAAGTGGCTGTTGCCAAAACAAATCAATAATTTCTGCTAAATCTCCCGATGGTAGAAATGAGATTCGTCTTTATAGTAATCCTCTTTCTTATGAGGTTTTTCGTGACGGCGTGCTAGTTGTCGGCAAGTCTGAGATTGGTTTGAAGGTTAACGCAAAATGGCTTTTATCTACAAATAATTTCACAAGTGTAGTTAAGCGCACGTTAAAAGGCTATGAGCCAATGGCCATTTACAAGAAAGATAAGATAGATCTTTCTGCTACAATGGTGATGGCTGATAATGGTGTTTGGGGTGTCGATTTAATTGCCCGCAATGATGGTGTTGCCTATAGGTTTAGAACTCATTTTGACAACGAGATTACAATAGACGACGAGAAGGCTGATATAGTCGTTCCAAATAAATCCGCCCAATGTTGGTATTATTCTGCAGATGGTGCAGGATATGAAGAAGAAGTTGCAAGAAGTATGCCCGCTATTGATATATATACAATCAACTCCAAGAACAGGAGAATTTTGTATATGCCTTTTGTTTATAGTATTGAAGGCAAATATGTTGTAGCTTCTGATAGTGATGTTTATGATTATCCAGTGTGGAATATTGTTCGCGACCAAAAGATAGATGAGCCTAGATTTGAATCTAAATTTGAGCGTTTCCCCAAAAAGACAGTTAGATCAACATGGGGAGCAAAAGGTATTGACTATCTTAAAGAGGGTGGTAGATGGCTCAAAATAATCGAAAGCGAAGATTATATTGTTAAAACTTCTGGTAATAGATCATTTCCATGGCGTTGCTTTATGCTTGCTGACTCTCCAAACAAGTTTTGCGAGAATGATCTTATCATGGCGCTTGCTCGCCCAGCAGAACCTCGTTCTGACTTTTCGTGGGTAAAGCCTGGCAAGGTTGCTTGGGATTGGTGGAACTGTTTTGATAATAAGAAAATACCTCAAAACGGTGGATGTAATACAAAAACCTATGAAAGATTTATTGATTTTGCTTCGCAAAACAAAATAGAGTATGTCATTTTTGATGAAGGTTGGAGTGAGAAGTTAAATATTTGGAAGTTTCATCCTGACGTTGATGTTCCACATTTAATTTCGTATGCTGATAAAAAAGGCGTTGGAATTATTTTATGGATGGCATGGGCTCAAGTCTATGGGCGAGAAGACGAAGTGGCCTCTCATTTTGCTAAACTCGGAGTTAAGGGCTTTAAGGTTGATTTTATGGATCGTGCTGATGCAGATGCCGAGCGTTTCCTTTGGAAATTTGCTAAGTCTTGCGCTAATCATAAACTCGTTATTGATTATCACGGTGTTCATAGACCAACAGGTTTATCAAGAGCATTCCCTAATGTCTTAAATTATGAAGGCATACATGGGTTAGAGCAGACTAAATGGTATTCCAATAACTATGATTTTATGCTTAGCGATGTTAGGGCGTTTTTTATGCGCCAAACATTAGGAGCTATGGATTATACTCCTGGAGCTATGCTTAACTTTCCAATTGGTAAATATGTAAATAAAGACAACACTTATCCTGGTTCAATTGGAACACGTTGCCGCCAGATAGCTATGATGTCGCTTTTTGAGGCGCCACTGCAAATGCTTTGTGATAGTCCGACACATTATGAAGCAAATATAGAATCTTTTAAGTTTATGGCAGAAACCCCTGTCGTTTGGGCTGATACAAAATCTCTTCCTGGAGATATTACGCTTGATACGATGGCAGGTGTAGCTCGAAAGACCAAGAGCGGCAATTGGTATGTTGCTGCTATCAATAATTCACAAAAGCGTTCTTATGATTTAAATACATCATTTTTAGATGGCGAAAATTGGGAGGCTCAAATTTTTAAAGACGCCCCTGATTGCTCAGAAAATCCACAGCATTATATTTGCCAAACACTTAAGGTTAAACGCGGCGATATTCTCAAGTTTGACTTAGCCTCTGGCGGCGGTTTTGCGGTGAAATTTATCAAGCTAGATAAATGATATCTACTGTTTACATCGCTAAGAATGTCTACGGCGGGGATGGTCTAGGGCGCCTCGGTGATGGTCGAGTAGTATTTGTTCCTGGTGCTTGGGCTGGAGAACAAGTAAAGGCTGAGATTATTGAAGAAAAACGCAATTTCGTAAAGGCACGATTAGTTGAAATTGTAGAGCCATCGCCAGAACGTATTAAAGAGACCTCTGTAATTCCAGGCATGGTATACGCATCTCTTTCGCGCAAAGGCGAGATAGCTGCTAAAGCTGCTCAGCTTGAAGAGTTTTTCTCTAGAGCTAAAATTCCTTTGCCGATTTATTCAAGAGTTCATGAATTTGGACCTAGTTTGAATTATCGTAACAAAGCTGTTTATCATTATGATTTGACTAATTCTGGCGATGTAGTAATTGGCTATATGCTAGAAAAATGTCATAAAATAATAGATACGCCTTTTGATCCTCTTGCTAGACCTGAAATTAATGCGGCATTGCCAGAAATCCGCAAAACTGTTAAAACTTTATTAACCACTGGTCCAATAAGTATCAGAAAAGAGACGCTAAAAAAGGGTACTCTCACTGTTCGTTGGACGAATAAAACTGGGGTAAAGTGGTGGATAGGTGAGCCATCGGCAGATGTTGTTTTAAAAGAAACTACAACAGGGCTTGATTTCGAAGTTCCTGCAGGTGGGTTTTATCAGATAAATGTTGATGTTGCCAATCACCTTGCCAATACTATTAAAGAGATAGCAAAGTCGCTACCATTAAAACGCATAGTAGACCTTTATTGTGGTGTTGGGGTTTTAGGAATAGTTGCAGCAAAGGCAACAAATCTTGAATTATTTGGCATAGAGTCAGGTAGGCGGGCTGTTAAGTTTGCCCAATCAAATGCTATCTTAAACAAAATAGAAAATGCGCGTTTTCTTTCTGGAGAAGTTCGTTCTCTTTTCCAAAGAGTTAAACAATCAGATGGGACATTCTTGATTCTAGATCCCCCAAGGGGAGGGCTTGAGAAGGGTGTCCCAGAGCGTATTTTGAACTTTGGTGCTAGTTATATTCTTTATGTAAGTTGTGATCCTGCAACTTTGGTCCGTGATTTACGTGTATTGGTTCGTGGTTATCAAGTAGAAAAAGCCGATTGGTTTGATATGTTTCCGCGTACCGCTCGTTTTGAAACAATGATATTATTGAGGAAAAAGTGAAATTTTGGCTTCATACATACGGTTGTCAGATGAATGTACGCGATTCAGAGGCGATGGAATCGTTGCTTCTTGGAGCTGGTCATCAAAAAGCACTATCAGAGTCAGATGCCGATTTAGTTATTATAAACAGTTGCACAGTTCGTCAAAAGGCTGAAGATAAAGCGCTAGGCAAGGCGGGATATCTTCTTTCAACTGGTAAAAAAGTTGGCATTGCTGGATGCGCAGTAGCTCGTTTAGGAGATGATATATTTAAAAAATTGCCGCGTCTTGATTTCGCCGTAAAGCCAGGGGAATTTACAAAGATTAAATATTTAGCATCTTCAAACGATCCTTTAGCAGAGCATCCACCGACAGATGCATTTTCTGCTTTTGTTACTGTAATGACAGGGTGCAATAATTTTTGTAGTTACTGTATTGTGCCTAAGGTAAGAGGGCCTGAAAAATCAAGACCTTTTGACGATATCGTACAAGAAGTGGAACATTTAGCAAGTACAGGCATAAAAGAGGTAACGCTTTTAGGCCAGAGTGTACTAAAGTATCCAAATTTTCCTCAATTACTAAGACGCCTACAGCAGATAGATAAGCTAAAACGTATTCGTTTTACTTCTGCTCATCCTGGCGGGTGTACTGATGAACTTCTTAAAGCGTATAATGAATGTGACAAAGTTTGTCGCCATATTCATTTGCCTGTTCAGTCAGGTTCAAATAAAATTTTAAGTCAAATGGGGCGTAGATATACGCGAGAGCAGTATCTAGAAGCAATTGCTAAACTTAGAGCGTTTGATGATACGTTTGCCATTACGACAGATGTTATTGTTGGTTATCCTGGTGAGACAGAAGAAGATTTTGAAGAAACTCGCTCGTTAATGAATGAGGCGCTTTTTGACAATTCATTTATTTTTAAGTATTCTCCTCGTCCTGGCACAAGAAGTGCAGAGTTAGCTGATGATGTTACTAATGAAGAAAAGCAGCGGCGAAATGCTGTACTTTTAGACGACCAAGAAAAGCGAGGCCTTGCTCGTAATTTGGCGTTAGTTGGAAGTGTTCGTGAAGTTCTTGTTGAAGGAGAATCGAAACGAAACAAAACTCGGCTTTCTGGAAGAGATAGTGGTAATAGAATAGTTATTTGGCCAAAGTGCGAGAATCTCCCTGAAAAAGGCTCATTTGTAAATGTTAAAATTTTAGATGCTCATGCGCAAACTCTTTTTGGCGAATTAGCGTGATTTGTTTTACTTGGAATGGGTTTCCGCAATATGCGGCACGTTGTATTGGTGCTTTTGTAGCCAATACAAAGGAGAAAGTTGTAGTTGTAGCTACTAGGCCACAAGTTCCAATAGAAGGGATGGAGTGTTTTTGTAATTGTACTGTTTACTGGGTAGACGAAAAAGAAAAAATCGATACAGTAAAGCTTTTAGGCGAGATTCCATCATGCCTTTTTTCTTCAGGCTGGTCGGTTGCTTCGTTTAATTATATTGCGAAAGAGGTTAAACGAGCAGGTGGTAAAGTAATATTGCAAAACGATATACTTTTTAAGTATTCTTTAATAGATATTTTAAAGATAATAAGATTTAGGCTTTTTATCCGTCATAGATATGATGCTTTTTTTGTCCCAGGAGAAGCATCGGCACGAGCGATGAGAATTTACGGAATTCGTCGCCAAAGAATTATTCAAGGTGTTTATGCCGCGGATGATTCTCTATTTTCTGACGGAGATGATATTTTGTCTCGGCCAAAAAAAATGATTTATGTTGGACAATTCTGCGAAAGAAAAAATGTATTAGGACTTTCTGAAGCATTTTGTGCTGCTGGAGGGCCAGAGAATGGATGGACGCTTGAACTTTATGGTTGTGGCCCTTTAAAGGATGCTTTATGTAAAATAAATCCGGCTATAAAAGTGCATGAATTTCTCCAGCCTAAAGATTTATCAAATGTTTATAAGAACGCAAGGTGTTTTGCACTAGCTAGTTTTGAAGAACCATGGGGAGTTGTTGTTCATGAGGCAGCACTTTCTGGGTGTGTTCTTTTATTAAGCGACAGAGTGGGAGCGAGTGAAGATTTGCTTACTTTAGAGAATGGAGTTTTGTTTGATCCATGCTCTAAGAAATCCATGGTCTCGGCAATGCAAAAAGTCTTTCGAATGGATGATAGAGATTTAGAACTTGCTCATGATTCATCTATACAAGTAGCAAAAAAGATTAATAAATCAAAATTTATTGAAAGCATAGATTTTTTGCTTAAGATATAGATAGCTCTTGCTAGCCTGTGAGATTATTTCATTAGATTTTCGTAAACAATTCTTATCTTTGAATTTGAAGATAGTGTTGTTTTTCTAACGTGTATTATGTGCTTTTATGATATAATACACATAACTAATTTAGTGGAGATTTATATGAAAAAAGACAATGATGCTCAAAATCTTGGAAGGCTTGATTCCCTTGATGTTCTTCGTGGTTTTGATATGTTTTTTATTACTGGCGGCGCAGCTATGATTGTTGGGCTTTGTGCTGCTCTTAATTGCTGTCCATGGTTAGCTCAACAGATGAGGCATGTTGATTGGCAAGGTCTTGCTCATCACGATACGATATTTCCGCTATTTCTCTTTTTAGCAGGCGTTAGTTGGCCATTTTCGCTTTCTAGTCAGTTAAAGCGCAATCGCTCTGTTTTACAAATTCATTTAAAACTTTTTCAACGTGTAATTACGCTTTTCTTATTAGGGCTTTCTTTCGGCGGTATTATGATGTTTCGCCCTGATTTTAGGTTAATGAGTGTACTTGGCTTTATTGGCTTAGCGTGGGGGGTGGCTGCTTTAATTTATTTGCATGTAAAGAAAAACTCAATTCGCATTATAAGTATTTTTGCGCTTTTAACCGCATATTGGGCGCTTCTTAGATTCTTTCATGCCCCAGACGCCTCTCAGGAGCTTCTCCTTGGGCCATTAGGGAGTTTTGCCAAGGAAACTAATATTGTCACTTGGTTTGATCGCATGGTATATCCAAATCATCTTATGGTAAAAGTTGGCAAAGGCTTCTTGTATGAGCCAGAATCTCTTTTTGCAGTAACTAATGGTGCCGCTCACGCTCTTATCGGTATGATGGCAGGAACCTTACTTAAAAGCACCTCGATTACACCTTCCAAAAAAGCTCTATCGCTCTTTCTTTGCTCTGTAGGAGCGCTTCTTCTTGGCGCTTTCTTTACGTATGTCTTAGGTGATGTGGTAGTTAAAGCGCTTTGGACATCGTCATTTGTCTTGTATGCTGCGTCATATTCGTTTTTCATGCTTGCATTATTTTATTTTGTTATTGATGTTAAAGGGTGGTCTAAGTGGGGCGTTTTATTCCGCTCAATTGGTCGCAACTCTATACTTGTTTACTTGATGAATATGACTGGTGTTACTGGCTCAATAAGTCGCTGGATTTTCAAGGGTGTTCACGCTAACGCAGGCCAATGGAGGCAGTTTGCTGTTCATCTTACATTTTTTATTGCTGCATGGGCAGTTCTTGCATATCTAGATAAAAAGAAGGTATATCTTAAAGTCTGAGGTTTAATATGATTACAATTATTTCATCTTTAGTTATTGGCGCGATTTTATTTTCGCTAGTTTACTTTGTTGCTGGTGTTTCGCTTGGCTGGAGCATCTTCTTTGCTCTACTTGGCTTTGGCGTTATTCAAGCTTTAATTGGCTTTCTTATCCAAAAGCGCATAAAGCGCGATATGGAAGCTGTTCAATATATTCTCTTAGAAGGCCAGAAAAAGCTTCAAGCTAAAATGCAGCGTTGGCAAATTTCACCTCCTGGCTCAATGAAAGCTGCTCAAAAAGAAATTTTCGAAGATACGAAAGTTTTTGTCAAAGCCGCGCTTAAAGAGACAGAGATTCTTTCTAAATATAAGTATTTTGTCCCGATGATCGAGCGCCAAAAAGCGACTGCGCAATTACAGCTTAATTGGATGATTAAGAATTTTAAGGCCGTTGATGAATTAATGCCAAAAGCACTATTTTTAGATCCATCTCTTTCTGCTATCAAAATGGCGCGTATGTATACGCTTGAAAAACCTCTTGAAGAGATAGAAAAAATCTATAAAAAAGCTGTTAGGAGGCTTAGATATAATCAAAATGTTCTTCTCGCTTCTACTTGGAGTTGGATGCTTGTTAAACGCGGCAAAGATGAAGAAGCGCAAAAGGTACTTAATGAAGCGTTAAAATCAAGCGATGATAAAACGTTGAAAGCAAATCTTTTGACGCTTCAAAATAAGTGCCCAGGGCATTTTTCTAATTCTGCCTTAGGTGACCAATGGTATACTCTTTATCTTGAAGAGCCGCGCTATCGTACACAAAGACAACATCAAGTTTATCGTTAATCATGGTTCGTAAAGCAATCGTTTTAGCTGCCGGCTTCGGCACAAGGCTTAAACCTTTTACTTGTGTAACACCTAAACCGCTTATGCCGGTTTGGGGTGTTCCTATTTTAGAACGTACTATTGAAATCCTTCGTTCATGGGGAGTTGATGATATCGTTTGCAATTCTCATACGTTGCACGAGCAAATTTCACAATGGGCCAAGGATTACGAGAAATGTTGTAAAGAAGAAGGTGAGTCGTTTTCTCTTAAGGTTTCGTATGAGCCTGAAATTTTAGGTACAGGAGGAGTTTTAAATCCTCTAAGATCTTGGATAGGCGAAGAGAATTTTTATCTTGTAAATGGTGATGTGGTATTCGCTAATGCGCCTAATCCAGCCTTACTAGAAGGGTTTGATAACGACCCTAATGTAATTGCTTCGGCGTTAGTTAGCTTAGAAGGACCAAGAACTATTGAAGTTGAGCCTTCTTCTAGATACATTACAGAGTATAGAAGTATTTCCCCTGGTGATAATGGCACATATACATATTCTGGTATAGCCTGCTTAAAGCCTTGTATACTTGACTTTGTAAAGAAGGAAGGCTTTTCTTCTATTATAACCGCGTTTGAAAACGCAATGAAAGAGGGGCTTTTTGTTAAGACCTCTGAAGACACGTCGTTTCTTTGGGCCGATGCTGGCACGATACCAGATTACATCGAACTTAATAAAGATGGCGACGAAAATGCGTTTGGTTCATTTCCGCAGCTTTCTGCCGCGTGTAAAGAGGCCAAGATCGACGAAAAGTCATTCGTATTTATGTCAGCAAGAGGTTCTGAGCGCGTTTTCTTCAAATGCGACAAGGGCATTGCAATTCTTTATGACGATACAACTCGTCAAGAAAATGCATTATATGCTGGCCACGCTCGCTTTTTAGCTAAGAACAGCATACCTGTTCCTAAGATTCTTGCAGATTTGCCAGCGATGAAAACTCTCGTAATGGAGTTTGCTGGCGTTGAACGCAAGATGTCTGAAGATGATTACATTAAGGTAATAAAGCTTCTTGCGCAGTTTAATAAATTAGGCTCCTTATCTGAAATTAATTCCATTAATCTAGTAACGGCATTTGGTCCTGAGTTATGGAAATGGGAGCGCGATTTGTTTATAAAGCATTATCTATCAGCTAAGCTTATGCTTCAAATGCCTAATGAAGTTTTAACAGAGCTAGAGAATGTTGCTAATACACTTCAAAATGAGCCAGTAGAACTAGTGCATCGAGATTTCCAATCTACAAATATTCTCTGGCTAAATGATGAGCCGCGAATAATTGACTTTCAAGGAATGCGCCTTGGGCCAGCGGTCTACGATTTAGCCTCTCTTATTTATGACCCATATGTTGATATGAGTTGTGAAATGCGAGATAAAATAACTGAATGTTACGCCAATGCTGTATCACGACCTGAGGTTTCAAATGTTGTCCACATTGCCGCAGTTCAAAGGCTATTACAGTGTATAGGCGCATATGCTAGATTAGAGGCGGCAGGTCAGCCATCCTTTAAACAATATATTAAGCCTGCTCTAAAAAATCTCGCCCAAGCTGCACGAAAAGCTTCGCTCGTTGAAACAGAAAAATTTGCAGTGCATCTTTTAGAACACGCAAATGGCAAGTGTTCTTGTTCGAGTCATCACCATCACGAGGGCTAAAGCATGACAGGGCCTCTATATTCGTTCTTACGCCGTGTAAAATCAAAAGGGCGCCTTAGGCAAGAAACGATAGAAGTAGGCTCAATGGGGCGTAAGCGGATATTTAGAGCCTTTGATATTGCTGGTGATACTTTTATCATTGAAGAGGGGCTGGTTAAATATTATTGCGATAGGCCAAGTGTTTTAATAACTCCTAAATCATCGCTCCGCCGCGGCGCAACAGGCTGGGTAATGACTATTTCAAGTGGCAATCACTCTACCGCAGCATTCCCGCTCCTTGATGGTAGATTTTGGCGAATCTCGTCAATCCCGTCAGAAAAACGAAGCTCTGTTTTGATGGAAGAAATCCTTTGTGCAAATATTGTTGAAGGGCGACTAGAGCTATCACAACGAGATGTGTCTTCGCAACGTTTAGAGAAAGCAGACGCTTGGCTTTTAGAAAAGTTACATCTGCCGATGAATGCCATAGTTTTTATTGATAGAAATCTACATACATTAGAACACTATCGTTCACTTGGTCAAGATTGGCGCGTTAAACCGCTTGCGTGGACAGAAAAAGAAATGAGAGTAGCTCTTGGAGCCTCTCGTAGGCGTATTTCCTCGTCTATTGTGTATTATCACACTGCGCGCGGTATTCATATTCTTTCATTTACAGAATTTAATCGTTTTGCCGAGTTAGCCTCAACTGATTTAAAAGCTTTTAAAATTGCTCTCCATGAATTAGTTGGTGTCTTTGAAGGCAATAAAGTTTCGTTTATGCGCCTTCATCGCCATCGTGGCCACCACGAGATTGAACTATTTGGTCTTGTTCGCGGCGTATCTCATGAGAATATTGTGCCCATGCTTGAGCGACTAGCTGAAGATATCGCGTTAGATCGCATTAGTCGTCTTGATACGATCCAACGCATTCAAGAGATAGTTGCTACATATGAAAAGCTTTTAACTCGCCCAGAATTAGCCGATGAAAATTCGCTTGGGTTTATTGAAACGATGTACATGTATATTACTGGTGAAGTATATGCAGTTGCAGGTGAAGTTTCAACTCCAGCATTTGATGACCGTAGAACTGCGCTACCAGGTGCTTCATTTAAGGCTAATAAGCCAAAATATCATCCAGGAGCAGATGCTCGCACAAGGATGCTCCTTTCTAATCTGAAAGATTTGCTTTCAAAAGATGAAACGATTGAGTATGCAAATATCTATGAGTTAAGAGGAGAAGAGGGCGAAGATGTGCCAATTGGCATGGGTACGACGCGTGAAATAGCCTTTAAAACAAATCGTCGCCCGCTAGAAAGGGCAATGGTAGAAAAAGCTCTTTCGCGGTGTGCGCGCGGTTATGCAGGATATATGCTTTCTCGAGTTGAGGGTTTTAAAGCTTTAGGTGTTGCGCTTGCGGAATACAAAATTCTCCGTCGCTCTGCTGGGCGCACTGGCAAGCTTGTAGATTTTTATATTCGTACGCGTTGTGAAGGAGAACCGATTGATTCAATTCCAGCGCATTATTATTTAAATCAAGAAGATTCTAATACTGAAGATGCCAATGTTGTAACTGAGATGGCTCAACTTATTGGTGATGCCGCCGCGCAGAACATGGTGATGAAAAAGTATGACCCGGCTACTGGCGAGCCAGTCTTTGGTGTGGGAAAAGAAATTTACGAATTTTCATATGATATAGCACGTCGTCGTCACATCCCACGAGCTGTTTCAATTTGTTCATTAAGATGTAGTTTCGGCTGGGATGATTTAGCGACTACCGATGATAATTTTGCTGCATTGACATCTTATTATTTAAGGCACTATGCCAAGGCATTAGCGGCTTTTGCAGCAAAGCATACTGTAAGCATAGATATCTTGGCAGATAAATTTCTTGATGGCTTTGCCGCTCGAACAGAAGCAATGGAATGGCGTAGATCGGTAATGGCAGATAAATTTAATAGTTTTCAGCCTAAACTACCATCTCAATATGCTTTTGATGCCAAATGGCGTTTCGCAATGTGGTCTTTAGAGCGTCAAAAACGTGAACTACCATTGATATCATCGTTATTTAAAACTTTTGTACTTCAAAGAAAGAGCAAATGAAAATATACGCAGTTATTCCTAGTAGATATGGTTCGTCAAGATTTCCTGGCAAACCTCTCGCAATAATAGCAGGTAAACCCCTTATCGCATGGGTCGTGGAGCAGGTTGTTAAAGCCCACGGTATTGATGAAGTAATCGTCGCTACTGATGATGAAAGAATTGTTGACGCTGTTTCTAAAACAGGTCTTTGCAAAGCAGTAATGACTCCATCTGAACTGCCGAGTGGAACGGATAGAGTTGCGTGCGCACTTAAAAATCGGCTTGGTCGCGATTTCGACGATGATGACATAATTGTTAATGTTCAAGGTGACGAGCCTCTTGTTGATCCAGAGCTTATTGCTTCTCTTGCACGGAAGCTTGTTTCAAATCAGAAATGGGCAATGGCTACCGCTGCTACGCCAATAAAAAGTGATGCGGAGTTTAACGATAAAAATGTCGTGAAAGTTGTTCTTGATGGAGAGGATGGTGCTCTTTATTTTTCAAGATCCTCCATTCCTTTAAATAGAGATAAAGGCGGAATAACTAATGATTTATGCTTGCGTCATTTAGGTATTTATGCTTATAGAGGTGCTTTCTTAAAGCTCTTTACCAAGGCTCAGCCTTGTCCATTAGAGCTTTGCGAAAAGCTTGAGCAGCTTCGGGCGCTCTGGATGGGGCAGAGGATAGCTGTCGTTCGTACGATTGATGAAGGTATTGGCGTAGATACCAAGGAGGACGCCGAACGTGTCGCGGCAATTCTCTCTTCTCGCAAGTAAGAGAAAAAAAGCTCTTATAAGACGAGCTCTCATAGATACATTGCCTGTATTAATGGGCTATGTAACAATGGGCTTTGCTGCCGGTGTATTAATGGCGGCGCATGGTTCTGTGCCATTCCCTCCATTTTGGGCTGGCTTTTGCGGTTTTGCCTTTGTTTCTGGGACATTGTCTTTTGCGATAGTTCCACAGTTGGCGCTAGGCGCTAACCTTGCGCAAATCGCGCTATTGACACTATGTATTAATTTTAGATATGCTTTTTACGGCATCTCTATGGTTGAAAGATGGCGCGGAGTTTCGTTATTAAAAAAATGGTTTTTAATCCATTCGCTAGCAGATGAAATCTATGCTCTTGATGTTGCTTGCCGAATAAAGAATAAAGATGATAATAATTTCTATTGTCTATGTAACCATGTATTATGTGTGTTATATTGGGTGATTGGCACAACATCAGGAGGAATTATTGGATCAAGCTTGCCTATGCCATCTAAAGGTATTGAGTTTGCTATGGTAGCGCTTTTTGTCGTTATTTTTACAGATCAAATGAGGTATCTATGCAAGAAAAGCTAATATATCTTTTTTCTGTTGTTGCTGTCGGCTGGCTAGTAACTTTTATTTTAAGAGCCTTGCCTTTTGCTATATTTGCTCGCAAAGCAAATAACACGCCAAAGTGGTTGCCAAAAGTTGGCGACATTATTTCTCCAATAATAATTGGCGCACTTATAGTTTATTCCTTTTCAACCCTAAAGATAGACTCAAAACCTGCGTGGAATACATTGTGGCCATATATCGCGACAGCCTTTACGGTTGTATTACATCTTTTATTTAGAAATTCCCTTGCTAGTATTGCGGGCGGAACGGCTCTTTATATGATTCTAATTGCATTTTGTGGTTGTAGTTCTCTACCAACAACGATAGAATTTGATGCTAGAAAGCCAGTTCTTCATATTTCTGAAGTCGGTGTTAGTTTTGCTGGTCGTCTTGTAGATCCATACAAGGTTCCAAAACTTTTGCGCAAATACGATATTCCCAAAGAACGAACGATACATATTTTAGCAACTGGCAGCCTTCGTGATTTAAGACCTGCTAGGCAACTTATGGCGATTCTTTGCAAGGCTGGCTATCGAAGACCAGTTATCGTGACTGAACGAAAAGCTCATTCTCATACCGTTAATCAAACTCCAAATAATAAGAACAACATAAGACGTTCTTTATGAAAGAAATACTATCAATACTATTAACTGTAGCAGGAGGGCTTGGAACTTTCCTGCTAGGCATGAAGCATCTTTCTGAAGGTCTTCAAGCTGTAAGCGGCAGTGGTCTTAGGCGTTTTATGGCAGCAACGACAACTCATCGTCTTGCTGGTGTTGCAACGGGGTGCATCTCAACTATTATCGTTCAGTCTAGCTCGATTATTACAGTAATGGCAGTAGGTTTTGTTTCCTCTGGGTTGCTAAACTTGACACAAGCTATTAATGTTATAATAGGCTCAAATATTGGAACTACTGCAACCGCCTGGCTTATAGCATCTATTCCCGATGTTGGTATTCTAGGTTTGAGTATTGTTGCCATTGGTGCGATCCTTTATTTCTTTTTTAACAAAGAGTTTCCTCATAACATAGGCTTAGCACTTATGGGGCTGGGATTGATTTTTATGGGTTTATATTGGATGAATGCTGGTGTTGCACCAATAAAAACACATGCCTCTATTAAACAGGCTTTTGCTACGCTTGATGCTGGTACTTTATTTGGTTTAGCTAAAACTTTTCTAGCCTCGCTTATTTTTACTGCAATTGTACAAAGCTCTGCAGCCACTACTGCTATAGCTATGACGCTCGCTACTCAGCAAATAATTACTTTTGAGACGGCAGCCGCTACTGTTTTTGGTATGAATATCGGAACAACTGTTACAGCGTGGCTTGCAGCGCTAGGAGGAACTAAAGAAGGCAAACAAACTGCGTTAGCACATACGCTCTTTAATGTTATTGGAACTCTTGTTATTATTCCATTTTTTATTCCTGTAATATTACCTATCACAAAAGAGATGTTTCCAAATTGGGCTACATCGCCAGCAACACCAATGGCGGCAATACATACAGCCTTTAATATTATTACTACTTTGATATTTTTGCCTTATGTAAAACCATTTTCTAGATTGATTTCTCGTTTAGTTCCAATATCAACTAAGACTAAAGAAACTGAGCGTCCTGCTTTAAAGTATATTGACGAGCATATACGCTTATCTCCTCAGATAGCAACGACGCAAGCATTTAGTGAAGTTTGTTTTATGTCATCTACGAATAATGAGTTATTAGATTCTCTTCGTGCTATTATCTCTGGCGAAGAGAGTCAGAAAAATGAAGAATTCGTCTCTGACAAAGAAAGACTTCTCGATAAAATACAAAGAGAAATTACAGAGTTTTTAGGCAAGGTCATGCGTTCTAGATTGCCTGAAGCAGTAGCAGATCAAGCTCGCTCTTTATTACGAATAACAGACGAGTTAGAGTCTATTTCTGATGAGGCTTGTGTAATAGTAAAGTCTATGCGAAGAACGCGTGAAAATGGCGGATTGGAAGAAAAGGATTTAAATACCATTCTTGATATCCATCAGAAGATTTCATCTTTTTCTACTATTATCAATGGTTCGCTTAAATGCTGTGAATCAAAGATGGGGGAAAAACCTGTAGAAAATGCGCAATCTATAAGGACTGAAATTCGTACGCTTGTTCGTAATGCTCGCCATGAAGCGCTTATGGCAGCGGGCTGTGGGGAGAGTGCGGCATTGCATACGCTTTCTAAGCTTGATGTTTTTAATGCATTCAACAGAATGTGTGAATACTATATGAATATAGCAGAGACGATTTCTTTCGCCAGAAAATGATATAATATACAGAACCTAAAAAAGGAGAATTATGGTCGAAATTAGTGAACAGGCAAGACGCCATAGCGCGGCACATTTGATGGCTCGCGCTGTTATGAATGTTTTTGAAGAAGTACAAGTTGATATTGGTCCAGCGACAGATGATGGTTTCTATTACGATTTTGATTTGCCACATCGTATCTCTACAGATGATTTTCCTCTTATCGAAAAAGAAATTGCTCGTCTTATTCAACTTGATGAACCTTTCGTTAAAAAGGTCGTCTCTCGTGCAGAATGCAAAGAGATGCTTGCTGGTCAGAAATACAAACTTGAGCGTTTAGACGACATACCTGAAGGTGAAGATATTTCTACCTACACTGTAGGTGATTATGTTGAAATGTGCCGCGGTCCTCATGTTGAACGCTCCTCTCAAATTGGCGTTGTTAAACTAACACGAGTTGCTGGCAGTTATTATCGCGGCGACGAGAAAAACAAGATGCTTCAGCGCGTATATGGAATTGTTGCTAAGGATCAGGCTCAGTTAGATGCTATAATTGCTCGTGAAGAGGAAGCCAGAAAACGCGATCATCGTGTTCTTGGTAGACAACTAGAACTTTTTACTATTACTGATTCTGTTGGTCCTGGGCTGGCGCACTGGTTGCCGAAGGGCGCGCGTATTCGCGTTGCTATTGAAGATTATTGGCGCAAGAAACATTATGAGGCTGGTTACGAAATAGTTTACACTCCTCATGTCGGTCGTTCAAATCTTTGGCAAACCTCTGGTCACCTTGGCTTTTATAAAGAAGGTATGTTCCCTCCTATGAAAGTCCAAGAGGGTGAAGGCGAAGGTTCTTACGTTGAAGAATATTACGTAAAGCCTATGAACTGCCCATTCCATATTCAGATATATCAGGCTAAGAAACGCAGCTACAGAGACTTGCCTATGCGTATGGCAGAATTAGGCACGGTATATCGTTATGAAAAAGACGGTGTAAGGCACGGTCTTTTCCGTGTGCGTGGTTTTACACAGGACGATGCCCATATTCTCTGCACTCCTGAACAGATTGTAAAAGAAATCAAAGATACTGTCAATTTTGCAAAGGCAATGCTTGGTAAGTTTGGCTTCCACGATATCCAGGCTTATCTTTCCACAAAGCCCGAAAAGGCTGTTGGCGATCCAGCTCGTTGGGAGCAAGCAACAAATTCACTTAAGGCGGCATTAGAAGAAGAAGGCCTTTCTTACGAAGTCGATGAGGGTGGTGGCGCGTTCTACGGTCCAAAAATCGACATGAAAATTAAAGATGCTCTTGGCCGTCCATGGCAGCTAGGAACTGTTCAGTTTGACTTTAACTTGCCTGAACGCTTTAACCTTACATATGTAGGAGATGACGGTAAAGACCACCAGCCATACATGGTGCACCGTGCGCTTTTAGGTTCAATTGAGCGCTTCTTTGGTATTTTAATTGAACATTATGCTGGTGCATTCCCACTTTGGCTTGCGCCTGAACAAATTAGAATTTTGCCAATCTCTGATAAGGCTTTAGATTACGCTAAAACAGTCCAGGCACAGTTGCGCGCGGCCGGCTTTAGAGTTGATGTAGATGTTTCTGCTGAAAAACTTGGCGCAAAAATTCGCGAAGCAACGATGCAGAAAGTTCCATATCAAGTCGTAGTTGGACCTCGCGACGAGGCGGCAAATGTAATTTCTGTTCGTAGTCGCACTGCTGGCGATCTTGGGCAGATGAATGTAGAATCATTTATTCAAACACTTAGTAAAGAGATTGAAGGCTAATTGGCTTTAAGGGTATTCATATGAAGGTTCTTGTAACAGGTGGTAGCGGATTTCTTGGCATTAATCTAATTCGTTTTTTGCGGACAAAGGGTGTTGAAGAAATTCGCGTACTTGATATAGCCGATTTTGATTATCCTGAAAAAAATGAGCCGTGGCTTAAATTTACACTAGGCGATGTTCGCGACATACCTGCCGTTGAAAAAATTACAGAAGGCTGCGATGTTGTAGTTCATTGTGCCGCGGCTTTACCTCTTTACAGTGAAGAAGATATATTTACAACAGAAGTTGACGGGTGTAGAAATGTATTAAATGCAGCTAGAAAATTTAAGCTTGACCGCATGATACAAATCTCGTCAACTGCTGTTTATGGTGTTCCTAAAAAGCATCCAATCTACGAAACAGATCCCTTAGTAGGAGTTGGCCCATATGGGCAGGCTAAAATTGACGCTGAGAACATTTGTCGCGAAGCTATTAAAGATGGATACACTGTTTCTATTATTAGACCCAAATCATTCATTGGGCCTGAAAGATTAGGCGTTTTTGCGCTATTTTATGATTGGGCATATACTGGACGTGGTTTTCCGATGATTGGTAGTGGTGAAAATCGTTATCAGTTAATGGATGTAGACGATCTTGATCAAGCGATTTGGAATGCCATGACATATCCAAAAGAAATCGTTTCAACAGAATTCAATATTGGTGCAAAAGAATTCACGACAATGAAAGAGGATTATCAGGCAGTCCTTGATCGAGCAGGCTATGGTAAAAAAATAAAAGCAATGCCTATAAAGCCTCTAATATTTATTTTAAAAATACTTGAAAAACTTCATCTCTCTCCGCTTTATCCTTGGGTATACGAGACAGCTTCTACTGATAGTTTTGTGTCAATAGAGAAGGCAGAACGCCTTTTAGACTATAAGCCAAAATACTCAAACAAAGATGCTCTTCTACGAAACTACGATTGGTATGTAGAACACATTGAAGATTTCAGGGGCAAAAGTGGTGTTTCTCATCGTGTTCCTTGGAAGCAGGGTGTGCTAAAAATAGCTAAAATTTTCTTTTAAGAGTGAAGGCTTTACCGCTTATCGCGTCGGTTATAGTTCACGCGCTTCTTTTTTTTATCTTAGCACGAGTTGTCATTTTCCGTTCTGAACTTGAAGAGAATCCGCCGATAGAAATAGATGTTTTTAAAACTGAATCGAAGGAGGATTCGTTATTAGAGAGTTTAGGAAAAAATCATGAGAGTGAAAAGTTTTTGGAACCAAAATTTCCTGAGTTTGTTAATATAAAAAAATGTAGTAATTTTGAAGTTTCTCCACCTCATGCTAATAAGTTGGCAATACTCCCAACAGTAGATTTTTTAAAAATTGAATTTAATGGGAATATAAAAACAAACTCTGCAAGAAAAATCTCAACATTTCCAGCAAAGCTTTTAAAATCAGTTTTACCAAAGTATCCGGCAAGTGCAATTAAAAGAAATATTGAAGGGACAACGCTTCTTGAGTTTGAAGTAGATAAATTTGGAGTAGTGAAAAATCCTATTATAGTAGTTTCAAGCGGACACAAAATTCTTGATATTGAGGCGATAAATGCAATAAGAAAAGCAAAGTTTGATCCAGCTATTTTAGATGGCACTAATGTATCTTCGCAAATACGCTTACCAATAGAGTTCAAACTAAATAAAACACGTTAATTAAAATGTTGCCTGTGTGATAGTGTTGCCAAATTTAAGCGAAAATATGATATAATACAAGAACTATGTCAGAAGAAAATAAATCATCACTTGATCAGTTAAGCGCTCTCTGCAAGAGACGCGGTTTTATTTACCACAGCTCTGAAATTTATGGCGGTATGCCTGGCTTTTGGGATTACGGCCCTTTGGGTTCGGAGCTAAAGAAAAATGTTAAAGAAGCTTGGTGGCAGTTTACTGTTCGTGGTCGTGAAGATGTCGCAGGCCTTGACGCTACCATTATCATGCACCCAAAAATCTGGAAGGCTTCTGGCCATCTCGATACGTTTGCTGATCCCATGACGATGTGTAAAGAGTGCAAAAAGCTTATGCGCTCTGATCAAATAAAGGATATCTACGAAGATCAAAAGAAAAAGCCCCAGCCTAAAATAGCAGGCAGTGATTTCTTTTGTCCGTATTGTGGCGGTGAGCTTACTGAGCCAAAACCGTTTAATCTTATGTTTAAGACGGTAGTTGGACCAATTGAAGACGCAGCTAATACGGCGTATCTTAGACCTGAAACGGCTCAAGCTATTTTCGCTCAATTTCAAAATGTTACGTCAACCTCTCGCCAGAGCGTTCCTTATGGTATAGCTCAAATGGGTAAGAGCTTCCGTAATGAAGTAACTCCTCGCAATTATATTTTCCGCAGTCGTGAGTTTGAGCAGATGGAGCTCGAGTTCTTTATTCGCCCAGATGAGGCTGTTGAGATTATGTATGGCAAGGTTGTTACTTTGGCAGATAATCCTAATTTAGATGGTCCTGTTCAGGATGACTGGGGCTGGGAAGTTTGGCATAAGTATTGGGTAGAGCAGCGCAAAAAGTTTCTTAATGCTGTTGGTCTTCCTACTGAGCGTTTCGTTGAATATTGGCAAAAGCCTGATGAGTTAGCTCATTATGCTCGCGCTTGCGTTGATATTGAGTATGATTTCCCCTTCGGGCGTCAGGAGCTAGAAGGTATTGCTGCGAGAAGTGACTTTGACCTTTCTCAGCACCAGAAGCACTCTGGCCAGTCGCAGATGGTTTTTGATGACCCTCTTAAACAGGCAGCCAAGAAGATGGATGACGCCGCAAAGAAGGCCTTTGTCGAGAAAGTTCAAGCTGATTGGGTCTCCCGCGGCAAAGATGCTCTAGAGGCTGAGAAATTCTGCTTGGCGCTTTTTGAAGGTAAATATGTCCCGCATGTTATTGAACCTTCGGCAGGTGTTGATCGCCTTATGCTAGCGTTACTTTGTGAGGCGTATGAAGAAGAGAAGCTTGTTGACGAGAAGGGTAAGGAGGATATCCGTACCGTTTTACGTTTTAGCCCCAAGGTTGCGCCAATAAAAGTTGCCATCTTTCCTCTTATTAAGAAAGATGAAGCTCAGGATAAATTAGCGCGTGAAATTTTCACAAAGCTCCAGAAAAAAGTAAATGTTATGTGGGATGTTTCTGGTGCAATTGGTCGTCGTTATCGTCGCCAAGATGAGGCCGGCACTCCATGGTGCATTACGGTTGACCAGCAGTCGGTTGAAGACGGCACCTTTACTGTGCGCGAGCGTGACTCGATGGAACAAAAGCGCATGACGTACTCTCAATTCCTTGAGATGATGTATGATGCACTTGAATTCTAATAAGATATTTTGTATAATACAAACAAGATGAAAAAAAAGTCATCAAAAGTTAAATATCGTAGAATATTACTTAAGCTTTCGGGCGAAGTACTCGGCAACAAAGAGACCGGTGATTGTATAGATCCGGGTAATCTTGCTTTTATGGCCGAGCGTATAAAAAAAATTCATGCGTTAGGTGTTCAGGTTGGCATAGTCCTAGGTGGCGGTAATATTTTCCGCGGCCTAGCTGGTTCTGAACGTGGTGTTAATCGTATTACTGGTGACTCCATGGGTATGCTTGCTACTGTTATTAATGCATTAGCCATGATGAATGCCCTAGAATCTATCGGTGTTGATACACGCGTTATGACTGCTATCGAGATGCCTAAACTAGCAGAGCCTTTTATTCAGCGTAGGGCTTTGCGTCATCTTGAAAAGGGGCGAGTAGTTATTTTTGGCGGTGGCACTGGCAACCCATATTTCTCTACGGATACGGCTGCTGCGCTAAAAGCTAGCGAAATAGGTGCTGATGTTTTACTTAAAGCGACAAAGGTTGATGGGATTTATAGTGCAGATCCTAAGAAAGATCCTAACGCTAAAAAGTATGGCGCTCTTAAGTACGAAACAGCTATTGAGAAGCGCCTAAAAGTAATGGATAGCGCGGCATTTGCGCTTTGCATGGATAATTCTATCCCAATTATTGTTTTTGATTTCTTCAATCCCCGCGCTCTTGAAGGAGTGGTAAAGGGTGATGATATAGGAACGGTAGTCAGTTAAGAGACGAAAGGAAAATCATGGAGACGGTAGCAGAAGTACTTAATGACACAAACACGAAAATCGGCAAGAGCTTCGATACGCTCAAGCAGCAGTTTGCTGGTCTTCGCACAGGCAAGGCTTCCCCCGCAATGGTTGATCAAATAAAAGTTGATTACTATGGCGCTCCTACGCCTATTAAAAATCTTGGCACGATTTCCACTCCAGAGCCTCGCCAGATTAAGATTACGCCTTTTGATCCAACTGTTCTTGATGCGATGAACAAGGCTATTCTCGCGGCTAACATTGGTGTTACACCTCAGACAGACGGTAAGGTTCTCCGTATTACCGTTCCTGAACTTAATGAAGAGCGTCGTCGTGAAATCGTAAAACTTGCTAAAACTCAGGCAGAGGCTCAAAAAGTTGCGATGCGTAATGTAAGACGCGATGCAAATGACGCAGTGAAAAAGCTTGAGAAAGATAAGAAGATTTCTGAAGACGATATGAAAGTCGGTCTTGATAAAATTCAAAAGGCAACCGATGACGGTATTGCTAAAATCGATGCAGAACTTAAGTCAAAAGAAGCAGAAGTAATGGCGGTGTGATAATGAGTGAAGAAATTTCAAATCTACCTCCGAAGGCTAATCCATTAGGCCAATCTGAGCCTGAGAAGCCTGTATTGTTAAAGCCTCAGCTTCGCACACCTGGAGCTGACGCTACAGCTCAAGGGGCTGATTCAAAGGTTGAGCAACTTAAAAAGGTTACTCAGAATCTTAAGAGCATCACTGCTCCTATACCTCAGCAAGCCATTTTGCGCAATACTGGTGCAATTGCAGGTAGAGAAATGACAGAAGCACAACGTGCCGCGGCTAAGGCGCGTACTTCTAGAATTGCTCTTTCTGAAGCCATTGGGGTAGCGCCTGTTAAAGAAGAGCCAGCAAACCCAATTAAAACAATCAAGATCCAGCGCCCGAAGGCGATGCCTCGTAGACCTGGTTTAGCACCAGCAGCAGTTTCTCCTCAAATTAAAACTCCCCCAGCTGCAGTTGCTCCAGAGGCGCCAGCGGCAGAGGAAAAGAACGAGGGTGCTAACTCTGATGTTTCAATAACTCAGAAGCGTACCATTAAGGTCGCTAGACCTATGACTCGTCCTAAGATTGGCATTAAAAAGCCAGGTGCTACCATCGCAGCCGCTCCTGTTAAGTCTCCAGAAGAGGGCGAAGTAAAAGATTTAGAACCCGTAGATATTCCTGATATTCCTACGAATGTTCCAAATCAAGCTCAGCCACTTCCTGCAGATGTTATTCCTACCGTTTCAAAGGGTGTAGCAATAACAGGGTTAATTCTCCAATTTGCTGCTTGCGCAGTAATTGGTTTATTGGCATATAAGCTTTATCTTGACACGCAACTCCCGCTCTTCTGCGGTGGCTGCATGCCGTGAGAAGGTTTTTATCGATAGTAAATGCGACGGCGGTCGAATTGCTTGACGACCCGCTGTCGCTTCTTGTTTCTTTATCTGCTGCATCGTTATCGGTTTTAGCGCCAACATTGCACTATCATCAATTTGGTGAATGCACAAGAATGGCTAGAGATGCTGGGCTATCAGCTATCTTTCTTGGCGGTGCGATAATTTGCATAACAGGAGCTGTGCGTTCGATTCGCCGCGAATTTGAGAGTAAAACTGCAGAGATGGTTTTATCTCGTGCTGTCTGTCGGCATTCTTTTTTGTTTGCAAAGTATTTTGGAGTGCTGTTTTCTTATTTAGTTTTTATTGTAACTCTTTCCTCGTTGTCGCTTGTTATGATAACAGGTGCTAAAATTGGCGGTGAGGCAGCTGCTAAAATTGGTGATGTTCCTAAAATGCATGGCATCTCATTTGCCATAGCTACATCTGTAGTAATACTTGCTCCTGCAATAGCTGGCTTTATGAACAGATTTTTCAAGTCTCGTTTTGTGCTAACAGCAAATCTTACTCTTATGTTTTTAGCGTTAATTAGTCTAGCATACAAGATTGATTTTAATTTTATTTTAAAGTTTTTGCCTGTAGTTTTTACCGCCTCCTTGCCTCAGCTTTTCTTTTCTGCAACAGCTGGTGCGATGGCTGTAAGATTTAAATCGAACGCTGCTAGTTTAGCTGGAGTGCTTTCAGCAGTTGTTTTTATTCCGTTTGTAGGGTCTTTTTATTTGCCAGAGGCTCTTGCTAAAGGAGGCTCTCTTGGGTGGTCATATGCTTTAATGGCTTTTCTTTCTATAATACCTTGGGTTCTTGCCTCGCTATTAACAGGCGCGGCACTTTTGAGTCGAAAGGAGGTATAAGTATGGGTGATATTGTAATTGAAATTGATAATGTTTCAAAAACATTTAGAGATTTTTGGTTAAAGCCTGTTGTTAAAGCTGTTCAAACGCTTTCTCTTGAAGTTAAACGAGGCGAGGTGTTTGGTTTGTTAGGTCCAAATGGCAGCGGTAAGTCAACAACTATCCGAATGTTGCTTGGGTTAACTAGACCAGATGCTGGTCAAATAAGAGTTTTCGGCAAGAGTCCATCAACATCATTAGTTCGTGCTAAAATAGGATATTTGCCAGAACAAAGTTATCTACATCCTTTTTTAACCGCACGCGAAACAATTTTATATTACGCAGGGCTCTCGAATTTAGATAGGAAGACAGCTATTAAACGTACTGATGAGCTTTTGGAAATGATAGGGCTTTCAAAGGTTGCCAATAGAAGAGTTGGTGATTTTTCGAAAGGCATGTCCCGCAGAGTATCTTTAGCTTCTTCCTTAGTTGGAAAGCCAGAACTTCTTATTTTAGACGAGCCTACCTCAGGGCTTGACCCAGTATCAACAAAAGAAGTAAAAACTCTTGTTAAAGCTCTTGCTGAGGGTGGGATGACAGTTCTAACTACTAGCCATCTTCTTGCAGACTCTGAAGACATTTGTGATAGAGTTGCGATATTAGATTCAGGCTGCAAAATAGCAGAAGGTAAAATTGGTGAATTAGGACAAAGTTTAGAAGAGTTCTTTTTGGCGAAGGTTGGAAATGTCGCTGAGTTTACTCTTGCTGATTTCTTAAAATGACTTTTTTTCTAGAGCTTAAATCGTTAATACGGTCTAAAACGTTACTGCTTATGATTTTGGCAGTGACGCTTTGGATGATTGCAGTGCCTTTTTTTATTAGAACCGATGGTACAGAAGAAGGTGCTAGATATGTTGTTTCCTATTATTCTTTAGCTGGAGCAATAGCGATAGTTGCTATTTCTGTAGCAGCAGCGGCGGCAGCGTCTCTTTCCAGTGAACGCGCAGCAAAACGTCTCCAGCTAACATTAATAAAGCCTGTGTCATATTTGTCAATTGCTTTAGGCAAAATTTTAGCCATAACATTGATTGCATCTATTCCGCTTGGGCTAGCAGTTTCAATATCAGCATTTAGAAATGCCGATAAAAATTGTAGACATGTTTATTCCCCTGTGATGGAATCGCCTCGTCAAGAAGCTGAGAGGATGTATAAGGCGTATATGGCTGATCCATCAGTTTCTGAGCAAATTAAAAAGGCTCGTAAAAGTTCAGTGATTGCGATTTTAACGCAGAAGGCCTATGATCATTATATGGCAGTACCAGAGAAGGGTGGAGCGGCTTGGAAATTTAATGTCCCGAAGGAGCATGCTCTTAAAAATGCTTCTGTTAGGATTCGTTTCTCTGATGCTTTCTCTTTAAGAAGAGATGTTCAAGGTAGGCTTGAGTTCGGTGGAAGAACAGCTTTTGTTACGAATATTACGCAAGCTGTTGTAGAGATGCCACTTGTAGGCAAGGCATCTCAGGGAGAAGAATTGAAATTTATAAATGATGGTGAATCTCAATTAATGTTAAGGCCACGCCGTGATATTGAACTGCTTTTTGAGGCAGATTCTAGTGTTTTAAATCATGTTAGAGCCTGGGTTGTTCTTGTGGCAATGATGGCACTTGTTGCGTCGTTTGGAGTTTTTTTAGGTGCTGGGCTTTCTCGGCCAGTAGCAGTTTGGACAATATTAGTTTCATTGTTTCTTTCGTTAGCATCTCCTGCTGTTGTTGAGCAGTATCCTCATGCCTTAGAAATAGGCTTAGGAGATGCCATTGGATTAGCGTTAAGCCGTGCGGTTGGAGCAATAACAAATCCTCTTACTCAATTCTCTCCCGTTAATGCACTTGCTAATGGCGAATGTATTGAATATTTGCATATGAGTATGGCGTTAGCAATAGATGCTGTATTGCTTCCTTTTATACTTGCGGTATTTGCTTCTCTTTTGATGAAGAGAGTGAAAACTTGATATATTTTAGGCGGGCTTAAATTGACAAAGGTTGGTTTTTTTGATTCAGGCGTTGGCGGTAGATGCATTTTGAATGCATTTTTATCTATATGTCCAGATGCGAAGACAATTTATCTTTCAGATTCTGCTCATTGTCCGTACGGCAATAGGACAGCAAATGAAGTTCGCACATTTACAGAGAAATTTGTTGTTGAACTTATTTATTCAGGTTGCGAAATTATAGTTATCGCATGTAATACCGCTACGGCAGCATCTATAGAATATCTTCGTAAAAAATATCCCTCTATAAAGTTTGTTGGGTTAGAGCCAGCTATAAAGACAGCTGCAAAAGAGACTAGGACAAATACAGTAGCAGTATTAGCAACTCAAGGAACCTTTGAAGGTCGTTTATATAAAGAAACGAAATCTCAATATGCCTCGAATATAAATGTTATAGAAGTAGTTGCTCAAGATTTCGTAGTTGAAGTAGAAAAGCTTCCCCCTGGGGGGATTGCAGCAATAACTGGCGAACAAAAGGAAAGATTATATAAAGTTGTTGGAGAAAAAATTAATCCGCTTCTAGCAGCAGGAGCTGATATGATTGTGCTTGGGTGTACGCATTTTCCGCATTTAAAAGATATAATTGAAAACATTTGTAATAAACGAGCACAAGTTATAGATTCCTCAGAGGCGGTCGCAAGGCATATAATGGAGTTATACAAATGTCAGTAAAAACTTTATTTAAGTGTGATGAAGAAGGACTTAGAAATGCAGCAGAAAAACTTCTTTCTGGTTCTGTAGGTGTCATACCAACAGATACTGTATATGGGCTAGCTGCTTGTCCTTCTTTGCCAGAGGCTGTAGAGCGACTTTATTCAATAAAAGATAGAGCTAAATCTAAGCCGATTGCAATTCTTGCTGACAGTGTTGAAAGTGCAAGGCGTTACATTGGTGAAGAAGCTGCTCGATTTGGAGGTTGTTATTGGCCAGGCGCATTGACAGTAGTGGCAAATTCAGAAGCAGTTCGTATCCCAAATTGTCTATGGACGAAAAGACTTATATCTAGTTGTGGCGGCGCTCTTCGCGTTACAAGTGCGAATATTTCAGGTTCGAATCCTGCTTTAGATGCTGCTCACGCGTTAGAAGAAATCGGTTTGAGGTGCGATTTTGTTTTTGACAATGGCATATCTCCAGGTGGCACGCCTTCAACGGTCGTTAAATTCATTGGCGGTGGAGTTGTAGAGGTTTTACGCCCAGGACCAATAGAATTTTTCTCTCTTAGATCCGCTTCTCCAAGAAGGGCTAAAATACTTAGTGATTTGGGTTTGTTTTTTACTCTTTCAAAAAGTGACGCGCCCGAGGTTTCTTATTCAGATGATCCAGAACGGACGGTTCGTGAAAATGCATTGATTAAAGGTGGTGGAGAAAAAAATACTCTTTCTGCTGATACGATTGTGCATTTTAACGGTAAAATTTATGGCAAACCTCGCGATATAATTCAGGCCAAGCAATTTCTTTCAGAGTTGAGCGGTAATGTACATTCCGTTTATACAGCCGTGCAATGGCAAGGTGATGTTAAAGTTGTTCGTTCAGATGTTAAATTTAGAAATCTCACAATTTCTGAGATTGATGAATATATAGCAAAAGTAATGCCTTTAGATAGAGCAGGGGCATACGATATAGACGAATCTGGCTCTTTAATAGTTGAATCATATACAGGGAGCTATGAAAATATAATGGGGCTACCAGTAGAGCCTATTTTAGAATGGGGCATAAAAGAGAGATTTGGGAGGAAACAAGATGACGCTTGAGATAAATTCAATTGAAGTTAGTTGCGTTATTGGAGATCTTGAGTTTGAACGAGAAAAAGAGCAAACTATTTTTCTAGATGTAACTTTAGAAATAGATGATTTAGCGGCTGATACTGACCGAATTGAAGATGCGGTAGATTATGTTGTATTAACAGATTCATTACGAAATGTGCTTAAGCAAGCTCAATGTAGGCTAATAGAGAAGGCCTCAAAGCTTGCCTGTGAAGTTTGTATGACTTTTGAACATGTTAAATCGGCTAGCGTTAAGGTTAAAAAAACAGGCTGCGTTAAAGGAGTCGTGTTTACGGCTGCTACTTTTACATTGCCGTAGTTGTGTTTACTAAATTAATTTTGAAGCTATTAAATTCGACGCTCGTATATTGCCTATGTTGTTTAAAGGTGAAATTTGATATAATACTCCAAAATGAAAGACGGGTATAAAAAAGAGTTTTTTGATAGGTCGTATACGTGGAAGGAAGCGTATTCTAGGTTGTGGAAATATATACGACCATATCGAGTTAGATTGATAATAGGTATAGTCAGCGGTTTGCTGACTGCTGGCACGCTCGTTCCTGTCTTTCAGATGGTCCAGCCTGCAGTAGGCGGCATTGAGATGGTTGGCCGTGTTCAAAACATAGTAGAGAAGAGTTCAGAAATTACTTCTACTAATGAAGATGAGAAAATTAGCGTCGCGACAAACAACCTGCCATCGTGGTATCCTAAGGTAGAAAAGTTAGCTCGCAGGTTTGGGATAACGATAATGGATGAATCTGGCGCGTTGCAGGGGCCTGTTATTTTATTGGCATTAATAGTTGTCCCTTTTGTTGCCCTTGTTAGATTAGGTCTTCGCTTCTTAAATCACTATATGCTTTCATGGGTTGGTGCCAGAGCAACCATGGATTTAAGCTGTGACTTGATGAGTCATGTTCAAAGACAGTCCTTAGAGTTTTATGCACGCACAGATGTCGGACAGGTTATGTCTCGAATTAGTGGCGATCCTCGCGAAATTAGAACTGTTATACACTCTGTAATATCGGATTTGGCGGAATCACCTTTTGAGATTTTTGTATCAGTTGCCTTTGTGGTTTGGCACGCTTTTAAAAACGACATGCTTCCAACGCTAGTTATTTTAGCTGTGGCGTTTCCGCTATTTACTATTTCTCTTAAAGCAATCGGAACTCGTATTCGTAATTGGTCGCAGCGCTCGATGGAGCGCGCTTCGCGAGTGCTTTCTCGTATACATGAAGTTTTAACTTGTATTAAATTCGTAAAATCTGCGAATACAGAAAAGTTTGAAAATGATAATTATTCAAAAGCCAATTCTTTTCTTGTTAAAAGTATTTTAAGAAGTGTTCGGCTCGGAGGTATTGTGCCTGTTGTAATGGAATTAACAGGAGTGCTTCTGCTTTGTGGTTTTGTCTGCTGGTGCTTTGTTAAACACATTACACTTGATCAAGTCCTGCCTATGATGGCGCCATTGCTTGTTATTTATAAACCGGTGAAGAAGCTTTCTCGTATTCAGGTTACGTTAGAAACAAGTATGGCGTCACTTTGTCGTATATTTTCATTGCTAGATGTGAAAATGGAATTGCCAGAGTCTTCTAGTTTAGTACGAAAAAATTCATTTAATGATAAGATTTGCTTTGATAATGTTTCGTATCGTTACACTACACAAGATAGAGATGCCGTTCATAATGTTTCGTTTGAGATAAAGCGCGGTCAAAAAGTAGCTGTAGTAGGTGGGACAGGGTCGGGCAAATCTACTTTAGGGTCTTTATTAGCACGCTTTATGGATCCTACGGGTGGTAAAATTTTTATTGATGGCGTTGATCTTAAGGATATTGCAATAGAAGATTTACGTAGGTTTATTGGAGTTGTTACGCAAGATGCGCTTCTTTTTAACGATTCGATCGCCTACAATATTAAGTATGGATCTGAAAATGCTACTCTCGAACAAATAATTGATGCAGCTAAAATAGCAAATGCACACGATTTTATAATCGAGCAGCCTGAAGGGTATGAGAGGCTTTGTGGAGAGAAGGGTTTTGCATTGTCTGGTGGTGAGCGTCAACGTATCTCAATTGCGAGAGCAGTTTTAAGAAACTTGCCCATATTAATCTTAGATGAAGCGACAAGTGCTCTTGATAACGTTACGGAGCGATTAGTTCAAGATGCGTTAGAGCGTTTAATGGAAAGTCGCACTACATTTGTTATTGCTCATAGGCTTTCAACAATCAAGGATGCAGATCTAATTTTTGTAATGCGAGATGGGCAGATAGTTGAAAGCGGCAATCACGATACATTATATGCCAAGGGCGGCGTATATAAAGCATTGTGTGATATGCAAGGCGAGTAAAATCAAAAGGACGCATAATTTGAAAAAATACGTCAAAGAGTTTTTTGATAAAGACTATGGCTTTCGCCAATCCTATGGTCGTGTTTGTAAATATATTAATCGATATAAATTTAGGATTATAATTGGCCTAATTTGTGGTCTTTTAAATGCCGCCGCTCTCGTCCCTTTTTATCAAATACTTCAGCCTGCAGTTGCAACTGCTGGCGGGCAAAAGGTTGAGTTAACTCAAGAGGTTACGCCTACAAAAGAAGTTGATAGTATTGAAAAAAAGAAAAAAAACAAGTATGAAAAGGAACTTTCAAAGGCAGCAAAATTGCCGTCTTGGTATCCGAAAATAGAGGCAGCAGCGGCGAAGGTTGGTATTCAATTTACTGATGAAAAAGGGCATATGCAAGGGGCGATGCTTCTTCTAGTTCTTGGTGTTATTCCTCTTATTGCAGTTCTTCGTTTATTGCTTGGTTATTTAAATACATATTATCTTACATGGGCAGCTACTCATGCAGTGGCAGATTTGCGAAGGGAAATGCTTGAGCATACTCAAAAGCAGTCTCTTCAGTTCTTCTCAAGAGTTGATATGGGGCAGATTATGGGCCGCATTAGTGCAGATCCTCAGCAACTTCAGACTATCATGACAACCATCTTGTCAGAGTTGGCGCTTGCGCCATTTATGATACTTGTTTCTGTTGGCTTCATTATTAAGTTTGCAATTGATAACGAGATGACAAATGCGTTATTCTTGCTACTAGTAGGCGCGCCTGTATTCTTAGTTCCTATTCTCGTTTTAGGGCGTAAAATGCGCAAATGGTCAAAGCGTACTTTAGAGCGTTCCACGATGATTGATTCTCGTGTTCATGAAACATTAACAGGCATTAGAACAATTAAAGCCTATCATACTGAAGATTTTGAAGATACGAGTTTTAAAAGCGTATTCCGTTATCAACTTAAATCAATGATGCGAGCGCTTCGTGTTGGTTTGATGGTTGGGCCTACCGTTGAGACGGTCGGTTTGATCTTGGTAGGTGTTTTTATTGTTTGGTGTTTTATATTCAAAATACCTCTTTCAAATGTTGTTCCAATGGTTGCGCCATTACTTATTATTTATAAGCCTATTAAGGAATTCTCTAAACTCCAAGTTCATTTACAAAATTCGTTAGCAGCTTTGTCTCGTATATTTTCTCTCTTAGATTTAGAGCCAGAAATTAAGGAGAGTCCTGACGCTATTAAAAAATCTACATTTGATGAAAAGATTTTGTTTGATAATGTTTCTTTTAAATATCAAACCGCGGCAAGAGATGCAGTTTCTCAAACTACTTTTGAGATAAAAAAAGGTTCTTTTGTAGCGGTAGTTGGCGGAACGGGTAGTGGTAAAACAACGCTTTCAGGATTATTGGCTAGATTTTATGATCCTCAAAAAGGTCGAGTTTTAATTGATGGCGTTGATATAAAAGATATTGCTATTGCAGATTTGCGTAATCTCGTTGGTGCAGTAATGCAGGAAACTGTGCTGTTTAATGACACGATAGAATTTAATATTAGCTATGGTGTTCAAGACGTTACAAAAGAAAAGATAGTATCAGCGGCAAAATTAGCAAATGCGCATGATTTTATAATGTCTCAAGGCGAGGGATATTCTCGACTATGCGGAGAAAAAGGCTTCGCTCTTTCTGGAGGCGAGCGCCAACGCATAGCTATTGCGCGCGCAATTCTAAAAAATCCACCAATACTTATTCTTGACGAAGCTACTAGTGCCTTGGATACGATTACAGAGCGTCTTGTTCAAGATGCCCTTACAAATCTTATGAAGAATCGTACCGTTTTTGCTATCGCTCATCGTCTTTCGACTATTCGTAATGCAGATTTAATTCTAGTTATGGATCACGGAGAAATTATTGAGCGCGGCACGCATGATGAGTTGTATGCTAAAAATGGCGCATATCGTAAACTTTGTGACATGCAACTGAATAAGGACGAAACCTAAGTTCAATCGGAGAAAACGCCAAAAATAGCCTGTTTTTAGACATAAAGGGCTATACTAATGACATTTTTGCGTTTTTTTGATATAATACATAAAAATTTCTTAAAATAGAAATAAAGCTCAAGGAGTAAAACGAAATGGTCAGCTACAAAAAAATCGGTTTGGTAAATACCAAGAAGATGTTCGCAAAGGCGGTTAAGGGCGGCTACGCTATCCCCGCTTTCAATTTCAACACGATGGAACAGATGCAGGCTATCGTCCAGTGCGCTGTTGAGACTAACCGCCCCGTTATTATGCAGGTTTCTAAGGGTGCTCGTAAGTATGCAAACCCCACGATTCTTCGCTATATGGCAGTAGGTGCAGTTGAGTACGGTAAAGAACTTGGTTGCAATAAGCCTCAGATCGTTCTCCACCTTGATCACGGTGATAGCTTTGAAACATGCAAGAGCTGCATTGATTCTGGTTTCAGCTCAGTCATGATTGATGGTTCTCATCTTTCTTTCCAAGAGAACATCAAGCTTACAAAGAAGGTCGTTAACTATGCTCACAAGCATGATGTGACTGTTGAAGCAGAACTCGGTGTTCTTGCAGGTGTTGAAGATGAGGTTTCTGCTGCAGAGTCACACTACACGAAGCCAGAAGAAGTCATTGAGTTTGCTACTAAGACAGGTTGCGATTCTTTAGCTATCTCCATTGGTACGAGCCACGGTGCATATAAGTTTACGCGTGAACAGTGCACTCTTGACAAGAAGACCGGTAAGCTCGTTCCGCCACCTTTGGCATTTGACATTCTTAAGGCTATCGAGAAGAAGCTCCCTGGATTTCCGATCGTTCTTCACGGGTCTTCCAGCGTTCCTCAAGACGAAGTTGATACAATCAACAAGTTTGGTGGTAAGCTTCCTGACGCAGTTGGCATTCCTGAATCACAGCTTAGAAAGGCTGCTAAGAGTGCTGTTTGCAAGATTAACATCGATAGCGACTCACGTCTTGCTATGACAGCTGCTATCCGCAAGCACTTTGCAGAGAATCCTGGTCATTTCGATCCTCGTCAGTATCTCACGCCTGCTCGTGATGCGATGAAGAAGATGTATGTCCACAAGATTGTAAAGGTTCTTGGTTCTAATAACAAGATTTGATAAAACTGGGGTTACTCATGGCCGCAAAGAACGTTTCAGCATATGCTCAGGCTGGTGTCAATATTGACACCAAGATGAGCGCAGTTGGCTCTATCGCACAGATGGTCTCGTCGACTAAAACAAAATACACCATCGGTGGTATCGGCGCGTTCGGCGGCCTGCACAAGGTCCCCGAAGGCAAGGATCAGATTCTTGTCGCTTCCACCGACGGAGTCGGCACGAAGCTCAAAGTCGCTGCGATGATGAATCGTCACGACACCGTCGGGCAGGATATTGTTAACCACTGCGTAAACGATATTCTCGTGCAGGGCGCTAAGCCTCTATTCTTTATGGACTACATCGGCACATCAAAGGTTATGCCGGCGCAGTTTAAGTCAGTAGTTTCGGGGCTTTGCAAAGCATGTAAAGAAAACAAAATGGCTCTTCTTGGCGGAGAAACTGCTGAGATGCCAGGTCTTTATCCTGTAGGTGAATATGATTTAGTCGGTACCATTGTTGGTTCTGTGTCTAAAAAGCGCCTTGTTACTGGCAAGTCTATCCGCGCTGGGGATGTTATTTTAGGCTTCCCTTCAGGTGGATTACAGACAAATGGTTTTTCGCTTGCGCGTAAGATCGTTTTTGATATTTGCGGTTATTCGCCTGCAGATCGTTTGCCTGGTACTGACATTACGTTTGGTGACGCACTTTTAGCTGTTCATCGCAGCTTCCTTAAGCCCGTTCAGGCTCTTATGGAGCGCGTAAAAATTACAGGCATGGCGCATATTACTGGTGGTGGTTTTCAGGATAATATTCCGAGAGTTCTGCCAAAGTGCGTTAACGCTGAGATTGATCGTGCTTCTTGGGAAGTTCCTACAATCTTTAGGTTCCTCCAGAATCAGGGCAAGGTTGATCGTGATGAGATGTATCGCGTATTTAACATGGGCATTGGCTTTATAGTCATAGTTCCTAAGCGCGAGCTTCAGAAGGCTAAGAACGTGCTTAATGCTGTTCACCAGAAGTATCACGAAATCGGTGTTATCCGCAAGGGTAAAGGCATCGTAACGTTTAAGAACTAATCATGTTTTACGATTGGTCAAGGTTTACACCTGAAAAAGCCGCGGCGGATTTGCCGCGGCTTTTTGAACAAGCAGAAGCTGTTCTTAGCGAAGTTGAAGAATCACAAGAAGTTTCTTGGGATTCTATTGAGTATCGTTTAGACGATGGTCTTCGTGAGTTGTTTGATGTGTGGAAGAAGGTTGTTCATATGACATCTGTTATGAATAATCCTTCTTGGCGTGAGCTTAAAGAGCAATGGCAGGGCAAAATTGTCGAATTCTCAATGAAGGCAGGGCAATCTAAAATTCTTTATTCAAAGAGGCAGGATTTGCTTTCTAAAAGCGAGATTTCCCCTGTTCGCCGTCGGATACTAGAGAAATCGCTTTTGTCTGCTAAACTTTCTGGTGTGGCGCTTGAGGATGATAAGCGAAATCGCTTAAATGAGATTAATATAGAATTAACTAGCCTATCAACGTCTTTTGCAAACGCTGTTCTAGATGCTACAAATGCTTACAAGTATGAGAAGGGTGGCAAAACTTATACGATAGATGATGCTTCATACTTAGAGACAATGAAGCACTGTGAAGATAGAGAGATACGAGAGAATCTTTATAAGGCGCGTGTTTCTCGTGCGCCTGGTAATCTTGAGCTTATTGAGAAAATTCTTAAACTTAGGCAGGAAAAGGCAGAGCTACTAGGTTTTAAAACGCACGCGGAGTTATCACTCGCCGAAAAGTGTGCGCCGTCTGAGCGAGCAGTACTTAATATGATAAATAAGCTTGATGAAGCTACTTTAAAAGTTTCTCAAGCAGAAGAATTAGAGCTCGGGGAAAATCTTGAGCCTTGGGATAGAGCTTGGGCGATAGAGCGACTTAGAGAAAGAAAGTATGCCTACTCGGATTTTGATATAAAAAAGTTTTTTGATTTAGAGAAGGTTCTTTCTGGTCTTTGGCGCACAGTAAAAACTTTATTTGATATAGATGTTGTAGAAGTTGATTCAGCACCA
Source organism: Kiritimatiellia bacterium (assembly GCA_017628025.1). GTDB lineage: Bacteria > Verrucomicrobiota > Kiritimatiellia > RFP12 > UBA1067 > UBA1067. The sequence goes on along the minus strand of JAGBZX010000030.1, from coordinate 1,130 downwards.
CAGGCGTGGCATAAAGATGTAAGGCTTTTTGAAATCAGCAAAGATAGTAACGTAATCGCAGGTTTTTATTTCGATCCTTTTGTCAGAAATGGATTAAAGCAGGGCGGTGCCTGGATGAATGAGTTTTCTGATTACTCAAAGCGCCGTAATAAAAAACCTGTTGCTTTAATAGTAACTAATTTTAATCCTCCTGATGAAAATGGCAAAACCGAATTATCTTTGGTACATGTTGAAACTCTATTTCATGAGTTCGGCCATGCGCTTCAATGCATGTTAACGACCGTTGAAGAAGAGGCGGCGGCAGGTTTGAATTTAGTAGAGTGGGATGCTGTAGAATTAGCCAGTCAATTTATGGAGAATTGGGTCTTAGACCCTGTTGCTGGCTATGATCTACCAAAAGAGCTACTTGAGAAAGTTAAGAAGGCTAAGAATTTTATGGCAGGCTCTCTTTGTCGGCGTCAATTAGCGTTTGCGAAAATAGATTGGCTATTACATACTCAGATATGCGAAAAAGGAGAAGATGCTATTAGGCTTCAGTATGAGCTTTTCTCGCATTTTGGTATTAAGACTACGGGTGACGATCTTTTCCTTTGTTCATTTTGCCATATCTTTGCTGGCGGATATGATGCTGGTTATTATGGCTATAAATGGGCAGAGGTTATGAGCGCAGATGCTTTTGGAGTTTTCGAGGATGCTCCTCGTCAAGAGTATCCATTAATCGGCAAACGTTTTAAAGATACAGTGCTTTCCCTTGGCGGTTCGATGGATGCTTATGAGATTTTTAAGCTTTTCGTCGGTCGAGAACCGAAAATAGAAGCGATGCTTCGTCAACAAGGGCTTGTTTCTGTTTAGATTTTATGATATAATACTCTTGTTCGTTTGGATAGCGGGCGGGCGTAGCTCAATGGCAGAGCTCCAGCCTTCCAAGCTGGCTACGAGGGTTCGATTCCCTTCGCCCGCTCCAAGGATTGCCAGGGTGGCGTAATGGCAGCCGCAGCAGACTCAAAATCTGCCGTACGCGAGTACGTGCGGGTTCGAGTCCCGCTCCTGGCACCAGTAATCATTGCGAACTAGATATCCGGAGGGGTGTCCGAGTGGTCGATGGTGCAACCTTGGAAAGGTTGTGTGGG